>JAHBVI010000007.1 GCA_019637635.1 Anaerolineae bacterium
CATATTTTGGGGGCGCGGGCGTTTGGTACGCAGTTGTTGTGTGAGCAGGTGGTCGGCCGTGCCCTGCGCCGCCAATCGTATGACCTGAACGAAGACGGGCTGTTCAACGTGGAATATGCCGATGTCTTGGGCATCCCCTTTGATTTCACCGCCAAACCGGTCGTCGTCAAGCCGCAAAAGCCGCGTGAGACTATCGCCGTTCATGCCGTGCGGCCGGAACGCGACCATCTGGAAATCACCTTCCCCCGCGTGGAGGGGTATCGCGTGGAACTGCCCAACGAGCAGCTCACCGCCCACTTCACGGCCGATTCCGTGCTGAACCTGACGCCGGACATGGTTGGCCCCTCGGTGACGCACAATCGCGGCATCATCGGCGAGGGGGTGGATTTGACGGTGGAGCATTTACAAACGATGCGCCAATCCACCATCGTCTACCATCTGGCCAAACATTTGCTCTACAACAAATACCGTGACCCCGGCGCAGAGCCAAAGCTGCATCTGTTTGGGCAGTTGAAGCGCATTGTCCGGCAATGGTTGGAAGGGGGTTATCTGCGCTGCACCGGCGGCACGTATCCGGCCCAGGTGTTGGTTCAGGAGATTGCCGATATGGCCTGCGAACGGATGAAGGCGGCTATCACGGCGGCGCTGGTGGGCGAACGGCCGATCAAGGCGATCCTGGATGCGTATAACCCCACCGGCTCTACCCTGCATGTCAACTTTACCACTTCCAAAGCGACGCGCTGGCAGACCGACCCGCGCCGCTGCCACGTCAATTGGGTGGTGTGTGATAGCGATTGGGAAGCGGAATTTTGCCGGGTGGTGGAACGGCATCCCCGTGTCCGCGCCTACGTGAAAAACCAGGGATTGGGGCTGGAAATCCCCTATTTGCACAAGGGCATCCCCCGCCGCTATGTGCCCGATTTTATTGTGCAGCTTGACGACGGCCGTGCCGATCCCCTCAACCTCATCGTGGAAATCAAAGGGCTGCGCGGCGAGGACGTGAAAGACAAACACAACACCATCAGCACGTATTGGCTGCCGGGCGTGAACAATTTGCAAAGCTACGGCCGTTGGGCATTTGCCGAGTTTACGGCCGTGTTTGAAATCGAGTCCGAATTTAATCATTTGTTGCAGCGGCAACGGATGGAAAGCGGATAAGCGGATAGACCATCCGCTTATCCGCTTTCATCCGTTGCCCGCAAAAAAGGGGAAACCACATGGCAAAATCAAGAGGCGTCATCCAGGGCCAACCCTGGCTGCCATTGACTTACAAACTCATCGGCCTGGGAATGGAAGTTCACAATGAATTGGGGCCAGGGCATCGAGAGGCCACCTATCACGATGCGATGGCGGCCAAACTAAAAACGGCCGACATGCCTTTTGAAGATGAGCCATATCTACCCATTATGCTGGAGGATGGGCAGGTAGTTGGCGGCAACAGCCCGGACTTTGTCGTAGATGAGACGGCCGTCGTGGAGTTAAAAGCACGGCCGCACGGCATGACCGGCGACGACCAGGCGCAGGTGATTGGCTACTTCGCCGCTCTGCCCAACTGCCCCGTCGCCCTCTTTTTCAATTTCGGCCGTCCCCGCCTGGAATACCACCGCCTCTTACCACCCAAAACCATACCCGCCTACCAACGACAAAAATGGGGCAAGAAATAAGAGGCCGCAGCGGATGAAAAACGGATAAGCGGATAGACCATCCGCTTATCCGCTCCTATCCGCTGCCGCCTCCTATAACGAGGAACAAATGGCACAACGCAAAAAGACAAAAAACATCGAAACCCTCAAACACGACGACGCCAAACGGCGCAACATCCCCACGGCCGAATACCAATCCGTCATGGCCGATGAGGAGAAAAGCCCGATTCAGTTGGTCTATGAACGGCGCAACCGCGACCTCGACCCCCAGCTTGTCTGGCGGGGCAAGGATGAGCAGGATTGGAGCGACCTGGTGGTGCCCGCGCCGCCGCTCTACATCCAGGAGAAGGTACACCCCAAAGTGCTGGTGGATGACCTGCTGCGCGAGAGCGCCGAACGGGCCAAAGCCGACCAGCCCCTACAGCTCAACCTCTTTGCCGACTTTAACGGGCTGCCGGAAGGGGCGGACAGCACCGACTTTTACCGGCACGAGGGCAACTGGAGCAACCGGCTGATTTTGGGCGACAGCTTGCAGGTGATGGCCAGCCTGGCCGAGCGCGAAGGGCTGCGCGGCAAAGTGCAGTGCATTTACATTGACCCGCCCTACGGCATCAAGTTCAACTCCAACTTTCAGTGGAGCACCACCAGCCGCGACGTGAAAGACGGCAGCCGCGACCACATCACCCGCGAGCCGGAGCAGGTGAAGGCGTTCCGCGACACCTGGCGCGACGGCATCCACAGCTACCTGACCTACCTGCGCGACCGCCTGACAGTTGCCCGCGACCTGCTGGCCGACAGCGGTTCCATTTTTGTGCAAATTGGGGATGAAAATGTCCATCGAGTGCGGGCAGTAATGGATGAGATTTTTGGGGAGGAAAATTTCATTTCACAAATAGCATTTGCAAAAACAAGTGGGTACTCGACCAATTTTCTTACGGGCATTTGTGATTACATACTTTGGTATGGGAAAAGTAAAGATGTTACGAAGTTTCGTCAGCCTTATGGCGAAAAGATTCGGGGCGAAAGTGGGGCAAGTAAATATAGCCGTATTAGATTCGATGACAGTACATCAAGACAACTTACCAGGGAAGAGAAAGATGGGGAAGTGTCTTTACCAGACGGCTCAAGATTGTGGGTTGATGACAACCTAACAAGTCAAGGCAATCCTTTATTTGCATTTACACATTGTGATAAAACATTTTCGGGCACTTATAAAACTACAACGCAAGGAATGATGCGTCTTGCAAGAGCAGATCGCATTTATGTTGCTAAAGGATCACACCGCTTTATCCGTTTTTTTGATGATTTTCCTGTTACAGTGAGTAATGCAGCATGGATGGACATTGGCGGTGTTCAAAGCAGATCAGATCCAAAAGTGTATGTTGTGCAAACTGCTACTGAAGCAGTCAAACGCTGTATCTTGATGACTACCGACCCCGGCGATCTTGTCCTCGATCCCACCTGTGGCAGCGGCACCACCGCCACTGTCGCCGAGCAGTGGGGTCGCCGCTGGATCACCATTGACACCTCCCGCGTGGCCCTGGCGCTGGCCCGCGCCCGCCTCATGGGCGCCCGCTACCCCTACTACCTGCTGGCTGATTCTAAAGCCGGGCAGCTCAAAGAGGCGGAAGTGAGCCGTGCGGCCCCGTCCACCGCGCCCACCTACGGCAGCATCCGCCACGGCTTCGTCTATGAGCGTGTGCCGCACATCACCCTCAAATCCATCGCCAACAACGCCGAAATTGATGTGATTTGGGAGAGCTACCAGGAGAAGCTGGAACCGCTGCGGGCGCAGTTGAACGAGGCGATCAGTAGGGGCGGGACGGCCGGGGGTCACCTGGGCGATTCCCCAACACCTCATCCCCGGCCGTCTCGCCCACACGTGCTGGAAGAGTGGCAGATTCCGCGAGAAGCGCCGGCGGATTGGCCGGAAGAAGCCAAACGGCTGCATGGCGAGTGGTGGGAACTGCGCATCGCCCGCCAGCAAGAGATTGACGCCTCCATTGCCGCCAAAGCCGACCAGGAATACCTCTACGACAAGCCGTATGAAGACAAAAGCACCGTGCGCGTGGCTGGGCCGTTTACGGTGGAAAGCCTCTCGCCGCATCGGGTGCTGGTGGTGAATGAGGATGATGAACTGGTCAACCAGGGCACCTATGGCAGCGGCAGCAACTTCATTGCCGAGGGCGGCAGCGGCTACAACCAGCAGGCCGACGCGGCCGATTTTGCCGCCGTCATCCTGGAAAACCTGAAAACGGCCGGGGTGCAGCAGGCACACAAGGAAGACCGCATCTCCTTCACGGCCCTCACCGGCTGGCCCGGCAAATACATCTGTGCCGAAGGTCGCTACGTCGAAGGGGAACACGCCAAAGAACGGCGCGCCGGTATCTTCATTGGTCCCGAATTTGGCACCGTCGCCCGTCCCGACCTGGTCGCCGCCGCCCGCGAAGCCGGGGACGCCGGTTTTGACGTGCTCATCGCCTGCGCCTTCAACTACGACGCCCATTCGGCCGAGTTTGAAAAGCTGGGGCGCATCCCGGTGCTCAAGGCGCGCATGAACGCCGACCTGCACATGGCCGGCGACCTGGCCAACACCGGCGCGGGCAACCTCTTCGTCATCTTCGGCGAACCGGATATTGCCATCCTGCCCGCCGCCGATGGCCAGATTCAGGTGCAAATTCATGGGGTGGATGTCTTCCATCCACAATCCGGCGAGGTGCGCTCCTCCGGCCCGGAGGGGATCGCCTGCTGGTTCATTGACACCAATTACAACGAGGAGAGCTTCTTCGTCCGCCACGCCTACTTCCTGGGGGCCAACGACCCGTACCAGTCACTCAAAACCACGCTAAAGGCAGAAATTGACGAGGAGGCGTGGGCCAGTTTGCATAGTGATGTGTCACGGCCGTTTGCCAAACCCCAAACCGGCCGCATTGCCGTGAAGGTGATCAACCACCTGGGGGATGAGGTGATGAAGGTTTTCACCGTCCCGTAGGGGCGGGACGGCGCGGGCGAATGGTATGAAAAACGCGCGGCCTCCATTCCGCGCCGTCTCGCCCCCAATGTGGCATGGTTGGCAGGCGGGGCGGGACGGCGCGGGAATGAATGTATGGGTGAGTTGGCAGGCGGGGCGAGACGGGCGGGAATGAATGTATTGGTGAACCGACAAGGCCCCACCCGCCCGTCCCGCCCGTACAGGTGCAATCCGCCTTTGTTACCCCCATCCCCCACCACACGCTATAATCTCCCCCATTCCTAATTCCTAATTCATAATTCATAATTTCCTCTATGACCACAAAAACGACTCTTCCTAATGGCCTTACCATCCTCCTCAAAGAAATGCACCATGCGCCCGTGATCTGTTTCATGGTCTGGTATCGCGTGGGCAGCCGCCACGAACGGCCGGGGCTGACCGGCGTTTCGCATTGGGTGGAACACATGATGTTTAAGGGTACGCCTACCTTTCCCGATGGCACGCTGGATCGGCTGGTCTCCCGCGAGGGCGGGCAGTGGAACGCTTTCACCTGGATGGACTTCACCGCCTACTACGAGACGATGCCCGCCAACCGCATTGACCTGGCACTGCGCCTGGAAGCGGATCGCATGGTGAACACCATCATGGATGCCGACGAGGTGGAATCGGAGCGGGCGGTGATTATTGCCGAGCGGCAGATGTATGAGAATGACCCGGATTTTCTGTTGAATGAGGAACTCACGGCCGTCGCCTTCCGCGTCCACCCCTACCACCATGAAGTGATCGGCGACCTGGCCGATTTGCAGACGATGACACAGGACGATTTGCTGGCCCACTACCGCCATTACTACGCGCCGCCCCAGGCCACGCTGGTGGTGGTGGGGGATTTTGACACGGCCGTGATGCTCACCCGGCTGCAAGAACTATATGGGGCCATCCCGGTGGGCGCAAACGGCATACCCGCCGCCCGCCCAGAGCCGCCGCAAAATGGCGAACGGCGCGTGGTGGTGCATGGCCCTGGCGACACCGCCTATCTGACGGTGGCCTACCGCGCTCCGGCGGCCAACCACCCCGACTTTTTCCCGCTGGCGCTGCTGAATGCGGCGTTGGCCGGGGGCAGCAGCCTGGGCATGTTTGGTGGCAGTGGCAGCAATAAAAGCTCGCGGCTGTACAAAGCGTTGGTGAATACGGAACTGGCCGCGTCTATTTCCGGCGGCCTGACGCCGACCATTGACCCGTTTTTGTATACGATTCAGGCGGTGGTGCGGCACGGCCGTACACTGGACGAAGTGGAAGCGGCCCTGGACGCGGAACTGGCCCGGCTGCAAAATGAGCCTATCACCCAGGTGGAACTGGATAAGGCGCTCAAACGGGCTAAAGCGGATTTTGTCCTGGCCGGGGAGAGCATCACCGGGCAGGCGCAGTTATTGGGCATGGCTGAAGCCGTTGTGGGCGACTATCGCTGGTATGAGACGGTGTTAGACCAACTCCACGCCGTTACCCTGGCGGACATTGAACGGGTGCGCGCCGCCTATTTGCAGAAGCGTTACCGCATTGTCGGCCGTTATGAACCAGACAACAACCATACAGCCTAAGAGTAAAGATTTTCTGTGTTACAATGTGCCTGTTGTGCAGGCATGAGATGATGTTGGCGAAAGGAAAGAATCATGAGTACACAGACGGCCGTAGCCACCCCCACCAAACTTCCACCCCAAGTATCACCCAAACTCATAACCGGCGAAGAGTTATATGCCATGGGCGACATTGGCCCGTCGGAATTAGTCAAAGGGGAGATTAAATACCTCATGCCCACCGGACATCCACATGGATATATTGAAAATATCATTGGAGCATTGTTGTACATTTACTCAAAAACGCATCCGATTGGCCGCGCTTTGAGTGGGGAGGTGGGCATTTACACCCGGCGCAATCCAGACACCGTGCGGGCGGCCGATGTGGCTTTTATTTCCCATAAACGGCTGGCACAAGCCCAGACCGAAGGCTACCTGAATGTAGCGCCAGAACTGGTGGTAGAAATCATGTCGCCTACCAACACCTGGAGCGAGGTGCAGAAGAAATTAGCGGAGTATTTTGCTGTTGGAGTGTTGATGGTATGGGTGGTAGACCCGCAGCTAGAACAGATTCATGTCTACCGCTCACCAGAGCAGATGAAGCTGCTGCGTAAAGAAGATAGGCTTGTGGGCGATGATGTACTGCCCGGTTTCCAGGTGGAGTTAACTGAGATTTTTACGGCCGAGTAAGCCATTTCCATCACATTGAAACGATTGCCAGCCACCATCCTCCGCGCCGTTCGCCGGTTGCCGGGCACATTTGATGACGAAGAACGCCGCCTGGTGGTGCAGTCGGTCATCATTGGCGTAGTCGTTTGGGCCATTGTTTATCCCCTGAAATTGAGCGTCCACTGGCTTTTTGACCTGACAATGCACAATCTGGAGCAACTGGGGCACGGGCCGCAGCAGTTGTTGGTGTTGGCGCCGCTGCTGGTGGGGGCGCTGATTGTGGCCTTCATTGCCCGCACCCATGCCATGATGGTGCATTATCGGGACGATGACGGCATCATGCACGAGCTGAATGACGTGGAAGGGGACGGTCTGGAGCGAGCCATTGCCTTGTATTACACTTCAGAACCGGCGTTTGAACGAGTCTTGCAAGGGCAGGAAGGGCTGGATGTGCGCTGGCAGTTGCCCACCTTCTCGCTGGCCTTGCGCAAGTTTGCGGTCACACTGGTGACATTGGGCAGTGGCGGCAGCGGTGGCCTGGAAGCCAGCGTCACCCTCATTGGCGAGAGCAGTTCGGCTGGTCTGTTCAAGCCGCGCCAGCCTATTGCCAGGGCCAATGAAAAAATCGGGTTGGTCGGCCGTTTCTGGCGCTGGTGGCAGGCGGATGACCCGGACGACTTGCAAACGGCGCAGTTGAGCGGCATTGCAGCGGCCGTAGCCGTGTTACTCGGTGCGCCCTTAACGGCCGCGTTTTTTGCCATTGAAATTATGTATCGCCAACGGCCGTTGATTGAAAAGCTGGCCTATACGCTGATTTCGGCGCTGGTGGCCTATTCGCTGACCGATCTGGTAACAGTGGGTCATCCGATGATCTTTTCGGTAGAGCAGCATTTTGTGCCGCCCACATCGCCACGTTATTATGCGGTGGTGGTGCTGATGGCAACGGGCGTGTCCCTGGTCAGCATTTTTTTCAAACGGTTCCGCACTTACACCGACCATCTTTTCCATCACCGTTTTACCGATTCGCGGCAGCGGTTGTTGGTAGGGGCGACCGTTACCGGTCTGATTGCCTTTACGGTAGCTATCCTCACCTTTGAATTCGATTTGTGGGAAAATGGGTTTGAACTGGTATTAGGGCCAGGAGATAACGTGATCAATGCAGCCCTGGCCGGAGAATTCACCCTGGCAGTGGCGCTGTTGGCGCTGGTTGCTAAAATGCCCGCGACCCTGGCGACCATTGGTTCGGGTGGTTCGGCCGGACTGCTGGTGCCCTCACTCTTTTTTGGCACGATGGTGGCTTCTGCCTTTGCCGTTCTCTTTGATTATGAACCCATGCTGTTGATTGTGCCGGGTATGACGGCCGCTCTGGTCTCTATTGTGAATGTACCGATGGCGGCCATCTTGTTCACCGTTGAATTGTTCGGCTCGACGTATGTGGTGCCGGCACTGCTGACGCTGGTGATCACCTCCATTCTGGCCCACGACCGTACGATTTATCGCCCGCAGAGAGAAAAAGCAGCCAAACGCCAGATCATGCCCGGTGTGGGGTCGCGCCGCATTTTGCCGCCGCCTTCCTGGTGGGGCAAGACGCTGGTGGAACTGGATTTACGCCGCCGTTATAATGTGAATGTGGTCGGGCTGATGGAGTTTCAGGACGAGCAGGGCAATCCTCGTGTGCGGCTGGATACTTCTTCAACAGTTCCGCTATCTGATGGCGACGTGCTGGTGGTTATTGGGCGGGAAGAAAAGCTAGAAGCTCTGGAAACGGCCGTGCGCGCCGAACGCGCCGCTGGCTGGCAACATGCTGTTAACGATGCGCTAACAACTGAGGAAACATGACCGATTTCAAAGAAATTTACGCCACGCAGGCAGAAGAGTATGAACGGCTGGTGGCGCGGGAGGATGTGGAAGGTAATATCCTCAAGGCGTTGCAAGCCATTCACCCCCTGGCCGGAGCCGACGTTGTCGAATTTGGCGCGGGCACGGGGCGGCTGACCTGCCTGCTGTCCCCTCTGGTGAAAAGCATCCACGCTTACGATCAATCGTCGGCAATGCTGACGGTGGCGGCGCGTAAATTGCAGGCGGGGGGACAGATGAATTGGTACACGGCCGTAGCCGACCATCGCACCATCCCCTTGCCAGACCAAGCTGCCGACATCGCTATTGAAGGATGGGCGTTTGGGCATTTTGTGGGCTGGCATCCGGCCAACTGGCGCGAAGAAGCGGGGCGGGCGCTGGCGGAAATGGAACGCCTGCTGCGTCCCGGTGGGCTGATGATTTTGCTAGAAACATTGGGCACCGGTTTTGAAACGCCCACGCCGCCGGAACATTTACGGCCGTTTTACCACTGGCTGGAAACAGAACACCACTTTCACCACACCTGGATACGCACCGACTACCATTTTGCCCGCCAGGAAGAAGCCGCCGAACTGCTCGGCTTCTTCTTCGGCCCCGAAATGGCCGCCCAGGCCCAAATTCGCTTCCCCGAATGTACCGGTCTCTGGTACAAAATCGTTGAGAATTGAAAATTGTCAATTTTCAATTGCCAATGGTATGATCCCCACATAGACACGCAAACACTTAAACACCTAAAACCTGACCCCATGACCAACGGCCGTTACCCCAACTCCCAAACCATTACCCGCCACACTTTACCCAATGGGCTGACCATCCTGGCCTATGAAAACTTCGTTTCGCCATCGGTGGTGATGGAGGGGTTGGTGCGGGTGGGGGCTTTGGCCGAGAACCGGGAAACGGCGGGGCTGGCGAATTTCACGGCCGTCTCCCTCATGCGCGGTACCCAAAACCGGACGTTTGACCAGATTTACGAAGCGTTGGAAGCGGTGGGGGCCGAGTTGAGTTTTAGCGGCGCATTTCATACCAGCGGTTTTTCGGCACAAGGATTGATAGAGGATTTTGACCTGCTGCTGGAAACGGCCGCCGACGTGTTGCGCCACCCGGCATTCCCCCCAGCAGAAACAGCCAAAGTGCAGGGACAATTGCTTACCGGCCTGCAAATGCGCACCAACGATACCGGGCGCATGGCCAACCTGGCTTTTCACGAACTGGTGTATGAGGGGCATCCCTACGGCCGTTCCGCCAGCGGCTACCCGGAAACTGTCGGCCGATTAAGCCCGGCCGATTTATCTACCTTCCACGCCCAACATTATGGGCCGCAGGGGGCCATCATCGTCGTGGTGGGGGCGGTGAAGGCGGAAGAAGCAATTGCGCGGGTCACGGCCGTGTTGGGCGACTGGCACAACGAACGGCAGCAGGTGATCAACACCATTGCCGACATGCCCCGCCCTGACTCCCACTTGCGCGTCCACGTCAACATGCCAGACAAACACCAGGCGGACATTCGCCTGGGGCTGCCCGGCCCGCGCCGCGCCGCGCCCGATTACCTGGAAGCCAGCCTGATGAACACCATCCTCGGCGTCTTTGGCATGATGGGGCGCATTGGCCTGCGTGTGCGTGAGGAGGAAGGGTTGGCCTACTATGCCTACAGCCAGTTGCAAGGCGGCCTGGGGCCATCGCCCTGGGTTGCCGCCGCCGGCGTGGCCCCGGAAGCGGTGGAACAGGCCATCGCCAGCATCCTGGAAGAGGTGGCCCGCATCCAAAATGAACCGGTCAGCGCCGAAGAACTGGCCGACAGCCAGGCGTACCGCATTGGCTCCATGCCCATGTCTTTAGAGACAAACAGCGGTCTGGCGGATATTATTGGCGACATGGAATTGTATGAACTGGGGCTGGATTATCTGGCCGAATACCCGGCGCGCATCCAGGCCATTACCCTGGCCGACATTCAGACCGCCGCCCAGAAGTATCTGAGTACGGAGCAGTTGGGCACGGCCGTTGCCGGCCCGTAGAGGACGTAATTCGTAAATCGTAATCCGATCACGGTTCACGGATTACGGCTCACGGTTCACGGCTCACGGTTCACGGCTCACGGCTCACGGCTCACGGATTACGAAAATGTTAGCCGCAGGCGTAGACATGATCGAAATTGCCCGCATTGAACAGGGCATCGCCCGGTATGGCGACCGGTTTTTACGGCGCTTTTTTACGGAGCAGGAGCAGATTTTTTGTAACGGCCGTGCCGCCAGCCTGGCTGCCCGTTTTGCCGCCAAAGAGGCGGTGGGCAAGGCGCTCGGCGTGGGCATTGGCGACATTCGTTGGGTAGATGTGGAAGTGGTCTGTGATGCACGGGGCAAACCGGAATTGGTGCTGCACGAGGCTGCCCAAGACCTGGCCCAGGCGCGTGGCCTTACCCAATGGGCCATCAGCCTTTCGCACACGGAAACACATGCAATTGCGTTTGTGGTGGCGATGGGATGACGGGGTGACAAGGTGACGAGGTGATCTCCAATCTCCAATCTCCTAATCTCCCAATTACCCAATTACTATCCACAGGAGGTACACAGTGGCAGAATGGAAAACAGATGATGGCAGTTTGATACATTATGAAGTGCATGGCAATAACGGAAAACCGGCGCTGCTGCTGCTGCCTGGGCTGCTGGGGACTATTGGTGTGCAGTGGCGGCCGTTTATCAAGCCGCTGACGGCCGATTATCAGGTGGTGTTGATGGACTTAAGGGGACACGGCCGTTCCACCAACACCGCCAAAGACCTCGACCCGGAAAAAATGATGTTTGATGTGAGCGGCCTGCTCGATGTTCTCAATGTGCCGGTGGTGCATGTGGCCGGCTACAGCCTGGGCGGCTACCTGGGGCTGATGTTGGCCCTGAAAGAGCCGCGCCGTGTGGCGACCCTGCTCATGCACGCCACCAAATTTTTCTGGACGCAAGAAGCCGCCGCCAAAATGCACCAGCAGCTAGACCCGGACATCATGGCTAAAAAAGTCTCCACCTATGCCGAGCAGTTGGCGCAGGAGCATGGCGCCCGTCACTGGCGGGTGCTGGTGCGCCAGGCCGCCGATATGACCACTTATCTGGTGGATAATGGCATCACCGAGCGCATGGCCTCTCATACCCAATGCCCCGTGTTGGTTAGCGTGGGCGACCGGGATGAACTGGTGCCGGTGAATGAGGCGCTGCGCCTGGCCCGTTTGTTTAACCAGGGTGAACTGATCGTCCTGCCCGGCGTGCGCCACCCCTTCCAGACCGTGCGCGCCATTCCCTTGCTGCCGATGATGCAGCATTTTCACCGAATATAAGATTAGAGATTGGAGATTAAGAGATTGTCTGCGTCCAATCTCCTAATCTCTAATTTCCAATCTCCAATCTCTCTATGTCCAAACGTCTATTAGCCGTCCTGGCCCACCCCGACGATGAATCCTTTGGCCCTGGGGGTACCTTTGCCCGCTATGCGGCCGAGGGGGTAGATGTGCATATTGCCATTGCCACCGATGGCGCGGCCGGTTCGGTGGTGGATGAATACAAAGACGCTCACGACCGGCTGGTGGCTGTGCGCGCCGAAGAGTTAAAACAGGCAGTTAATATCCTGGGGGCAACTTTACACACATTAGGGTATCGTGACTCTGGCTACGTTGGCGACCCGGCCAATGAACACCCCGATGCCTTTATCAATGCCGATCTGCATGAAGCGACGGGCAAAGTGGTACAACTTATCCGGGAAATCCGGCCACAAGTCGTTATTACCCACGACGAGATGGGCGGCTACCTGCACCCCGACCACATCATGTGTTGGAAGATCACCACGCCGGCGTTTACGGCCGCCGCCGACCCAGCGCAGTACCCGGACTTGGGGCTGGAACCGTACCAGCCGCAGCGGTTGTATTACACGGCGTTTTCTAACCGGTGGGTGAAGTTTGGCATTTTTATCTTGAAAATGCGCCGCCAGGACCCGACCAAATTTGGGCGCAACGGGGATATTGACCTGACCAAAATTGGCATGGATCCCAAACAAATCAATACGGTGATTGATTATCGGCCGTACTGGGATGTGAAGATGGCGGCCAGCGCGGCCCATGCCAGCCAGGGTGGGGGTACAGGCGGCATCCGCCGGGCGCCAATCTGGTTGATGCGCCGCTTCCTGGCCAAAGATACCTATATTCGCGCTTACCCGCCGGGGTTGAACGGCCGTCGGGAGACTGACCTATTCACTGATCTTAAAGGGGTTCAGAATGAATAGTTGGCTCATTCAAGACTGTGGAAATCAAAGATTGCGCAGATTTCGCAGATAATAAATCGGTGAAATCTGCGTAATCTTTGTTTACTTCAAGGAAGAGGATTATGAATTTATTCCGTCGTATGCTGCGTTTGTTGTTTGTGTTGGCCGGCGTGTTGGCCGGGATGGTGGCGGTGCTGGCGGCCTTTTTTGCCCGCCAGCTTGTCAGCCCGCCGCGCCTGGGGCTGTGGGTGACGCCCGGCGAATTGGGCATGCCCTATGACCATGTGCAGTTCCCGGCGCTGGATGGCATTCGCCTAAGCGGTTGGTTTGTCCCCGCGCCGGCCGATTCGCGCCGCAAAGGGGCCACGATTATCCTGGTGCATGGCTGGCCCTGGAATCGGTTGGGCACTACGGCCGTGACCCTGCTAGACAAACTCACCAATAACCAATCGGTGGAATTGATTCGCCTGGCCCATGCCCTGCACCGCGATGGCTTTAACGTTTTGATGTTTGACCTGCGCAATCATGGCGAGAGCGCCGCCGCGCCGCCGGTCTCGTTTGGCATTGAGGAATCAAAGGATTTGCTGGGCGCATTGGCATTTGTGAAGACCAGACCAGAAGTTGACCCGGCGCGCATGGGCGTCATTGGCTTCTCAATGGGGGGAAATACGGTGCTGTATACGCTGGCGCAGACGCGGGAGATTCAGGCGGCGGTGGCCGTGCAGCCCACGTCGGTGGGGGTTTTTGCGCAGCGTTACGGCCGTGATAATTTTGGCCCGCTCGCGTTGCTTGTCTTGCCCCTGGCGGAAATGTTGTACCGGATGCAGGGGGGACGGCCGTTTGCCGATATTCGCCCCGCCGCTGCTGCCGCCCACGCCGGGCAGACGCCGGTTTTGTACATTCAGGGTAGTGGTGATGCCTGGGGCAGCGCCGCCGATGTGGCCCAAATGGCGGCGGCCACCCCCAGCCCCAGCGGCCCCCTCTACGTTGAATCCACCCACCGTTTTGATGGCTACCAATACCTGCTCAACAATCCCAAAATTGCCACAGCTTTTTTTGAGCAACATTTACCCGAATAAAAAGAGGGCATCTTGATGCCCTCTTTATTATTTCGGCCCATACCCCTCTAAATCCCGCGCTACTTCAATTTCCCGTTTGCTCAGTTCGGCTAACACTTGCAGCAAAATCCAGTAGATAAAAAGCTGCCCGCCCACCAGGAAGGCCATGGCGCCAAAGAGCAGGTAAAACCAGAGCCGCTCGATGGGCCAGTTACCGCCGACGGTCAACGCCAGACTGGCCAGACCCACCAGCGACCCAATCACAATGCCGGCCAACCCCATCCAGCCAAAATGACGGTTCAACGGTTTCTTGAAGACCGGCTTTTTGAAGAGACCCTGCCGCATGGGTCGTTTGTGGAAGATGGAGACCATGTAGTTAAAGGTGACGCCCAGGGCAAAGATGCTGACGCCGCTCACGGCCGTGACCAACGCCGTATAAATGGCCGCTACCCCCCACGCGCCCAGAGTGGTGACGCCGCTCAGCCGGGCCAGCACCAGCCCCACCACCACCAGCAGGGAGATGCCCACCAGACCGACGCCAATCAGACCCAACGGCCGTACCGGATTATACGTCAGCGCCGTCCACACAATAGACTGCAAAAAGAGCGAGCCATCATGCACCACGCTCAATTTGGAGCGCCCCACGCGCTCACTGTAGGGAATGGGAATTTCTTTGACGGTTAGCCCTTCGTGGATGGCGCGGGTACTCATGACCGGCGTCAGGTTCAGGCCATCCGGCAGTGGGTATACCTGGTCTAAAATTCCGCTCTTAAACACCCGCATCCCGCTGGCCGGGTCTTGCACGTGTTGGTTGCCCAAAATGGTCAGCAGGTTTGACCAGATGAAATTGCCCAATTTGCGCATGGGCGGCATATGGCTTTCCGCGCCGCCGCGCCGCGAGCCGACGACCAGGTCAGCCCCGTTCAGCGCCTCTTTGCACAACTGCGGAAAATACTCCGGTGGGTAGGTGCCGTCAGCGTCTAAAAAGGCGATCAATTCGCCGGAAGCCTGGCTGAAACCGGTTTTGAGCGCGCCGCCGTACCCCTTGTTCTGGGGATGTTGAATGAGGGTAACGCCGTCAATGCTGCCGGCGATTTCCACGGTGCGGTCTTTAGAGCCGTCATCTACCACCAGCAGTTCCAGCCCATTCACGCCCACCTCTTTGAGTGGTTCACGGATGGAAAGCACCCGGTGGGCGATTTCGGCGATGCCGCCTTCTTCATTATAGGCGGGGATTACAACAGAGAGTGTGGTCATAGGATTTCCTGTAATTGGAGATTGGAGATTAGCGATTGGAGACGCTTTCAATCTCCAATCGCTAATCTCCAATCTCCTAAATGTGATAAATTTTTCGGTCTGGATAGGGCGGCTGCCCATCAATTTCTTTAATCACTTTGGCGGGTACGCCACCGACGACGGTGTGGGGCGGCACATCTTTGGTGACAACGGCGCCGGCCGCCACCACTGCCCCTTTGCCCACACGCACGCCGTCGGTAATGACGGCCCCGGCTCCCAACCAGACATCATCTTCAATGACAATGCCTTCGGCGGTGATGCCCTGTTCGGTAAACGGCCGTGTCCGGTCAGCAAATACATGGTTCACGGCAATAATCTGGGTGAAAGGGGAGGTATACACCCGGTCACCAATGGTGACGCCGCCCTGCCCCCGAATGACCGAATACTCGCCCACCAGACTGTCCTTACCAATTTTAATGCCCGCATGGGGCAGGCCGCGAAAGTTATACACGTGCAGCACGGCCCCGTGCATAACAATGCTGTTGTCGCCAATCTCGATGCCGTCAGGGCAGGCGTGTAGGTAGGTGTGCTGATCCAGATAAACGCCGTTACCCAGTTTGATGTAATTGGCAAAACGGAGGCGAACGCCGTTTTCAATGGCCGCCTGCCCTTCCATTTTTAAGATGAGCCGGTACAGCACCCCGCGAATGGCAATGCCGATGATGGTGGGAATCCAGCCAATGAGCAGGTAAAGGGTTTGCTCTAGGAGGTAACGGCCGTTGCTGCTGGCCTGCCGGCTGAGATATAGTTTGACGCCATCTACTGCTGAAGCCACAAAACCTCTAACAAGTTCAAAATTCAGTTGGATTATGGGAAGGGTGACTTAAGAAGCCTATTAAGTGGATAGGGGCTGGTGGTCGGTGGCTGGTACAAACCACCAGCCCCTATCCACCAGCCGCCGTCATTCATCATCAAACAGATCGGCTAACCCTTGCTCCCACACATCGTCCAGGGGGGTAAACGGCCGTTCCGTAAACTGGTCTGAAATTTGGGCCATAATGCCCCGGACATTAATCTGGGGTAGTTTATCGGCCAGTTCCTCTATTTCCTCGTCTAGCGCAGCCAGGAGATATTGGCTTTTATGTTCCAGGTCACTTAGATTCAGATTCAGGTTAAAGAGGCGATTCAGGCGGCGCATAATATCCAGCCACGCTTTATAGTCATGCTCAATCCGCACTTCCCGCCCGGCAGAGCCAAGTTGGGAAAAGTCATAGTTGGGCACAAAACCATAAAACGCCTGCAAAGGCAGCCCTTCCCGTTCGGCCCAGTCTGCCAGATACGAGCCAATGGAAGCGCCGCCTTCATAGTCGGAAAAACGAACGGCATATTGGCTCAGTTCCGCTTTCATCTGCGGCAGGCTGTAAATGCAGCCCACTTCCCGGTCTTTGTCATATGGCACCGGGCCATAAACGCCCCCCAACGACGCAATGCGCTGCACGCCCAGGGCATGAACCGCCGCAAAAAAGGCAGTGGCGTAACGATCAATGTCCAGGTGTGGTTCGTCCCCCAGAAAAATGACGATCCCTTTATCCTCATTTCCGGCGAAATACAGCTCATTACGCCGCTTTTCCAGACTGCGGCGGTAGCCATCTTCAAAACGCACCACCGGGCGCAGCAGGTGATGGGCGCCGGGCAGTTGAAATAAATAAAAGCCGTCGGGTTTAATTTCACCGATCAACCGGGCCTTTGTCTGTTTGATGAGGTATTCTGGCAGGCCGGAAGAAATGCTGCCGGCGTCAGCCCACTGTCGCCACCCGGCAATCATTACCATTTCTCTGGCAGTTGGTGTTTCCCAAATTTCTACGGCGCTGTTCATCATTCCCTCAAAAAATACACGGAATAGGGTAATTATGCAAAAGCATGGTTACAATAGCTACCATTAACATTATAAGTGAACGAGCAACGGCATGAAAACTGAGCATAATCCCACACGACAATATCTCCCGCCGGAATGGTCTACAGAGCGCATTTGCGTTAAAGACAGCCAACCTGGGGACGTGCCCTGCCTGACGCAGATATTTAATTCCTGCCATTATGTTGCCCAATGGGATCCAACGTTTCAGCTTGTGGATGAAGATGAGATTCGGCGGCTGGTGGAAAAAAGCCTGGCTGAAACCGGCGGGGATCAGGGCTTCCGCTTACAGCGTTTGGAAACGGTAAACGGCCGTGAATCCATCGGCTACTTTCACGTGCAGCACCACTCCGCCCGACTGCCACAGCCCGCCACCGCCTTCATTTCCATGTTCGTCATACGCCCGGAACATCAGGGCAAGCAGTATGCGCAGGAAGTGGTGGCCGGGCTGGCGCAGCAGTTAGCGGAACGGGGTTACACGGCCGTATGGCTGCAAGTTTACCTGAAAAATTGGCCCGCTATTCGTTTCTGGGTACAGCAAGGGTTTGACAAGATCATCGAATATGATGGTGAAAAGCAGCTATCCGAATCGGCGCAGGCAACATTGATTTTAGAAAAGCGGCTAATGATGCCCGCTTAACCGGCCTTCTTCATATAGCGACTCTATCTGAAATGCAGGCAGCCGGAGGAGAGCCTTTGGGTGAACCACACATCGGCTAAAGCCTCCCCTCCCTTCACAACTCATTTGGGAGTGCTATATTCACGCTCCCCGTTCCTGAATTTGTTGGGCTACGCGCTGCCCACTTTCCACGGCCCCTTCCATGTAGCCCTGGTGTACGGCCGTATGCTCTCCCGCTACATACACCCGCCCTGCCGGTTCACGGAGGGTCTGCCAGTGAGCGACCACATCCCCCGGTTTGAACAAGGTATAGCCGCCCAGGCTAAATGGCTCATTCAGCCAGGCCATGGTGCGCGCGTGGCTGACCAATGCCGCCGAGCCGGGGAAGAGTTTGTCCAGTTGGGTCACGGCCGTTTCGATCCGTTCCCGCTCACCCATTGCCGAAAAATCCGCGCCCGCTTTGGCCCCGGTATATACCGTTAATATCCCGCTCTCGCCCGGCTGCGTGATGGTTGGCTGCCAGGTGCAGGTGATGGGCCGGTCGGTAAGCAGGCTGCCGCGCCAGTTCACATCTTCCCAAAATCGCTGCCGGTACTGGATCATCACTTTGGTGACGGGGCCGCAGTTCAGACCATTGAGCGCAGTCTGGAGCGCGGCGGGCAGCGGCGGGTTAAAGGTGATGCGCCGCGCCGGGCCGGGCGGCACAGCCAACACCACATAAGCGGTGGGCAGGGTGTGGGTCTGTTCGTTTTGGTGAAAGGTGACAACCGCGCCGGATGCATGTTGTTGCACGGCCGTGACCACCGCCCCCAAGCGCACATCCGGCAACTGCGCCGCCATCCGCTGCGGAATCTGATCCACGCCGCCGCGCACCCGGAAACTTTCGCCCTCGTCCTCAGGATCGCTGTAATACAACGCCCCCCACCGCGCCAGTTCCAGCAGGGATAACTGCTCTGGTTCGGCCAGGTATTCAGAGCGCAGGCGGGCGGTGATGACTGTTTTGGCAAATGGATGCACATCCAGACTGTGGAGCCAGTCACCGGCTGACTGCCGGTCTAATTCGGCAGCGCGCGGAGCCGTGAGTGGGCGGGTGGGGTCGGG
Source organism: Anaerolineae bacterium (assembly GCA_019637635.1). Taxonomy (GTDB): domain Bacteria; phylum Chloroflexota; class Anaerolineae; order Promineifilales; family Promineifilaceae; genus CAADGU01. The sequence goes on from JAHBVI010000007.1 coordinate 18,874, forward strand.
CACGGCCGTGCCCAGCACCGCCAACGCCTGCCACACCCGTTCAATATCCGCCGCCAGATCGAGACCCCACAGGGCCACATCATCCGCCTCGCCGTGTTTGCCCGCCAGGGCCAACCGGCGCGTCCACTCACCCATGCCGCGCACCGGGTCCAGCGCCAGACCAAATTCCTGCGCCAGCGCCAACATGCGCTCGTGGATGTCTTCAATAAATTCACCGCCCGCTTCGGCGTACTGCCCCTCGGCAAAACCGTCGCGGAAGGTGTAGGCCCGGCCACCTACCCGTGACCGCGCTTCCAGCACCGTAGTCGGCCACCCGGCCAGGTGCAATTCCCGCGCCGCCGATAACCCGGCCAGCCCTGCGCCGATAATGGTGATATGAGGGAGAGGAGTCATGGGGGGAAATGTAATTGGGTAATTGAATTACTCAATTACCCAATTATTTCATCTTTCTGAATCGCTCAATAATGCGCGCGGTGTGTTTGGTGCCCTGGAGGAAGTTCTCGATGGTCATATTTTCGTTGGGGGCGTGGACGTTGCTGCCGGGGTAGCCCACGCCGGCCGAGACAAGCGGCAGCCCCAGGGTGTGGATGAAGGGATAGTTGGGGCCGCTGCCGCCGATGATGGGTTCGATGATGGGGTCACGGCCGTACACCTCTACGGCCGTCTCATTGGCAATTTGCACAAAGGGATCATCCGGGTCTACTTTGGCCGGGCGCCCACCACCCAGGAATTGAATCTGCACATCCTGGAAACCCAGGCCATCCAGATGCGCCCGCAGTTTACTCAGCACCTCCTGTGGCGTCTGGTTGGGCACCAGGCGGAAGTCCACTTTGGCGCTGGCCCTGGCAGGCAGCACCGTTTTGGAACCGGCACCCTGATAACCGGCGGTGAGGCCACAAATGGTGCAGGTGGGTTCAAACACGGCCGTGCGCTGCAAAGGCAACCCACCTTCCAGTCCTAACAAAAATTCTTGCACGCCATACATCTCTTTAAGTTCATCGGCTTCTTCGGGTAGCCGGGCCAGCAGTTCCAGGTCACGCGGGCTGGGTGGCAGCACATTTTCATAAAAACCGGGGATGAGGATGCGTTCATACTGGTCTTTCAGGGTACTGAGCGCCCAGGTGAGTCGCCAGGCGGCGTTGGGAAAGATGGAACCGCCCAACCCGGAATGGGCGTCGCGGCTGAGCGATTGCACGGACAGTTCCACGTAACAAATGCCGCGCATCCCGAGCGCCTGCCGGGGACGGCCGTCGTAATCCACCCCGCCAAACTCCCAGATGCAGGCATCGGCCGCCAGCAATTCCTGGTGCTGCTCCACAAAAGCGGGCATGTTGGGGCTGCCAATTTCTTCCTCGCCTTCGATGATGAATTTGACGCGGCAGGGCAGTTCGCCCAGGGTCTCTTTCACGGCGGCCAGCGCCGCCAGACGGCAGATGATGTGCCCCTTGTCATCGCTGACGCCGCGCGCGTAGAGGATGCCGTCCCGTTCCGTCAACGTAAACGGGTCCGATTCCCACAGGTCGAGTGGCTCCGGCGGCTGCACATCGTAATGCAGGTAGAAGAGCAGCGTTTTCTTGCCGGCGCCACCTTCGCCCACCACCACCGGGTAGCCATCGGAAGGCAGCACCTCGGCTCTGAAACCCTGCTCTTGCAGCATGGTGGCTACCAATTGGGCGCAGTCATCAATGCCATAATTTTGCGCCGAGACACTGGGCTGCGCGCACAGCCGCGCCAGTTGTCCCTGCCAATACGCCCTGTTTTGCTCAATGTGCGCGTCTATTTTTTGTAAGATGTGGTCGGTCATAAATCCTCGTAAATGAGATTGGAGATTGGAGATTTGAGATTCAATCTCCAATCTCCAATCTCCAATCTCTAATCTCCATTCTCCAAATGACTGGTATCATTCAGGCGCGTCAGATACGCGCCATGATCGGTGACTTCGATAATGCTCAGGCCGGTGTTGCCGCGTAGGGAGAAACGGCCGTACTCCGTGCCATTCAGCCCAATTACCTCGCGGATGAGGGTATGCAGTGTGCCGCCGTGAGAGACAATGGCTACCATCTGGCCTTTGTAGGCGGTTAACACTTTTTCATAGGCCGTCAGGGTGCGCTGGCGTAAATCAGGGAACGCCTCGCCGTTGGGTGGGTTAACTAGGCCACGTGGCGACGTGGCCCACAGTTCTGGGAAACGGGCGCGCACTTCCTCGGTGGTCATCCCGCTAAAGTCGCCTACGTGTCGTTCCCGCCAGAGGGGATCGAACACGGGTTGCAGGTTGTGGGGGGCGGCCAGGGTCACGGCCGTTTGCGCGCACCGCTGCAAATCACTACTGACGATGACCTCAATCGGCCAGGTTGCCAGCCGTCTAGCCAGGGCGTGGGCCTGCTGCCGTCCCGTTTCGTTCAGGGGAATATCGGCGTGCCCCTGCCACCGCTGCGCCGTGTTCCAATCAGTTACCCCATGTCGAATCAAAAGCAACGTGGTCGTCATAAAAAATTTTCCCTACCGGGCAATGATGCGCAATGCGTGAAATTCTCTGGTCACGCATCACACATCACATCCGTCAAAACAGATTACGAATAATCTCACTGGCTCCCAAAAAATTGCCGATCAGATTACCAATCGTCGTAAAAACAAACACCAGCATCACCCGCAGCAGCCGGTTTTGCCACCAGAGTTTGGGTATGGTTACATCGTCGCCCACCGTCTGCAACTGCTTCACGGTCGGCGGGCGCACATACACCTGGGCCAATGCCGCAATATACCCCACGCCAATCAGCGGATTCAGCGTGGCATAGGGAGCCGTGAAAAAAGCCACCAGAACCGTCATGGGATGCCCATAGGCGGCAATGGCCCCCACTGCCGACAAGATCATGCCCGCCAGAATCCAATAAGCCAGATTTTGCCCAAAGGCGGCTGCTCCCTGCGTCACGCCAATATAGCCCAGCATCAATACCATCAGCAGCGGCAGCCCCCAACCGATAATCGTGCCGGTTTTGGAGGGTGGCGGGATGGTTTCCAGCGGCGCTAAATCCTGGCGCTGGTTGGCGGCCAGCGATTGGCGGATGCCCTGCATATGCCCCGCGCCCACAACGGCTACCACTTTTTGCCCTTTGGCGGTCAGGGTCTTTTGGGTGATATAGGTATCCCGCTCGTCAATGAGGACGGTCTTGAGTTTGGGCATGAAGCGACCCAACTCCTGCATCAACTCCGTCAGTACGTCGGTCTGGCGCAGTTCGGCCAGTTGTTCCTCGGAGATTTCTTGCCCCTCCATCATGCCCGCCAGGCCGGCGCTGAGCAGTTTGCTCTTTTCCCAGAAAGACATGGTGTTCCAGGCGCGGCGCAGGGTGATGCGCACATCACGATCCACCAATTCAATGGGGATGCCCATTTCCTGGGCGACTTTGGTCGCTTCCAATAGCTCCGTGCCGGGGGCCACGCCCAGCTTTTGCCCCAACCGCTTCTGGTAGGAGGAGAGCATCAAGTTGATGATGAGGGTCATCATCTGCTTCTGGCGAATGACCTGGCGCAGGTCGAGCGATTCCCATTTGCGCTGGTTGGCGAGCGTCTGGTAACGCTGCTCGTCCAGTTCCACGCAAACCACGTCTGGCTGCTCCCGTTCAATCACCTGGCGTACCAGGTCGGTGGATTCCTGGGAAATGTGGGCAGTACCGACGATGATAAAGGTGCGGCCCGAAGCCACTTCAGATCCGCCGTCTACCTCCACCACCGCCACATCTGATGAGTAACTTTCTGTTATAGGTTCAGTCATAATCTCCTGCTGTACGAATAAACTCTTTGGTATTATCCTGCAAATCCTGATTTTTACACGCGCGTTAGACGGTTCATAAGAGTTTTCTTGTTTCCTTAGGGGTGCTGCGCCTGCCCGGTGTAGTTTGTGTATAATCAGGCGCTTAAATCCACCGGGGAAAGCCCTGACATTTTAAATCCCAGAGCATGAAAAACCGGAGATGAGAGATGAGAGATTGAAGATTGAGGTTGTCAATCTCCAATCCCCAATCCCCAATCTCCCATTTAAGGAGTGAATAAATATGAAAATTATCGTTGTCGGTACAGGTTTTGTCGGTTTACCACACGCCGCCATCCTGGCGGAGGCGGGGCACGAGGTGTATGCCTATGACATTGACCCCAAAAAGATTGCCGCCTATGAAAGCGGCGACCGGTCACAGATTGAGTATTACGTGAATGAGCCGGGGTTGTACGAAGCGATTCAGGAGACACACGGCCGTTACCTTTTCTTCACCAGTAACATCAGCCAGGTCATTGACGAGACCGATGTCTTCTTCATGTGCATCAACACCCCCCCCAACCGCGATGGTTCTACCGACCTGAGCTACTATCTGAAAGCGGCCCATGATGTGGCCCAATTGTTAGCCAACCGCCCTACCAAAAACCGGGTGGTATTGGTGAACAAAAGTACCGTGCCCATTGGCACCGCCCGCCTGTTAGAGCGGGTGTTGGCCGAACATGGCGTGGAAAACTTCGGGGTAGCCTCCAACCCGGAATTTCTGGCGCAGGGCAACGCCATTGACGGCTCACGCCGTCCCGACCGGGTGGTTGTGGGCGCGGACACGCCGGAAGATTTCCAGATTTTGCGCCGGGTGTATTCCCAATTTGTGAACCATGTGCGCATCAAGTATGTGGAAACGACGCCGGAAACGGCCGAAGCCATCAAATACATGGGCAATACCCTGCTGCTGACCTATATTTCCTTCTGGAATGGGGTGGGGGCGCGGGTGGCCGAGAGCCTGCCCAATGTGCGCATGGAAGATTTGAAGATCGGGGTCACGGCTGACGGCCGTATCAGCACCTGGGGTTCCTACGTCAGCAATGGCGCGGGGGGCAGCTGCTTTGGCAAAGACATCCAATCCCTCATCTACCAGTTGAACCAGGCCGGCTGCTCCACCGATCTGCTGCAAGCCGTCTACAACATCAACGAGTACCAGAAAACGTATCTGATAGATCGCGCCGTGCATGAAGCCCACTTCAACTTCAACCAGAAGACGGTGGCCCTGCTGGGGCTGGCCTTCAAAAAACGCACCAACGACATGCGCGATTCGGCCGCCCTGAAAGCGGTGGAATCGCTGTTGAGCAAAGGCGTCAAGGAAATTCGCGCCTATGACCCGCTGGCGATGCAGGCGGCGCAAGAATACTGGTTCAACCCGGAAAAGAACCACCTCTTCGAGCGCATCACCTACCACGAAACGGTGCAGGACGCCCTGAAAGGGTCAGACGCCGTTTTCATCTCCACCGACTGGGAAGAGTTTCGCGGCCTCTCCCGCACTATTGAAAAAGCCGTGCAGCCGCCCTATCTGGTTATTGACGGCCGTCGCATGATCCCCGACTACATGACCCTGGTAGACAAAGGGTATGACTTCCTGGCCGTCGGCGGCCCGCTGCTGCGCAAGTAAACGGCCGTGACCACCCCCTCGCCCAACGGCCTCTCCCCCCAGGCCATCCCCCAAAAAGCATAAGCCCTTCTCAAACCTGACAGGTCTTCCCAGACCTGTCAGGCCTTCCCAGACCTGTCAGGTTTAATAATGCGCCAGGGTGCCTTCGGCGCGGGCGCGTTCTACTGCCCAGCGGAAGAGCAGCAGCGACAGGGGCGCCAACACCACGCAAAACGCCAGCAGCGCCACAATGTCCGGCGCCAGTTCCGCCCAACCTGCGCCGTTCAGCATGGCCAGGCGCAGGCCGTGCAGGGCATAGGTCAGCGGCAGCAGGTAGGAAAACAGTTGCAGCCAGGCGGGTAAAATCGCCACCGGGTAAAAGACGCCGCCCAACAAATTGGCGGTGTTGGACAACACCCCAGAAACCGGGTCGCCCCGTTTGATGACCATGATGACGCTGGCGGCCATAATGCCCATGCTGGCAAAAGCGATAATGCTCAAGGCCAGAATCAGCAGCGCCGCCGGGATGTTGGCCCGGCTCAAATCCAGCGTCAGGAACAGCGTGCCAAACAGCAGGTAAATGAACACGCGGAAGGTGGTGTAGGTGTAGCTCCACAGCGCCGAACCGACAATGACCAGGGAGACGGGGGTGGGCGTCATCATGGTGGCTTCCAGTGTGCCTGTCACCTGCGCCTGGCGCAGCGCGGATGAAAAGCCGGTCAGCCCCACGCCAAAATAACCGCCCAGGGCAATGCCGATGATGACAAAACTAAAGTAGTCCCCCTCGTACTCCCCCAAAAATGGATCGGCAATGGCGCCAATGAATTCCGACAGGAAAAAGAAGATCAGCGAACGGAATACCACGCCGCCAATGGTCAGCAGAAAGGCAAAGCGATAACTGGCTTCATTCTGAAAATCGCGGACGAGGAAGGCGTTGAGGCGAAGGAAAGTCATTTTTTCGGTAGTGAGCAGTAGGCAGTAAGCAGTAACCGCTCACCGCTCACCGTTCACGATCCCCTCCCTGGTGTAATAAGTAAACACTTCCTCCAGGGTAGGTGGGGTGCTGCTGATGGTGTGGATGGGGATGTTGTGGGTGTGGAGGGTGTGCAACACGGCCGTCAACACCCCATCTTCTTCGGCTGATTGAAAGGTGAGGGTACGGCCGTCTACGGTGACATTGTGTTGGTGGAGGGTGCGGGCAACGGCCGTATCTAGTTCCCCCACCTGCACCACATACTGCCGTTGCGGGCGCAGTTCCCGGCGCAGCGCCGCCGGCTGGCCGATGGCCTGAATCTGCCCCTGGTGCAGCAGCGCCACCCGGTCACACAACTTCTCTGCCTCCGCCAGATCGTGGGTGATGAGGAAAATGGTCATGCCCTGTTCCCGGCGCAGGCGCAGGATCAGGTCGTGCAGCTTTTGGGTGGCGGTGGGGTCCAGACTGCGGCTCGGTTCGTCCAGAAAGAGGAGTTGGGGCCGGTGCAGCAGGGCGCGGGCAATGGCTAACCGCTGCCTCATGCCACTGGAAAAGCTGCTGAAACGGCGTTCGGCCACCTCGTCAAGCTGCACCTCGACCAGCACCGTCTGCACCCGCTGCCGCGCAGCCGCGCCGTGCAGCCCATAGAGGGCGGCAAAAAAGTCCAGGTTTTGCCGCGCCGTCAGCCGCCAGTAAAAGCTGCGCTCGTCAGAAACCACCAGCCCCACTGCCGCCCGGATGGCGCTCGCGTCGCTCAGGTTGTGCCCGGCGACAACGGCCGTCCCCCCCGTTGGCCGCAGCAGCGTACACAGCATCTTCACCAGCGTCGTCTTGCCCGCGCCGTTGGGGCCAAGCAGCCCAAACAGTTCGCCGGTGGGCACGGTGAGGGTGATCTCTTGCACGGCCGTGACCGGCGGCACACGCGCGGCCCGCCGCCAACCCTGCGGCTGTTGGTACGTTTTGCTCAGGTGGTGGGTGGTGAGGGCGGGCATTGGGGAGATCAGGAGATTAGGAGATCGGGAGATTGGGAGATTATCAATCTCCCAATCTCCCAATCTCTCAATCTCTTCTTACGGACAGGCCGGCCGGGTCAAAAACAACTCTTTTTCGGCCGAAAGATTGCCGGAGGTGACGCGCCCGGTGCCGATGACGGGGCCGCCGCCGCTGCGCACGTCAAAGGTGTAGCTGCCGGTGGTATTCACCACCAACAAAGCATCGTTCCAGTAATAGTTGTAAATCCCATTCCCTCCTTGCCCCTCCATAAAAACCTTGATCGTCCAGGCTTCGCCGTTGCAGGTTTGGGTGCCTTCCAGTTGGTACAGGTTGAAGACGAGGTTGGCAGTGGAGGGCACGGCCGTAACCGAGGGCACAGCCACCACCACCAGCGGCTGCTGCACCCGCAGCGTTTCAATATCACCGGGCCAGGTCAGTCGCTCCAGGCTGGCGAAACCACGGTCGCCGTTGTCATTGCTCACGTACAGCCAGTTGCCCGTCTCCGAGCGGGCCAGTACCCAGACCGCTTCCCCGGCCTCGATAACGGCTAATTCGGTGGATGCCGCATCCGGCGCGGCAAAGAGAGAGACGTTTTCCTGGGCAATGGCCCGGTCTGGCGATTGGGGCGTGGTCGTTGGCGCGGGCGTGGGGGTGATTGTGGGGCTGGCGGTGGCGGTGGGCACGGCCGTACCGGTGGGCGCAGTGGTGTGGGTAGCCGTGGCGGACGGCGTCTGGGTGGCGGCCACGATGGGGGCGGTTGCTGTGGCCGTTGCCGGTAAGACGGCCAGTTGCGTGGTGGCGGTGGGGGATACGGCCGTTGGCCCCCCGGCCATACCCCGCCAAACAATGCCCACAGCAATCAACAGCAGCAGCGCCAGCACAATACCGCCCACTCCCAACATGGCGCGGCGTGACTGAGCCACCGGTGGCCCGGCAAGCATCGCTTCCGCCTGCGCCTGCACCGCTGCCGAATCCGGGAAACGAGGGTCAATTTCGGCAATACGCGCCAGTTTGGCCTGTGCCATTTGTGGCTGGTGCTGGGACAATGCGGCGAGTGCGGCCGTATACAGCGTGGCGCAGGCCCCTTCTCTGGCCCGTTTTTCCACCAACATCGGGTCAGCTACCGTCAGCGTTTCTTTTTGCAGTTGAATAGATTGCCACTTATCCAGCGCCCCCTCGTAATCCCGTATCTCCAACAGACCGACGGCTTCCTGGTAGGTATGATCAAGCTGCCTGCGCAAATCGGCCTGCTGCATTCCCATGCGCACCTTAAATTCCAGTTCATTCACTGGATAATCGGGATCATATTGGCGGATGGCAGCGATGGCCGCCAGACTATCCACAAATTGCCCGCTGCCAAAGTCACGCTCGGCCTGTTTGCGCAATTGCCCCAACGCATCCCGGCGCAAACTGCTCACCTTGTGGTGCTGATAATCAGGGTCGGTGCGGCGCAGTTCGTCCAGTTTGGCAATACATTCCTGCCAGGCGCGCTCATCATACGCATCCCGCGCCTGTTGCCATAAGATACCCAACCGGTCTAAATGGCGGGAAGCCAGGGTATCGGATGGGCCTTGCAGTTGCAGTCCTACCGTGTTCAGGGCATTAGCCATCTCACCGGCGGTCTGGAAACGGGCATCAGGCTCCTTTGCCAGCGCCCGTTCCACAATGGCCACCAGTGAATGAGGGGTGTTCATTTCCACCGCCTGAATGTCCGGCGCCGGTTCACTTACCTGTTTAATCATTACCTGGTAGGTGGAGTCATCGTGGAAAGGCGGGTCGCCGCTGAGCATTTCATACAAAATAATGCCCAGGGAGTAAATGTCGGAGCGATGATCGGCATCTTCGCCGCGCACCTGTTCCGGGGACATGTAAGCGGCTGTGCCCAACGGTACGGCCGTGACGGATTGTGGCTGCGGCGCGCCGATCATTTTGGCAATACCAAAATCGGTCAGCGTCGGTTCCCCCAGCAGATCGAGCAGCACGTTGGCCGGTTTCAGGTCGCGGTGGATCATGCGCCGCTGGTGGGCGTAATCTACGGCGCTGCAAATTTTGGTCATAATGCGCACGGTGTCGGACAGCGGCAGGCGCAGCCCGGCATTCTTCAATGCTTCCAGCCGGTGGGACAACGTTTCACCGGGGATATATTCCATCACCATGTAGTACGTGCTGCCTTCGTGGTTGAAATCATGCACCTGGATGATGTTGGGGTGGCGCAGTTGGGCAATGAGCGACGCTTCCTGCTCAAAACGCCTGATGAATTCGGGGCTGTCCGTCAGATTTTGGTGAATAATCTTGATGGCCACACGCCGGTTCAGATTGGGATCATGGGCGCGGTAAACGGCCGACATGCCGCCGCGACCCAGAATAGATTCGATTTTGTAGCGACCGCCCAGGGTTTGCCCAACCCACGCCGGCCCAAAATTGGTCATACAAGGAACTCCATATTGGCGGATGTTTTCGACATGGTACTATTATGCCCTACAGCTAAAGGGATTCCAACTATGGGGAAATACGTAATTGGGTAATTGAGTAATTACCCAATTACTCAATTCCACCAACATGGTAACCAGAGAGTTCTTCTTTCACCACCGGTTAGGGTACAGCAAAAATCCGTTTGGGGCGCTGACGGCGGAGGAGTGGACGGCCGTGGCCTTCATCCCCCCCGCCGTGCAACAAATCCTGGACGAGGGGTTTACTCACCTGCAACTGCTTGGCCCCAAAGGGTGCGGCAAGACGACCACCCTGCTGAAACTGGCAGCGATGGCCCAGGCGCAAGGGCAATCGGTGGTGTATGAGTACCTGCCGGAGGGGCAGAGCCATTTTGGGTCCTGGCCGACCAGCGGCGGCGTCTTTGTTTTGGATGAGGCGCAGCGGTTACGGCGAGGGGAGCGGAAACGGTGGTTGGGGTGGGGTACGGCCGTGACCTTCATTTTTAGCAGCCACACCGACCTGACGCCCTACTTCCACCGCGCCCACCTGCCGCTGACGACGATCTGGCTGGATGCCGAAATTTCCCTGGCCCATTACCACACCTGGCTGGAACGGCGGCTGGCTTATTTTGCTCTGCCTGGTAAACGGCGGCTGGAACTGGCGGACACGGCCGTAGCCGCCCTCTACCATCACTTTGGCCGCGACCTGCGCGAAGCCGAATATTTTCTCTATGAACTGTTCCAACATCCCTGGCCGGAACCGGCCGACGGGGAACGCTGGCTGCTGACGGGGGAGGACCTCACCCAACTAAAATGATGCACTGCGTCACAAATCTGGTACAATCCGTTTGCATACCGGTTTGCCTATGATAACATTTTATCCGCGTCATCCGCGAGAATCTGCGTCCTATCAGAGAAGGAGGAAAGAAGCACATGTTATCCCCATTTGAAAAAGCAGCCTTCATCTTTTTGTTGGTGGTCTGCCTGGTAGCCACCGTCAACACCTTTGGCCTGATGGCCCGCATTATCCTGCGCGGGCAGGGCCAGCTAGGCACCGACCAGGTGATCCGCCGCCTGCGTGAAGGCGTGGTCGCCCTTTTTTCCCAGGGGCGCATCATCCGCCACCGCCGCCGCACCTCCATTTTCCACTACCTGGTTGCCTGGGGGTTCATCTTTTACCTGCTGGTAAATGGCGTGGAAGTGGCCGAAGGGTTGATCACCGGTTTCCATGTGCCGGATAACATCATCGGCAACCTGTATCAACTGGCGGCCGACATCTTTGGCACGTTGGTGCTGATCGGCATCGTCTACTTCCTGCTGCGCCGTTTTGCTTTTGGTGATCCAGCGCTGGCGGCGCGGGAGAATGTGCTGCTGCACCCGGACGTGCGTGGCGGGGCCGTCATGCGTGACTCCTTCATTGTCATCCTCTTCATCACCTTGCACATCGGCTTCCGCCAGATCGCGTCGGCGGCGCTGGTAGGCCTGGAAGGGGGCAGCGACCCCTGGCAGCCTACCGCTACCCTGCTGGCCCAGACCTTGTTAAACGGGATGACGCCCGAAGGGTTAACCACGTTGTGGCACTTCAGTTGGTGGTTGGCCGTAGGGCTGATCGTCGTCTTTTTGCCCTACTTCCCCTACACCAAACATGCCCACCTGTTCATGGGGCCGCTCAATTTTGCCGTGCAGCCAGAACGCAATTACCTGGGCGAAATGCACACGCTCAATTTTGAGGATGAGAGCATTGAGCAGTTTGGCGCGGGTACGCTGTTTGACCTGAGCCAGAAGCAGCTATTGGATGGTTTTGCCTGCATCATGTGTAACCGCTGCCAGGAAGTATGCCCGGCTTATAACACCGGCAAGGAATTGTCGCCGGCCGCCATCGAAATCAACAAACGCTACCTGTATCGGAACGATATGGCCGGGTTGGCCGGGGGCACGGCCGAACCCATTCCCCTGCTCGGTTCCGTCATCAGTGAAAGCGCGCTCTGGGCCTGCACCGCCTGTGGGCACTGCATCGAGGTTTGCCCGGTGGGTAATACGCCCATGTTAGACATTATGGATATGCGCCGCGACCAGGTATTGATGAGCAGCGCCTTCCCGGCGCAGCTAAAGGGGGCGTTTGTGGGCATGGAGCGCATGGGCAATCCCTGGCAGTCTACCGACGGCCGTATGGCCTGGGCCGAATCACTCCCCTTTGCCGTACCGCTGGTGGAGGAGAACCCGGATTATGAATATCTGCTCTGGGTGGGCTGCGCCGGGGCGTTTAACCCGGACGCGCAAGAAGTGACCCGCGCCGTGGCCACCATTTTGCATGAGGCGGGTGTCAGTTTTGCCGTCTTGGGCGACGCTGAAAGCTGCACCGGCGATTCCGCGCGCCGCGCCGGGAATGAATACCTGTTTTACGAGATGGCCCAGGGCAACATTGAGACGCTCAATGCGGCGGGCGCGGATAAAAAGCGCATTGTCACCAGCTGCCCGCACTGTTTTACCACCATTGGCAAAGAGTATGGCGAGCTAGGCGGGCATTACCAGGTGTTCCACCATACGCAGTTGATCGCCGACCTGGTGGGCACGGGCAAGCTGCGTTTGAACGGCAAGACGCTGGAAAAAGTGACCTACCATGATCCCTGTTACCTGGGGCGGCACAATGGGGTCATTGCCGAGCCGCGTGACGCCTTAGCGAAGGCGGGGGTGACGCTGCTGGAGATGGGGCGTCACGGCCGTGACTCCTTCTGTTGTGGCGCGGGTGGGGCACAGTATTGGAAGGAGGAGGAGCATGGCGATACGGCCGTCAACGACGGCAAGACCGTTAACGCCACCCGTTTCGCCGAAGCCCAATCCACCGGCGCGGCTACACTGGCCGTCGGCTGCCCCTTCTGCGCCACCATGATGAAAGACGCCAACCGCGAAAAAGGCGAACCCATGCAAGTGCAAGACGTGGCCCAGGTGGTGCTGGCGGCGTTAGGAGAGAGGGTGAGTGGGTGAGTGGGTGAGTGGGTGATGGGGTGAGCAGGTGACGGGGTGAGCAGGTGAATCGAAGTCCGAAGTCCGATAACGGATAACGGATTACCGATTACCGATTACCAACCACGCTCTCCGCAAGCGCCGGTTCAAGAAATTCCTCTGGTTCAGAAGAAGCCGCCCCACTCAGGGCGGCTATTTCCAATTCGCTGATGGTGCTGGCCACATTTTCAATCGCCACCCGCTGTTTGCGGTAGAGGTCAGATTCGCTCATTGCCAGGCGGCGGGCCACGTCGCGCACCCGCTGCCCCTGCACAAACTTCAGTTCCAGGATGTTATAGAGAATCCACTCGCCGGTGGTCAGGTTGCGCTCCCCTTCCGGCTTTTGCAGTTCGATGGCGTCGTTGAGGATGGCCCGTAACGCTTTGGTGGCGTTGCCGTCGTGTTCGGCCATGGCCTGCTGCACAATTTGCAGGCGCATGAGCGGGCTTTTGGTCAGTTTGGGGCCGCCCCAATAGTCGCGCAGGGCGTCACGCACCATGCTGTTGAAGTCGGGATCATTGACTACAGCGTCGGCGGGAGTCACGGCCGTGAACACCGGCAGCCCGCCAAACGTTGCTTCACTGCGCCGCTGCTGCAAGGCGATAATCTGCGGCAGCAGCCCTTCCACGGCGGCAAACACCTCCTGCTGCAAAATACGGTCTTCCAATGCCGCCGCAATCTGGTCTTCCAGATTGTCCAGGATGCGCCACTCCTGATCCGTCAGGTCAGGGGTGGCGGCGCGGGCGCGAATGCCCAGGATGCCCAGCAAATCATCCCGGTGGCGGCTGTGCAACGGCCGTAGCCAATACTCCTGCCACACAATAAACCCATCCACCATCTGCAAATCGGTCACTTCTTCCCCATTCGCCTGCGCCAATTCGTGCCAGCCATCATGTTGCAGTAGCGTTTCCGGCTCGGTCAGGGGGCCAACAATAGATTCAATTTGTGGCCCGGCGGCGGTCAGAGAGACCACAAAGGAGGTAGGGGTGCGCATGGCTTCACACGTGGCTGCCAGGATGCTTTCCAGGAATTGGTGCAGGTCACTGGTGGTCAGCAGGCGTTCGCCCAACTGCTGGATGCGCTGCACGTCGGGGTCATTGTTCAGGTGGAAGAAGCGTTCCAACGGCCGTTTGTACGCATGAATCGCCCATTCCACCAGCATCACGGTAGCCACAATGGCCACAGCCACGGCCGTTTCCACCGGAATGCCAATCCCCGGACTGAGCCGATGTACCACCACATAGACTACCAGCACAATCGAAGCCGCCAGCGGCACCCGCGCCATAAACTTAAACAGCTTCACCCGCACCACCCGGTCGGGCGAAGCCGCGCCAAAATAAATCAGGTGCGCGGTCATAATGGCGAACATGATACCCACGACGATGTTGCCGGTGATAACCACCAGCCAGAACCAGATAGACAGTTCCCCTTGCGGCGCATTGCTGCTAAGGATGAGATAAGGGAAAACGGCCAGCGGCGCGGCCAGAAAAACCAGCAGCGTGGTGGTCATGCGTTGGCGGGTGGTGCGCGTCAGGCAGCGATGCCGCGCCCGCCAGACGTTGTAAATGCTGGCGGCAGTCACAGCCCAGAAATAGAGGACAAACACCGCAAAAAACGGCCCGGAGTCCAGATGTCGCGTCTGGCTGGTTAACAGATTAGCCGGTGTGGTCACAATGTAGTCGGTGAACCATACCAGCCCCAAAAATGCCAGGCCGCTGATGTATCCGGCGCGCACCAGCAGGCGGCGGCGGCGGGATATAGCGCCCGTTGTCACCAATAAAGCATCAGACAAATGGAACTGCGCCGCCGGCACCATGGCAATGCCCACCCATTCCAGCCGCAGCAAAATCTCGGCCGACACCGGCACTAACGCCTGGCTGACCAGTGTCTCGGCAAAGTAGGTGATGATCACAAAGGAGATGAGGGCGCAAAAGGCGCGCGTCACCCGGTCTCGCCGCGCCCGGCTCAGATTGTAGAGGACAACGGCCGTGCCAAAAATCACGATTACCGCTTGCAGTAGATCGTTAATGAAAGCCAAAATATCGTTCAGGGAACTGCTCATACCTTGCGTGGGAGATCAGAGATTAGAGATTGGAGATCAGGGATTTTCCAATCTCCAATCTCTGATCTCCAATCTCATTTTAAGCTGGCGACGGCGAAGGGTCCAGCTTGGGCGTGGCGCGGCCGGCGGCGTTTTGGGTTTCAGGGGTTGACGGCCGTGCTGCCTGCGTTTCACCAACCGGCAACTCCCGCCCCTCCACAATCGCCACAAACTCATCGGCGTCTAGCGTCTCCACTTCCAGCAGCACCACGGCTACCCGATCCAACGCGGCCCGATTCTCCGTCAGAATTTGCCGCGCCCGTTCATATTCGGTGTCAATCAACTGGCGTACCTCAGCGTCAATCTTTTCGGCAATGGCGTCGGAATAATCCCGCTGTTCGCTAATTTCCCGCCCTAAAAACACCATCTCTTGCTTTTGTCCATACACCCGCGGCCCCAGCTCTTCGCTCATGCCATACTGCGTCACCATTGTTTGGGCGATCTTGGTCACTTGTTGCAAATCATTGCTGGCCCCGGCCGTAATTTCACCGAATACCAGTTCTTCAGCCACCCGGCCCCCCAAAGCCCCGGTGATGCGCGCTTTCAACTGCGATTTGGTGGGCAGCAGGTTGTCATCTTCCATGTACCAGGTCAGCCCCAGCCCCATGCCCCGCGGCACAATCGTCACTTTGCGCAGCGGCATCCCGTCCGGCAGGAAGTGGCTCACCAGGGCGTGGCCGGCTTCGTGGTAGGCGATGACCTCTTTCTCTTCCGGTGTAATCACCCGGCTTTTGCGCTCCGGGCCAAGCTGGACGCGCTCAATGGCATCGTGGAATTCGGGCATACCGATGCTTTTTTTGTTGCGGCGTGCCGCCAGCAGCGCCGCCTCGTTGACCGTGTTTTCAATATCCGCGCCCACAAAACCGGGCGTCGCCTTGGCCAACGTGCTGATGCTGACATTGGAGGAGACCGGTTTGCCGCGCAGGTGGACTTTGAAAATCGCTTCCCGGCCGCGAATGTCGGGCCGGTCAATGACCACACGCCGGTCAAAACGGCCGGGGCGCATTAGCGCCGGGTCGAGAATATCGGGCCGGTTGGTAGCCGCCAGGATGATGACGTGGGTATCGGTATCAAAACCGTCCATTTCCACCAAAATCTGGTTCAAGGTCTGCTCCCGTTCATCGTGTGAACCGCCCAAACCGGCGCCGCGATGCCGCCCCACGGCGTCAATTTCGTCTACGAAGATGATACATGGGCTGTGCCGTTTGGCCTGCTCGAACAGGTCACGCACCCGGCTGGCGCCCACGCCCACAAACATTTCCACGAACTCCGAACCGGCGATGGAAAAGAAGGGTACACCTGCTTCGCCGGAGACGGCCTTGGCCATGAGTGTCTTGCCGGTGCCGGGGCTGCCCACCAGCAGCACCCCTTTGGGAATACGCGCCCCAAAACTGACGAATTTTTCCGGCTCCTTGAGGAATTCCACCACTTCTTGCAGCTCTTCTTTGGCTTCGTCGCAGCCGGCTACGTCGCTAAAGGTGACGGTGGGGTGGTCGCCGGTGAACATGCGGGCGCGGCTTTTGCCGAAGGACATGGCCTGGTTGTTGCTGCCCTGCGCCTGGCGCATGATGATGTAGATGAAGACGATCATGATGATGGCGGGCAAGAAGAGGCCGGCGGCAGTGAGCAAAACCGTCCACTGGCTGGGGGTCTGGTAGGTGATGGTGGGCCGGTTATCGGCGTAATCTTCGTGGGTGATGCCGTAGGCAGCCAGCATATCTTCCAGGGATGTGACGCTGCTGATGCTGGCCTGGGTTTCGGGTTGGTTGGGGTCGGCGTAGGTGATGGTGATGCTACGGCCGTTGCCTGCCACCACAATCTCCTCAATTTCATTGGCCTTTATTTGCTGCGCCAACTGGCTGATGGATATTTCCGCTTTTTGGGTGGAGGTGGAGGTATAGCTCCACAGCAGTACCATCATGGCTACCCCCACCAAAAGATAGACAAACCAGCGGCTGACATTTGCTGAATTCATTATGTATTCTCCGTAGAGATTGATTGGAGACTGGAGATTGGAGATTGGAGATTAGGTGATTGAGAGATGGGGAGATTGGGGTGATGTCAATCTCTTAATCTCTGATTCTCAAAACGGCAGGTATTGTTCAGAAGATATTCTCCAATCTCCAGCCCTTTCCTTAAACCCTTTCCTTAAAAGTTGTTTACTGTCTATCAGGAGTATAGCAGAAAGAGAGGGGCGCGTCATAACTGGCAATTGTCATTCCGAGGTCTTCCGAGGAATCCTGTTCATCTGGAATAATCGAGGTGTAGGGATTCCTCGCTCCGAAGACTTCGCTCGGAATGACAGTGGCAGGTAAAAAGTTTAGAAAACTTGTTAATCTACCGTTTGTCCAAAATGTTGTCTACTTCGGCCAGTTCTACGGCCGTCAGCGCCCACTCCCCCGCCTTTGCATTTACCCGCAACTGTTCCAGCTTCGTCAGCCCGGAGATGACGGAACAGACCTGGGGTTGGGCCAGCAGCCAGGCGTGGGCCAGTTCACCCATCGTATGGCCCCGTTCCTCGGCCCAGGCGGTCAGTTTTTCCACGATGGTGTAGTTGGTTTCGGTCATGTACCGCTGCACATATTCGCTGCTCTCGCCGCGTGAACCGGCGGGCGCACCGGCGCCGCGCCGGTATTTGCCGGTGAGGAAGCCACCCGCCAGCGGAAAGTAGGGAATGAACCCCACATTGTGCGCCCGGCAGTAAGGCAGCACTTCTTTTTCCACGTCCCGTTCCAGCAGGTGATAATGGGATTGGATGGTGACAAACGCCGACCAGCCGCGCAGGTCGGCCAGCAGGTTGGCCTCAGCCAGTTGCCAGGCAGCGTAAGCAGACGCACCCACGTAGCGCACCTTGCCGCTGCGGATCAGGTCATCCAGCGCCCGCATCGTTTCGGCAATGGGCGTCATGTTGTCCCAACGGTGCATCTGGTACAGGTCTATGTGGTCGGTTTGCAGGCGGCGCAGGCTGGCCTCGACGCCGTGCATGATGTGGTAGCGGGACGCACCATAATCGTTGGGGCCGCTGCCGGTTTCCATGTAGACCTTGGTCGCCAGCACAAAGCGGTCGCGGCGACCTTTGAGGGCGTGGCCGAGCGTTTCTTCAGAACGCCCACCTGCATACACATCGGCCGTATCAATAAAGTTGATGCCTAACTCCTGCGCCAGCGACAAAACGGATTGCACCGTTTCCTGGTTTACCACGTTCCCAAACCGGTTGGTGCCCATGCCAATCACCGACACACGCACCCCGGAATTGCCTAGTTGACGATATTCCATTCTTACTCCGTTTTTCGTAATCCGTAATCCGTTATCCGTAATCCGTTATCCGTTATCCGTTTACGGGTCACGGTTTACGGGTCACGCTAAGACCCGCTCGTCGCCCACGCGGCGGGTCATTTTCCGTTCATCCAGATGTTCCAGCAGGGCGATGGCGTATTTGCGGCTGGTCTGGAATTCATCGCGCACCTGGGCGGCGTTGATACGGCCGTGCGCCGCCAAAAACGCCTGCAACTGCTCGATGATGCTTTCATACTGCCCGGCCGTGTAAACCACATCGTGGCTGATGGGGCGCAACTGCCCCAACTCCACCAGGGCAAAATAAACGTCTTCACCAACGGCCGTCTGGCACTCCTTCACGCTGGGGGTATTGATGCCCGCCTGGGCCATCTGCGCCAACAGCCGGTCAATGGCCTGTTGCTGCGCCGGGCTGAAGCGGATGGCGTGGTCGGGCCGGCGCAGCAGCGCCCCCGCTTCGGCCACCAGCCCATCGCTGGTGGCATGAGCGAGAAAGGGATTGAAAACGGCCGTTTTCAATTTCAACCGGCTGCGCGCTTCCTCACGCGGCAGCCCCAGCCGCAGCGGGTATTGCCGGTGATATTCAGCCAGCAGCCCGGCCAGATGATCCGCCCATCGCTGGTAGGCGGCATGGGAGATGAGCTGCGCGTCCAGGCGGATGATCTGGCCGTTTTCCAGGAGGGTGTGCAAGGTGTGTACGGCCGTGTCCTCATCCAACCCCGCCGCCGCCAACAAATGGTTTTTGGCTATCGGCTCCAGCCGTTGCAGCGTTTGCAGCAGCTTTTCCTCTGGCGTACCTTGTGCCAGCGTTTGCAGCCGGACCAGCGTGTCCGGGCGGAAACGGCGGTGGCGGCGGCCCGGATGCGGATCAAGCACCCGCCCGCCGCCGAGGGTGGCGCCGGGCGACGGCCGTCGCAAAATAAACCGGTCGCCGCGGCGCACCGCCACCGGTGCGGTGCAGGCCAGTTGCAGCCAGCCCGTCTGCCCCGGCTCAATTTGCTCTGCGCCCAAGACCCGCGCCCGCGCCACTACTTCGCTGGCGTTGACAAACAGCTTCACTTCCATGTTGTGCGTCAGCGGCGCGGCGGCGTCCGGCAGGTGGCGGTAGGCGGCGTCCAGCAGGATGGTGGGGCGCAGTTCACCGGGCCGGGCAACCACGTCGCCTCGCTTCAATGCTTCCCGGTCAATGCCCGTCAGGTTGATAGCTACCCGGCTGCCGGGTTGGGCCACGTCTAGTTTGGTCTTGTGTGTTTGCAGGCCGCGAATGCGCCCCTTGTAGCCGCCGGGCTGGATTTCCACGGCGTCACCTACCTGGAAACGGCCGTCCAGCAGCGTACCCGTCACCACTGTGCCAAAACCGGCGAGGGTGAAGATGCGGTCAATGGGCAGGCGGGCACGGCCGTTGTCCGGGCGGGGGGGCAGGGAGAGCAGGTGTTGGTGGACGGCCGTTTTCAAAGCCGCAATCCCCTCGCCCGTTTTGGCCGACACGGGCAGGATGGGCGCATCGGCCAGGGCTGTGCCCGCCAAAACCTCATGCACGTCCAGCGTCACCATATCCAGCCAGTCGGGGTCATCGGCCACCAGGTCAACCTTGGTTAGCGCCACCAGGCCATCGCGCACTTCCAGCAAATCCAGGATGGCCAGGTGTTCCCTGGTCTGGGGCATCACCCCCTCGTCGGCGGCAATGACCAGCAGCGCCAGGTCAATGCCGCCCACGCCCGCCAACATGTTTTCGATAAAGTCGCGGTGGCCGGGCACGTCAATCACGCCCACCTCTTCCTGGTGGTCGGCGTCGCCCAGCGTCAGCCAGGCAAAACCGAGGTCAATGGTCATTTCGCGGGCTTTTTCTTCGGCCAGACGGTCGGGGTCTATGCCGGTGAGGGCTTCTACCAGGGTGGATTTGCCATGATCCACGTGGCCGGCGGTGCCGATGACATACATGGAGAAGTATGAATTATGAATTATGAATTATGAAAGAAAGCCCCCTTCATAATTCCTAATTCATAATTCCTAATTGTCTTCCTGAATGGGCACCAGGGCAGGTTGGCGGCGGCGGTTGGGGTTTTGTTCGATGGCTTTTTCCACCTCTTCCAGCCAGATGCGCGGCCACTGTTTGAGGGCGTCGGCCTGGGCATTTTGCACGCGCCAGAGCAGCTCTTTTTCTTCTTTGAGTTTGCCCAGGGCTTCTTCCAGCAGAGTGATTTGTTCGCGCATTTCGCGTTCGTGGCGGTTGACGGTGGCCCAGCGTTGTTCACGGTCTACGTCTTCGTTTTTCCAGCGTTTGTCGTTTTCCAGGCGGAATTCGTCCCAACGGGCCAACATGCGGCCCGTTTCCACGCGCAGGAGTTCGGCCGATTCACGCTGCTGTTTTTCAATTTGTTCCTGCCACTGGCTGAGGGTGTCTACGGCCATTTTGGCTTCTTTGTATTGGTCGGAGAAGCGAATCCACTCTTTGTTGAACCGTTCCAGGTTGTTGGCCTGCTCTTCCATGGCCCGCCGCCAGCCTTCCAGCTTTTGGTTGCGTTCGTATTCGCCCAGTTGAATTTGTTCCATCCAGTTTTTGGTGCTTTGCTGGATGACTTCTTGCCGTTCGGTGATGGCGGGCAGGCTGTTTTCCAGGCGGAGCAGGGCGCTGTTGAGGGTGTCGAGACGGCCGTACACCCCCTCCCACCGTTTATTCATTTCCACAATGCTCGTTTGCAGGTCGGCGATGTTGCGGGCGTTGTGTTTTTCTTTCTCGCCCAGGAAGGTAAAGTTGCTGTCGCCCTGTTCCACGCGGCTGCGCAGGTCGCTGATTTCCGTCTTTTGCTGGCCGATCAGGTTGGCCAGGCGGCTTTCTTCGGCCATGCGCATATCCATGTCGGTCTGCAATTTGCGGATGGGTTCCAGGCTTTTGCGGATTTCGCCCAATTCGCGGATGCTGCCTTCTTGTTCCACGCGGCGCAGCCGGTCCATTTCGGCCTGGGACTGGATGCGCCGCCGGTCATACTGCTCAATCATCTGCACAATTTCGTCTTTGAATTGGGAAAGCTGCAAATCTACCTGGGGGATGCGGGAAATCTGGGTGGTCATGGCAGCGGTTTGCCGTTCCAATTCCTGGATGCGTTGTTCGCGGCTGTCCAGTTCCCGGTCTTTTAGCTCCACTTTTTGTTCCAATTCACTGAGGCGGCGGAGCAATTTGCGCCGCTCTTCGTCCAACCATTCCAGCCGATTTTGCAAATCGCTGATGGTTTGTTGTTGTAAGGGGGTATTGTTCCCTGCCATAGCTTTCTCCCTACGGATTACCGATTACGGATGACGGATTACCGATTACCAATTCCCGCAACGGCCGTGCCGCGCATTATAGCCCGCCCCCCCACCATCTGCCACCTGCCCTGATTGGAGAACACACGGCCGTGCTGTAAAATACCCCCCATGACGCCTGAAACATTCGTCGCCAAGTGGAGCAAAATTCAGCAAAAAGAAACGGCCGTGGCCCAATCCCACTTCAACGATGTCTGCCAGTTGGTGGGGCATCTGCCGCCGCTGGCCTATGACCCGGCGGGCCAACACTTCGCCTTTGAGACGCAAACGGTGAAACCGGGCGGCCAGAAAGGGTTTGCCGACGTATTCTTTCGGGATCATTTCATCTGGGAATACAAAGGGCCGCACAAAGACCTGGGCAAAGCCTACGCCCAACTGCAACTGTACCGCGAAGACCTGCACAACCCGCCGCTGCTGATCACCAGCGACATCCACACCATCATCATCCACACCAATTTCAACAACTACCCCACCATCCAGCACACCATCACCTTTGATGACCTGCTGCGTGGCGAGGGGCTGGAAAAACTGCGCTGGGCCTTCTTCCACCCCGACCGTTTTAAGCCGGACAAAACGCAGGCGGAGATTACCAAAGCCAGCGCCGATACCTTTATTGCCGTAGCCGAGGCCATGAAGCGGCACCAGGCGATGACGGGCGAGGTGTATACGCCGGAGCAGTTGGCCCACTTTCTGGCGCGGCTGCTGTTTTGCCTGTTTGCCGAGGATTTGGATTTGCTGCCGCACAACGTGTTTAGCCAGATTGTGCGTTCGCAGGGGGTGGAACATGCTGACCTGCAATTTGGGCTGCGTAACCTGTTCCGGGAGATGCGCGGCGGCGGCGTCTTTGGTTTTTACCGCATCCGCGAGTTTGATGGCACGTTGTTTGATGATGAGTTTGTGCCCACCATTCCGGCGGAACTGGCGCGTTCGCTGCTGCAAGCGGCGGAGCAGAATTGGGCGCAGGTGGACCCGGCGATTTTTGGCACGCTGTTTGAGCGGGTGATTGACCCGGAGAAGCGGGCGCAGTTGGGGGCGCATTACACCAGTGTGGCCGACATTATGCTGATTGTGGAGCCGGTGCTGCTGGAGCCGCTGCGCCGCCGCTGGGATGAGGTGCGGCGGCAGGTGGATAGGGAATTAAGACAAGTGCCAGGCACGGCCGTTGATGCCTCGTCTGACGCAGTGGTTATGGCCGTGCCTGGCACTTCATCCGCCCACCAACTACTGGCCGACTTTGCCGCCGAGATTGCCGCCGTGCGCGTCCTGGACCCGGCCTGTGGTTCCGGCAACTTTCTCTATGTGGCTCTGCGCCAACTGCTGGATTTGCAGAAGCAGGTGATCGCCTATGCCGCCCGGCGGGGGCTGCCGGAGATTCCGCTGACGGTTGGGCCGGAGCAGTTGTTGGGCATTGAAATCAACCCCTACGCGCACGAACTGGCGCAGATTACGGCCTGGATTGGCTATTTGCAGTGGCGGCATGAGAATGGTTTTCAAGAGTTGCCCATGCCCATTCTATCTCCCCTGCATAACATCAAACGGATGGATGCAATTCAGGCTGTTGACGAGAACGGCCGTCTCACCGAACCCACCTGGCCCGCCGCCGACATCATCATCAGCAATCCTCCTTTTTTAGGCGGCAAACGGCTCAAAACAGAATTGGGCAGCGCCTACGTTGAGCAGCTTTTTCAAATCTACGAGGGGCGGGTAGCTCATGAAGCCGATCTGGTTTGTTATTGGTTTGAAAAAGCCAGGGCAATGATTGAAATGGGGACTGTTTCCCGCGCCGGGCTGCTGGCGACAAACTCCATTCGCGGCGGGCCAAATCGCCAGGTGTTAGACCGCATCAAACAATCGGGCGACATTTTTATGGCCTGGAGTGATCGCCCCTGGATATTGGAAGGGGCAGCGGTGCGGGTGTCTATAGTGGGGTTTGATAACGGCCGTGAAACCCACCGCGTCCTGGATGGTAAACCCACCCCCGCCATCTATGCCAACCTGGCCAATACGCTGGATTTAAGCCAGGCGCGCCGCCTGGAAGAAAACGGCGGTTTGTCTTTTATGGGCGTCACCCCGGCCGGCCCGTTTGAAATTGACGGGGTAACGGCCCGGCGCTGGCTGGCTGCAAGCAATAGTAGCGGCCGTTTGAATGGTGATGTAATACGGCCGTACTACAACGGCAATGACCTGAGCAAACGGCCGCGGGATGTATGGATTGTAGATTTTGGGGTCAGTATGCCATTGGCCGAAGCCAGCCTGTATGAACTCCCCTTCCAATACGTTCAAGAAGCCGTTTACCCTCTACGTCAACAAAACAATCGGGCTGCTTATCGGGAGAAATGGTGGCTGTTGGCCGAGTCTCGTTCAGGAATGCGTAATACGTTGAAACCGCTCAAGCGATACATGGGCACATCTATGGTGTCTAAACATCGCTTCTTTCAATGGTTGACGCCGGACATTTTACCTGCCAATCTAGTCATCGTGATTTCCCGCGAGGATGACTACTTTTTTGGCATGTTACATTCATGGGTACACCAACTGTGGGCATTGCGGTTAGGTACGTCGCTGGAAGACCGCCCCCGCTATACACCCACTTCTACCTTTGAAACCTTCCCCTTCCCCTGGCCGCCCGGCCAGGAACCGGCCGAAAGCGCCGACCCGCGTGTGGCCGAGATTGCTCATTGGGCGCGGGCGCTGCATGGCTGGCGCGAGGCGTGGCTGAACCCGCCGCCGCCGCCGGGCAATACGATTGACGTGGCCCATGCCAAAATGGTGCAAAACCGCACCCTCACCAATCTATACAACGGTCTGGTCTATTACCGGGAGACGAGACCTGACAGGTCTTCAAGACCTGTCAGGTCTGCCGCCCCGTTTGACCGGGCGGAGTTTGGCAAGGTGACGCGCCACTCCGTCAGCCGCGCTGAGATTGAAGAGCTGGATGACATCCACACGGCGCTGGATCGGGCGGTGTTGGATGCCTACGGCTGGCCGCCTGACCTGGGCGATGAGGAAATTCTGGAACGGCTGCTGGCGCTCAATTTGCAGCGGGCCGGGAATTGACGCCGGTTTTTGCTAAAGGAACAGTAACTATTCAGGTGGGCCATTTACACCCTCACCGACGCCAGTTCCTTTCCCCTCCTGTTCGCCATCGAGGAGTTCGTGCGCCTACACGCGAACGAGCCGCACGTGGGCGCGCGGCTCTCCTCGAACAGAATATCTGGACTTTGGAATTACTCTGGCCTCTTCTGGTACGGCCGTGAACCGATTACGGTTCACGGATTACGGTTCACGGCCGTACCCCCCAGTTGCCCCCATCCCCCCATTGCGTTACCATTCCCGCCGCAATCTTTTCAGGTCTTTAGGTAGAAATTCAGGAAGGAATTACTCGTCACTCGTCACCCGTCACTCATCACCCGTCACTGGGCTGTGATGCGTGACGAGAGATGCGTGACGTTTGTGGAAGAAGGAAGAGCGTTGTATGGAGTCCAAATTATCCCGTTGGTGTGATGGCCTCATTGAAGCCGGCTGGCTGGCGGCCATCATCACCGCCCCCCTCTTTTTTAATATCCATTCCGACCGTGTGTTTGAGCCGGACAAATTGACGCTGCTGCGCTCCATTGCCCTGGTAATGCTCTCCGCCTGGCTGGTGCGTTTTGTAGACCAGCGCGGCTGGCAGGCCAAAAACCGGCTCAGCTGGCGCGATGCCCAGTCGGTGTGGAAAGCGCCCTTCATCTTGCCAGTGGCGCTGCTGGCGCTGGTTTACGTGCTGTCCACCATCTTTTCCGTCACGCCCGCCATCAGTTGGGCCGGTTCTTACCAGCGGTTGCAGGGCACTTACACCACCCTCTCCTACATCACCATTTTCCTGGTAACGATTATGACCATGCGCACACGGGCGCAGGTGCGGCGGGTGGTCACGGCCGTGATCATCACCAGCATCCCCATCGCCTTCTATGGCCTCTTGCAGCACTTCGACCTGGACCCGCTGCCCTGGGGCGGCAACGTGCAAACGCGCGTCGCCGGGCACATGGGCAACGCCATCTTCATTGCCGCCTACCTGATCATGGCCGTGCCCCTGACGGTGGCCCGCATTATCTCCTCCTTCAACAACATCCTCAACGACGAAGAGTTGGCCGCCGCCGACATCATGCGCTCTTCCATCTATATTTTTACGCTGGCTATCCAACTGATCACCATTTACTGGTCGGGCAGCCGCGGCCCCTGGCTGGGGCTGGGCGTGGGCATGTTCGCCTTTGTGCTGATTGTGCTGGTGTCGCTGCGCAACGCCGCCGAAGACAAAAGCCGCTTTGGCCTGAAAGACGCCGGACAGTCGCTCTTGCTGGTCATCGTCGGTTCCGCCGTTGCCTATCTGGTGGTGTCGCTGCTGCTGAATTTGCTCAGCGGGTCAGGCCGTTTTGCTTCGCTGGCCGGGCCGATGGGGTCATTTGTAGCCTTTGTGGTCGCCGTAGGGCTGGTGATGCTGGCCATCTTTGTGCTGTTGGCGGCGCGGCGTGGCTGGCGCTGGCTCTGGTTTAGCTGGATGGCGCTGTCGGTGCTGCTAGGGGCGTGGATTGTGCTGTTTAATCTGCCGTTGGAAGTGACACGGCCGTATGCCCAAACCCCCGTCGTCGGCAATGTTGTCACCACCCTGGATGAATGGCGCGGGCTGCCGCTCATCGGTCGCCTGGGCACCATTCTGGAATCAGAATCCGGCACCGGCCGCGTGCGTGTCCTCATCTGGGAAGGGGCGCTGGACATGCTGCTGCCCCACGAACCCATCCAGTTCCCGGATGGTAAAAGCGACCCGTTTAATCTGTTACGGCCGTTGATCGGCTACGGCCCGGAAGCCATGTACGTGGCCTATAACCGCTTCTACCCGCCGGAACTGGCCACCATCGAAGCCCGCAACGCCTCCCCTGACCGCTCCCACAACGAAACCTATGACGCCCTGGTCATCACCGGCCTGTTGGGCTTTCTGGTTTGGCAGTGGCTTTACCTCAGCGTCTTTTACTACGGCTTCAAATGGTTGGGCGTGCTGCGCTCCCGGTTTGATGGCTACCTGCTGATTGGTTTGTGGATTGGTATGGGGTTGTTGGTCACGGCCGTATTTGCCGTCTGGCGCGGCCCCATCTATTTCGGCGTGGCCCTGCCCTTTGGTTCCATTGGCGGGCTGGTGCTATACCTGGTCTATTACGCCCTCTTTGCCCGTTTGCCGGAAGGGGAAGAGGTGCAGCCGTTCCGCTGGGATCGCCTGCTCATCACCGCCCTCATTGCCGCCATCATCGCCCATTACGTGGAAATTCACTTTGGCATCGCCATCGCCTCCACCCGCATCCACTTTTTTGTCTACCTGGGACTGATGTTCGTGGTTACGCAGCTCATGTCGGCCCAGACCACCGAAACCGCGCCGGCGCCCGCGCCCGTCATACCGGCAGGAAAAGGGCGCAAACGGAGTGGCGCCGCTGCCACCAGGCCCGCCGCCGCTGCCACCGGCCAGAGTTACGGCGTCTGGGGGCCGCTGCTGCTAAACGCCTTGATGCTGGCCCTCATCCTGGGCACATTGGCCTATTCGTTCATCACCTACAACCAGCCGCCGGACGTAAGCAGCGTCACCCAAATCACACCCGGCACCATCTTCCACCAATCCATGCTGGTCAATGCCAAGAAGGATTTCACCGATTCCCCGTTTATCTTTCTCATGTTCATCCTTACCTGGGCCTTGGGCACGCTGGTAATTGCCAGCGAAATGGTGAAAGAGGGGGAACTGCGCTTCCAGTCTGCGGCCCGTAAGCTGGCAGCCAACCGGCGGCAACTGGCGTTGATCCTGTTTGCCGTAATGGGCGCGGCCAGCTTTGTGGCGCGTTTGCTTTTCCCCTTGCCCGATTCGGCCAATGCCACCAGCCTGCTGGGGCAAAGCCTCTATTGGGTGTGGGGTGGGTTGAGCCTGTGGGCCGCTTACCGCTTGTGGCGGAGCGAGGAAGCAGGACGATTGGCGGCCACGGCCGTGGCCCTGGCCGGCTTGCTCTTTACCGTTCCCCTCATCATCGCCGGTGGGTGGCTGGGGCTGGGCGTGGGCCTGGTTTGCGCCGTGCTGCTCTACCTGTTGTGGGACAATGCCTGGAATAGTTCATTGGGCGCAGTGGGAGTGTTAACGGCCGTGTCCCTGGGCATCGGTCTCATGTATGCTTATTTCCAGGCGTTCCAACTTCGTTACAGCATCCTGTACGGTGTCCTCAATCCCCGCCCCGAAGACCCGGCCCTGTTACAGCAATTCCTGGTAAACGAAGCCGCTCGCGCCGCCGCCATGCTCACCTTTTACTACCTGTTTGTTTTTGGGCTGCTCATCCTGTCCGCCTTTGCCCTGTCTGCCAGCCGCAAACCGCCCATCCGCCAGAATGGAACCACCCCGGCCTATGCCCTGTTGGCGGCGCTGGTGCTGGTGACCAGCATGGCGATCCTTTTCACCAACACCCGCGTCGTCCAGGCCGACATCATCTACAAACGCGGCAAATTCTATGACAACCAGGCCGCCCGCAACAGCGATACCAACTTCTGGCAGTACGCCATCGCCATTTATGAGGCGGCCATTGACCGCACCCCCCGCGAAGACTTTTACTACCTCTTCTTGGGGCGCGCCTACCTGGAATTGGCGACCTTGTTCACCAACAGCGATCCCGCCAGGGCGGAACAACTGCTCAATCAGGCGCAAAGCCGCCTGGAAGACGCCCAAGACATTAACCCGCTGAACACCGACCACACGGCCAACCTGGCCCGCCTGAACACACGCGGCATCAGCCTGAGCCAGGACGAAGTAAAGCGGCAGCAGCGCATAGACGCCGCCCAGGCATATTACCTGGACGCCCTGGCGCTCAGCCCGCAAAACTCCGTCATTCGTAACGAGTACGGCTCGCTGGAACTGAGCGTGATGCAAGACTGCCCCGCAGCCCTGGCTACCTACCAGGAGTCGCTGGACATTGATCCCTACTACACTGACACCTACTTCCGGCTGGCCGATGCTCTGGTGGCTTGTGGTAATGAAATGGACGAGGCCGAGCGCGACGCCATGTACACCGACGCCGTAGGTACCCTGGAAGAGGGGCTGGCCATCAACCCCAACAACGCCCGTGCCTGGCTGCGCCTGGGGCAGATTTACCAGCAGCTCGAGCGGTATGACGCGGCCGTCACCGCCTTTGGCAATGTACGCCAGTATGATCCCCAGGGCCGCGTGGCTCCTGCCTGGAACGTGAATCTGCTCATAGCCCGCGCCCTCTTCCAAAAGGGCGATCTGGCGCAGGCGGAAGCACTGGCGCAACAAACCCTGGCGACCGCCCCGGAAGAGGCCAAACCGCAAATCCAACAATTGCTCAACCAGATTTTGGGGAACGATGCCGCCAGCGAGGCGCTCTCGGAAGTGGAGGTGGTGACGGATTTTGCGTTGGATGGGGCACGGCCGTTGGCCGCTATTCCGCCTGCCGAACGCAACGCTTATTACGACAGTTACCCCCCCTTTGTCATTGATACCACAAAGAACTACGAAGCCATCATTCACACCGCTCAAGGCCCCATGCGCTTCCGCCTGTACACCGCCGAAGCGCCGCTGACGGTAAACAACTTCGTCTACCTGGCCTCGCAAGGTTTTTATGATGGCACCACCTTCCACCGGGTGCTGGCGAACTTCATGGCGCAGGGCGGCGACCCCACCGGCACGGGCGGCGGCGGCCCCGGCTACAACTTTGCCGACGAGACGGCCAACGACCTGACCTTTGACCGGCGTGGCCTGCTGGCCATGGCCAACGCCGGGCCAAACACCAACGGCAGTCAATTTTTCATCACCTTTGTGCCTACGCCGCACCTGAACGGGGCGCACACCATCTTCGGCGAACTGCTGGAAGGGGATGACGTTCTCAGCGCCCTTACCCTGCGCGACCCCAACGCCGCCCCCACCTTTGCCGGGGATGTGATTGAGCGGATTGAGATTGTGGAGGGGGAGAGGTAATTGGGTAATTGAGTAATTACTCAATTACCCAATTACTTTGCTCCTATGAGCGGCATCCTGGCAATTTTCCTGTTAGCGTTGGCGGTCACGGCCGTGAGCATTCCCTGGGTGCGGCGGTTGGCGCTGCGCACCGGCTTCGTAGACGCCCCCTCGCAGCGCAAGCTGCACAGCACCCCCATGCCCCTGCTCGGCGGGCTGGCGATTTTTGCCGGCGCTTTTGTCGCCCTGGTCTTTTTTGCCAATGAGACGCCCGGCGCCGTCACCGGTGTTTTCCTCTCTCTCACCCTGGTCATGTTAATTGGCCTGGCCGATGACCGCTATCATCTGCCCGCCCGTCTCAAACTGCTGGGGGAACTGACGGCCGTCTTCATTCTCATCTACTTTGGCATTCAGGTGCGGCTACCCCTGCCGGACATTGTGAATTACGCCATCACCGCCCTCTGGCTGATTGGCATTACCAACGCCATCAACTTCCTGGATAACATGGATGGCCTCAGCGCCGGTATCAGTGGCGTGGCCGCCTCGTTCATGCTGCTGTTGGGGCTGCAAAACGACCAATTTTTGGTGGCCGGTCTGGCGGCGGCGGTGTTTGGCGCTTGCCTGGGTTTTCTGCGTTACAACTTCCCGCCCGCCAAAATTTTCATGGGTGACGTGGGTGCGCTGTTCCTGGGCTTCACCCTGGCAATTTTAGGCTTGCAACTGCGTTTCCCGGCCAACCAGGCCACCGTCACCTGGATGGTGCCCATTTTCATCCTGGCGGTGCCCATTTTTGACACCACCTTAGCCGTCATTTCCCGGCTGCGGCGCGGCCTCAGCCCGAACACTGCCGGAAAAGACCACATCAGCCATCGCCTGGTGCGGCTGGGCTTCAGCCAGCGCGAAGCCGTCCTCATCCTCTACCTGCTCACCGGCGCCACCGGCATGGTCGCCCTCTACATCACCCAGGCCGACCTGGTGCAGGCCTACATCCTGGCCGTTATCTGTGGCCTGATCGCCCTGTACATCATGTGGTGGCTGGAGAAGAAGTGGGGGTGAGGGGGTGATAAGATGAAGGGGGGATGGGGTGAAGGGGTGATGAGGTGACAATCTCCCAATCTCCCAATCGCCTAATCTCCAATCTCCAATCTCCAATCTCCAATTACCCAATCACTCCCTATCAACCCATGTACCAACGTATCGTCATCAAAATCGGCACCAGCGTCCTTACCAGGGGGACGCCGCACCTGGATCAGGCGCATATGGTGGAACTGGTGCGGCAGTGCGCCCGGCTGCACCAGGTGGGTAAAGAAGTCATCATCTGCACCTCCGGCGCGATTGCCGTGGGCCGGGCGCGGCTGGACTTTCCCGACCTGCCGCCGACGTTGAGCCACAAACAGATGTTGGCGGCGGTGGGGCAGAGCCGCCTGATGCAATTTTACGAACGGTTTTTTGAGATTTACGGCATTCATGTGGGCCAGATTTTGCTCACTCGCGCCGATGTGCAAAACCGCCGTCGCTATTTGAACGGCCGTGACACCCTCCTCACCCTCCTAGAACATCACATCGTACCCATCGTCAACGAAAACGACGCCGTAGCCACCGAGGAGATTAAGGTAGGCGACAATGACAACCTCTCCGCGCTGGTGGCCACGCTGGCCGAGGCTGATTTGCTGCTGCTGCTTACCGACCAGCCCGGCCTGTTTACGGCCGATCCCCGCACCCACCCGGACGCCCAACTCATCGCCGAAGTGGAACACATAGACGCGGCGCTCAAGGCGTTGGCCGGGGGCAGCGTCAGCGGCCTGGGCGTGGGCGGCATGGCTACCAAATTGCAGGCGGCCGACGTGGCTCGCCGCGCCGGGACGGATGTGATCATCGCTGCCGGGCACGCCCCGGATGTGATCAGCCGCGCAGTGGCCGGTGAAGCGGTGGGCACCCGCTTCAAGGCGCTGAAAACGCCGCTGGAAAACCGCAAAAAGTGGATATACGCTGGCCGTAAACCGGCGGGCAGCGTAACGGTTGATGCCGGGGCAGCGCAGGCGTTGTGTACTAACGGCCGTTCCCTCTTACCGGCGGGCATCACGGCCGTAGCCGGCCCCTTTGAACGTGGTGATACCATTAGCATTATGGATGCGGACGGCCGTGAACTGGCCCGCGGCATCACCCGCTACAGCAGTCACGATCTCACCCGCATCGCCGGACATCACTCAGATAAAATTGTGGAGCTATTGGGGTATGCTTATGGCCCGGTGGCCGTGCATCGGAATGATATGATTTTGGTGTGAGAGATCGGGGATTAGCGATTGGAGATGGCGAGCGTACAATCTCTAATCTCTAATCTCCAACCTCTTTGTATGAGGACGAAACAATGACAGATCTGATTGTGATGGGCAAAGCGGCCAAAGCGGCCAGCCGCAAACTGGCGACATTGACGACGGATGCCAAAAACGCGGCGCTGCTGGCGATTGCCGATGAATTGGAAGCACAGGCGGGGGTGGTGCTGGCGCAAAATGAACTGGATATTGCCGACGGCCGTACCCAAAACCTGAGCGACGGCCTGCTGGATCGGCTGCTGCTGACGGAGAAGCGTATTGCCGGGTTGGCCGCCGATGCCCGCAACGTAGCCACGCTGCCCGACCCGGTGGGCAGCGAATTTGACGCCCGCCTGCTGCCCAACGGCCTGCGCCTCAGCCGCCGCCGCATTCCCTTTGGCGTGGTCGGCGTGATCTACGAAGCCCGCCCCAACGTCACCATTGACATTGCCACGCTTTGCCTGAAAACGGGTAACGCCTCCATTTTGCGCGGCGGCAAGGAGACGCGGCGCAGCAACCTGGCCCTGGTGAATGTGATTCAGGCAGCGTTAGAAAGGGTGGGGCTGCCGGGCACGGCCGTGCAGTACATTGCCGACCCCGACCGCCAGTTAGTGGCCGATTTCCTGCGGCTGGATCAGTATGTGGACGTAATCATCCCGCGTGGCGGCCACAATTTGCACAGGCTGTGCAAAGAGACGGCGACGATTCCGGTGATTACCGGCGGCATTGGCATTTGCCACGTCTTTGTGGACGAGAGCGCCGACCTGGGTAAGGCGGTGGATATTGTGGAGAATGCCAAGGTGCAACGGCCGTCGGTCTGCAATGCCCTGGATACCGTGCTGGTGCATCCGGCGGTTGCCGAGGCGTTTTTGCCGCAAATGGCGGCGCGGCTGGCGCGGCATGGCGTGGAACTGCGGCCAACCGGCCGTGCCCTGGAAATTTTGCAGGCCGATGGGCACGGGGCAGCGGTGATCCCTGCCGGGCCAGAAGACTTTGATACGGAGTGGATGGCCCTGATCTTGGGCGTCAAAATCTGCGAATTGGACGAGGCCATTGACCACATTCAGACCCACAGCCTGGATCACAGCGACAGCATTGTCACCAACAATTGGGCCAACGCCACCCGTTTTGTGAATGAGGTCAACTCCTCGGCGGTGTTTGTAAACGCCAGCACCCGCTTTAACGATGGCGGGCAGTTTGGCCTGGGGGCGGAGGTGGCCGTCAGCACCCAAAAGCTCCACGCCCGCGGCCCCATGGGGTTGGCGGAACTGACGACCTATAAGTGGGTGTGTATTGGCGATGGGCATGTACGGCCGTGATCCAACAGGCAGCGTGTAAATAGTGGAGTGTGCATCCTCAGATGCGCATCTAAGAATGCGCACGCCGCGGTAAACAACCGTAACCCTAAACGCACGATCATTGACACTTGTCATGCACATAAAACACGCTAAAAATGTTTGTAGTGGGCGATTTATCGCCCAGAGAAGGCGATAAATCGCCTACTACAAACGACTGTATGAAGGAGGAAACTATGTCTGAATTGGAAAGTTACCGTGATGAAACTCTGGACATGCTGCGCCAGAAAGGACTGAAACGCTTTGCCACAGTGTGGACGGCCGATGGTGTCTGCGTTGGCGAAGCAGTGCGGCTGCATCATCGCACACATGACGTCAACCCGGAACTAAAGCTGTACCCCAGTTACCTGGAGTGCCGGAGCATTGAAATGGGCGGCAATGTTTTTATCCCCACCAATTTTGTGGCCGATTATGATCCGGCAGCCCATAAGGTGACACTATCCGTCAACATCCGAACAGTCCAGCGCGAAACCTGGGAACGCGCCCCTGATTTTATTGCTCATCACATTTCGCAGGTGGAAGAACTACCTGTGTAGAGTTGTAATTGGGTAAGTGAGTAATTGGGTAATTGATTGCCTGAATTACTGATTTACCCAATTACCCGATTACCCCCATGACTAAACCCCGTTTCCCTTACCCCCCGGCCCGGCAAGCTGATGTGGTAGACAACTATCACGGCCGTGCCATTCCCGACCCCTACCGCTGGCTGGAAGACCCCGATTCACCGGAAACCCAGGCGTGGACGGCGGCGCAAAATGAACTCACCCGCCACTTTATTGACGAACTCCCGGCGCGGGCTGTTTTTGCCGAACGGCTGGCGACGCTGTGGAATTACCCCCGCTACACCGCGCCTGTTACCCGGCATGGCCGCACCTTTTTCCAAAAGAACGACGGCCTGCAAAACCAACCGGTGCTGTACTGGCAGGAAGGCGACGCGCCGCCACAAGTGCTGCTAGACCCTAATACCTTGAGCGACGATGGCACGGTCGCCATCATCGGCCAGTCGGCCACGGACGACGGCCGTTATCTGGCCTACACCCTCTCTCAAAGTGGCTCTGACTGGCAAACCATGCACGTGCGGGACGTAGACGCCGGCGCCGATACCGGCGACGTCATTCAATGGTGCAAATTTGCCACCGCCGCCTGGCTGCCGGACAACAGCGGCTTTTACTACGCCCGCTATCCCACGCCCGCTGAAATGCCGGACGCCCCCCCCAGCACCCACCACCGGGTTTACTTTCACAAAATGGGTACGGCGCAGGCGGCCGATGAACTGGTGTATGCCCGCCCGGATGCGCCCGATTTGGGCTTTAATCCAGAGGTGACGGACGACGGCCGTTACCTCATCCTCCACGTCTGGGACGGTACCGACCCGCGTAACCGCCTCTACTACCGCCACCTGCAAACCGGCGACGACTTTGTGCGCCTGATTGACGAGATGGAGGCCAAATACATTTTCCTGGCCAATGATGGCCCGCTCTTCTATTTTGAAACCGATTACCAGGCCCCACACGGCCGTGTCATCACCATCAACGTGGAAAATCCCGACCGCGCTCACTGGCAGGAGATCATCCCCGAAAGCGACGAAATGATTGAATACTGCCGTCTGGTCAACGAGCATTTTGTGCTTGACCGGCTGCGCCACGCCAGCCACCATCTCTACCTGTTCCAGAAAGATGGCACGGCCGTTGGCGAAATTCCGCTGCCCACCCTCGGCTCTATTGTAGAATTGAACGGCCGTCGCGCGGACACCTGTTTTTATTACCATTTCCAATCCTTCCTCTACCCGCCTACCATCTTTTGTTATGACTTTGCCACAGGGCAGGCGATGGCCGTTTACCAGCCCACCCGGCACTTCGACCCGGCCCTTTACGAGACGACGCAGGTGTTTTATGAATCGAAAGATGGTACGGCCGTGCCCCTGTTCCTCACCCACAAAAAAGGGCTAAAGCTGGACGGCCGTAATCCTACTATCCTTTATGGTTATGGCGGCTTCAACATCAATGTGCCCCCCCTCTTTGCGCCTGCCCGGCTGGCCTGGCTGGAACGCGGCGGCGTTTACGCCCAGGCCAACCTGCGCGGCGGCGCCGAATATGGCGAGGAATGGCACCAGGCGGGCATGTTGCACAACAAACAAAACGTTTTTGACGACTTCATCGCCGCCGCCGAATGGCTCATTGCCCAGGGATACACATCGCCCCAAAAACTGGCAATTGAAGGGCGCAGCAACGGCGGCCTGCTGGTGGCCGCCTGCATGGTGCAGCGCCCCGACCTCTTTGGCGCGGCGCATTGCGGCGTGCCCGTCATAGATATGCTGCGCTACCAGCTGTTTACCGCCGGCCGTTACTGGACGAGCGAATACGGCAACGCCACCGCAGACCCGGCCCACTTTGACTTCCTCCTCGCCTATTCGCCCTTGCACAACGTCAAACCCGGCGTCGCCTACCCGCCGCTCATTATCACCACCGCCGACACCGATGACCGCGTGGTGCCGATGCACGCCAAGAAGTTCGCTGCTACCCTGCAAGCAGCCGACCCAGGCACCCATCCGCTTCTCCTGCGGGTGGAGATGAAAGCCGGGCACGGCCTGGGCAAACCCACCGCCAAACTCATTGAAGAAGCCGCTGATGTCTATGCTTTCCTGTGGACAATGTTGCTGGGGAATGGGTGATCCGTAGCCGCCATGCACAAACGTAAACAAAACATCTGGCGGCTGGTGGTGGCGCTGGCGGCGGTGGGACTGGTCCTCTCCCTCTTACCGGCGGCCACATCGCTTGATGACCTCACAGGGGAAGAGACGGCCGTCGGGCAACTGCGTGGCGTACTCCATTGGTTGAACACAGCCGTGCGCCCCCAACCTGCGCTCGCCCCCGACACAGAGATGGCGGTCACGGCCGTTTCCCCCCTGGGCGTCAACACCTTTTTGCAGACCGAAGTGGAAGAAGCCAAACGCGCCCGCAGCCTGGAACTGGCGCGGCAGGCCGGTTTCACCTTCCTGCGCCAGGAGTTCACCTGGGAAGATATTGAGGTGCATGGCAAGGGAGATTTTGTAGACCGGCGCAACGATCCCGACGGCGTGAATGCCTGGTTGAAGTATGACCACATTGTGCAACTGGCGGAGGAATACGACATGGAGCTAATCGCCCGGCTGAGCAACCCCCCGGCCTGGACGCGGGCGCTGCCGGAAGAACAAACCGGCGCCCTGGCCCCCCCGGACGATTACCAGGATTTTGTGGATTTTGTCACGGCCGTCGCCACTCGCTATCGGGGGCGTATCCACTACTACCAGATATGGAACGAACCCAACGGCAATGGCGAATGGGGCCACCACCAACCCGTCAACCCGGAGCAGTATACCGACCTGTTGTGCCGCGCTTATAAAGCAGTGAAGGCCGTAGACCCTACGGCCGTTGTTCTGGCCGGCGCATTGACCCCCACCGTTGAACTCAGCCCGGCCAATGTCAACGACCTGGTCTTTTTGCAGCGCATGTACAATGCCGGCGCCGCCGCCTGTTTTGACGTGATGTCTGCCCAGGGCTACGGTCTGTGGTCGGGGGCCACCGACCAGCGGCTGCGGCCAAACGTCATCAACTTCCCCCACCATCTGCTCATCCGCGACCTGATGGTGCGCAATGGCGACGCCGCCAAACCAATCTGGATTAGCGAAATGGGTTGGAATGTGGCCCCAGAGGGCATGGATGCCCACTATGGCCGGGTGACGGAAACGCAGCAGGCGCAGTATGCCGTGGAAGCCTATGACCGCATCCAGGCCGAGTGGCCCTGGGTGGGGGTGAGCGCGTATTGGTTTTTGAAACGGCCGTCGGACAGCGAACAAAACGACGCCTGGTATTACTTCCGCCTGCTGGAACCCGATTTCACCCCCCTGCCGGTTTACACCGCCCTGGTTGACCGCGCCGCCCAAAACGAACCCATCACACCCGCCCCCCACTGGGTATACGCCTGGGCGCAAGTCCGTCCCGCGTTATTCACCCTCAGCGCCGCCATCCTCTTTTTTGCCCTGCTGCGCTGGCTGATGGGGGAAGAGGTAATGGGGTAATTACCCAATTCCCCCATTACCCAATAAAATACCCGCATGACGGATTGGCAAAACGTGATTGGGCATGGGTGGGCGGTGCAAATGCTGCGGCAGAGTTTGCAGCACGGCCGTAACGGACACGCCTACCTCATCACCGGCCCCGACCAGGTGGGCAAGACCACGCTGGCCCGCGCCCTGGCCCAGGCGCTCAACTGCACCGGCCAGGCGGATGGCTCGTGTGGCCCCGGCCATCTGTGCCGCGCCTGCGCCCTCATCGCCAACGACCGGTATCCCGACGTGCGCCTGGTAGAGCCAGAGGTTAGTGGCCGGGGCAAACTGACGTTGAAAATTGAGACCATCCGCCAGTTACAGCAAGAGTTGAACCTGTCGGCGTATGAAGCCCGCACCAAAGTGGCTATCCTCAAGCGGTTTGACGCCGCCACCATTGGCGCCTCTAACGCCTTCCTCAAAACGCTAGAAGAGCCACCGCCGCGCGTGGTGCTGATTCTGACGGCCACAGACGCCGACACCCTGCTGCCGACCATCTCCTCGCGCTGCCGCACGTTGAACCTACGGCCGTTAGCCACCGAACTGATCGAGCAAAGTTTGACCACCCGCTGGCGGGTGGATGATGAGATGGCCCACCTGCTGGCGCATCTGGCCGACGGCCGTCTTGGTTGGGCGGTACGGGCGGCGCAAGAGTCGGCCATTTTAGAGGAGCGGGCAGCGCATCTGGCGCAGTTGCAGGAGGCATTGGCGGGCAGCCGGGTGCGTCGTTTTCAACTGGCCGACAAACTGGCGAACAAACCGGAAGCCGCCCCCGCCGTGTTGCAGACGTGGGTGAGTTGGTGGCGGGATGTGAATTTGCTGGCGCAAAGTGGGGGAACGGGCTTGGCCGCGCTGACCAACATTGACCAGCTAGACGCCATGCGCCAGACTGCCAGCCGTGTGCCGGACACGGCCGTACTCGCCAGCCTCAAACAAACCACCCTGGCCCTCTGGCAACTGGAGCATAATGCCAACGGCCGTCTCGTCCTGGAAAACCTGTTTCTCACCTATCCCTATCTGACGACGTGATTGGTAATCGGTAATCCGTAATCGGGCTTCGGCTAACGGTTTACGGATAACGGCTCACGGATAACGAATACAACCACCACCCCCCATTCCCGTATACCTCTGCGTAGCAATTGCTGGTAAAATGACGACATCATGTTAGCTGAAGCACTGCCCACGATATTTACCTGGTACAACCTGCCCTTCACCATCATGCTGGTTTTGTGTGGCCTGTTGGCCGTGTTCCAGTTGGTGGGCTTGGGCGGGGATGGCGACTCCGACCTGGACGCTGACTTTGACGCCGACATTGATGCCGATGTTGACCTCGACTTCGACGCCGACGCCGATCTGGATGCTGACATTGACGCCGATGCCGATCTGGATGTAGATGGCGGCCTCGATTTCTTGTCTGTGCTGGCCTTTGTGGGGGTGGGCAAAGCGCCGCTGATGGTGGTATTGGTGGTGCTGCTGGGCAGCATGGCCATCATCGGCTGGACGCTGAACAGTCTGTTGGAGGCGGTATTAGGCAGCTATCCGGCCTGGGGGCTGCTGCTGGTTTTGCCCCTTTCCTTCCTCATCGGCGGCCTCATTTCGTCCCGCGTCGCTCGTGTGATTGGTCGCGCGCTGCCCTCGATTAGCAGTACGGCTACCAGCGCCGCCGGGCTAGTGGGGCGGCGTGGCGCGGTTATCAGCCCGCGCCTGGATAGCCGGTATGGCCTGGTGCGCGTGCGCGACCAGGGCGGCACCCTGATCAACGTCTTTGCCATTACCGCCGGCGAGGAGCCAATTGACGGTAAGTCAGAAGTGGTGCTGGTTGAGTATGACGCGGCCAACAGACGGTACACGGCCGTGCCAATCAATAGAGAGCCGTAAGCAACGTCAGTTATTGAGTAATTTGTAATTGGGTAATTGGGTAATTGAAGAGCCAATTACCCAATTACCCAATTACAAACTTCAAGGAGGATCCCATGCAAATTCTAATCCCTGCCGCCATCATTTTTGTGGCCGTCCTATTCAGCATCATCCTTTTTTTCTCCATCTTGCGCGCCTACGTCAAGACGCCGCCCAACCGCGCTTTTGTGCGCACCGGCGGACTGGGCCGTGCTACGGCTCCGCCCAAAGTGGTGATGAACGGCGGTGGCTGGGTCTTTCGCACCATCCACGAGCTGACCTGGGTAGACCTGAACACGATGGCCATTGAAATTGAGCGCACCGGCGAAACGGCGCTGCTGACCATTGATCCGCAATATGCGGACATCAAGGTCATCTTTTACATCAAAGTAAGCCCCACCATTGATGGCATCGTAGACGCCGCCCGCACCATTGGCGGCAAGCAGGTGGATGGGGCGACGGTAAAAGAATTGGTGGACGCCAAACTGGACGGCGCATTGCGTGACGTAGCCGCCACCTTTACCCTGATGAGCCTGCATCAAGAGCGGGAAAAGTTCATCGAGGAAGTGCAAAACCGGCTCAAAGCCGACCTGGAAGAAAACGGCCTGACGCTGGAATCCGTCTCCATTCTCACCCTGCGCGCCGCCCGGCAAGGCTCCTTTGGTACCGATGACGTGTTCGGCGCGCAGGTAGCCCGCGCCAATGCCCAGGTGATCCAGCAGGCGTTGCGCGAGCGTAACGATATTGAGCGCAAGATGGAAATTGAGATTAAAAAGAAAGACACGGAAACGGCCCGCCAACGATTAGACCTGGATCGTGATCTGGCATTGGCAGCGGCCACGCAGGAACGAGAAGTGCGCACCATGCAGGCCACGGAAAAAGCCAATGCCGACCACAAGGTTTTTGAAGAAGAACAAAAATCTGAGCAGGCGCGCATTGGCAAGGAGCGGGCGGTGGCGCTCTTGGAAATGCAAAAAGCGCAAGAACTGGCTGTGCAAAATGAGCGCAACCAGCAAGAGGTCATGTCTACGGAACTGACCCGCCGCCAGACGTTGGAACTGGCCGATCAGCAGCGGCAAATTGCCCTGGTGCAGGCGGAACAGGAACGGGAGCGGGCCGAGCAAGAACGGCTGTTGGTTTTAGCCAAACGCGAAGAAGCTGCTCAGGCGGTGAAAACGGTGGAAGCCACCGAGCAGGCGCAGCGCGAGGCCAAGATCAGCCTGATTCAGGCGGAGCGCGAAGCGCAAAAGGCAATGATTGAGCAGAAGAACCGCATTGAGTTGGAGGCGCTGCGTAAACAACGCGAGGCGGAAGCCGAAGCGGCGGCGCTAAAGGCGCGTGCGGCAGCCGAAGCGGAAGCGGCCCTGAAGCAGGCGGAAACCATTCGCACCCAGGCGCAGGCGGAAACGGAAGCGGAAAAACTGCGCGCCGAAGCGGCCAAAGCGCAGGCGTCGGCGGTGGGTCTGGCCGATGCGGACGTGCTGCGGGCCAAGGCGGAAGCGGCCATGCAGGAAGCGGAAGCGGTGAAGGCCAAAGCGGTGGCCGAAGCGGAAGGGGCCAAAGCCAAAGCGGAGGCGCTGGCTGCCTACGATGGTGTGGCGCAGCGGGTAGAAATTTTGAAATTGCAGCTAGACGCGCAGGTACAAATTGAGGTGGCGAAGGCCGATGCGCTGGCCAAGGCGCTGGCTTCGATGAATATCAAGATGATTGGCGACCCCAATGCGGCGGCTTCGCTGCTGCGTATGGTGACGCTGTCTGACGGCCTGGGCGAGGTGTTGAAAAATACGCCCGCGCCGGTGTTGGAAGCGGGGCAGCAGTTGCTCAACCGGATCACGGGTAATGCCGGGGATGACAGCCTGACCAGAGCGGCCAATGGCGCGCATACCGGTACGGATGTGGCTGAACTGGCGCTGCTGGTGCCGGAGATTGTGCAAAAGGTGGAGCAGCATCTGAATGTGAACAAGCTTAAGGGGAAAACGGTGGGCGAGGCGCTGCAACTGCTCAGTGAAAAAGCGCCGGATGATGAAGTGGTGCAAAAGGCGCAAACGGCCGTGACCCAACTCCCCATTATCCGTGACCTGCCGTTTGATGATTTTTATTTAAGGGCGACAGCCGGTAATCCGTAATCGGTGGGTTGGTCATTAGTCATTGACCATTGACCATTGGAAATTGACATGGGTTTGTGGGCAAAGGTGCGGCGGGTGGTGCAGACGGCCGTGTCCGACCTGTTCAGTGAAGAATCGGACACGGCTGTGCCAGACCAGACGACCGTGCATATTCAGGATACGCAGCGGCGGCTGGATGGCCTGAAAAATGACCTGGCGCTGGCATTGGCCCGTGAGCAGCAGGCGGAAACAGTCTGGCGCGTGGCGCAGGCGCAGGGTCAGCCTGGCGCGGCCGAATTGGAAGAGCAGCACCGGGCGTTTGGGCAAACCATTGCTGCCCTGCAAGCCGAAATTGACCGGCTACAAATCCGCCTGGCGGCCCTCACCAGCCAGTCCGCCCATCTGGCGGCGCGTGAAGACAATGTGACGATGTTGGAACGGCTGCACACCTTGCAGCGGGAGTTAGACAAAACGGCCGTGACCCTGCACCACGAACTGGCCGACCGCGAGGAGCAAATTGCCCACCGCGAAGACATCGCCGCTGCCCGTGAGGAAATCCGCTCGGCCACAAGGCTGGGGCATGATGAACTGTAAAAGCAAGTAACAGATGTTAACCCCAGAGCAACAAGCAGCCCTTGATCAATTGTTTCCGCCGGTAAAAAATGGGAATGGGCAAGGCACGGCCGTGTCTGTCCCCACTTTCTTGTCTGACCCGCTGCAAGTCTGGTTGGGTGTATCCGGTGAGCAGGTGCAGGCGTATCTGGACGCTTTTTTTCAGCAGCGAGATACCTGGGAGGGCCGTTTTCTGGATTGGGCCGAAAGTAATCCCATGGAATCTGCTTTTGGTTTCCTGGGTGCGGCCGCAGCCGCTTTTTACGCTGCCGAACGGGTGGAGAACCCCAAAATCAACACTTTTATAGACGCCTTTTATTACATCGCTACCTGCGCCTCGGTGGGTTATGCCGACGTGTTTGCCGTCACCCAAACCGGCAAAGCCATCGCCTCTATGGTGATGGTGATTGGCCCTGGCCTGGCCGACCGTGCCTTGAATCGCCCTGTTAGTCGGTAATCGGTAATCGGTAATCGGTCATAGTGACCTGGATGTGACTTCTGGCACATCTGTTGTGCGGGCACGGCCGTTAAACTGCTGATGTTGTGTCACGTACCAAGTGTCAAGTGTCAGGTAACTTGACACCTGACACCTGACACATGACACAAATAACTCTCAGGAGAAACAAGATGTGTGTAATTGTTGAGACCCAGGATTTACGCAAACAGTATAACCCACCCGAAGGGCCTGAAGCGGTGAAAGGGGTTTCCTTTTCCATCCGGCAGGGGGAGATTTTTAGTCTGTTAGGGCCAAATGGCGCGGGTAAAAGCACGACCATTGCCATGCTCAGTGGGCTGCTGGCCCCCACCGGCGGCGAGGCGGTGATTGATGGTCATGCCATCACCCGCGACGCCAAAGCGGTGAAGCAGGTGATCGGTGTGGTGCCGCAAGAGATCGCCCTGTATGAGGCCATCAGCGCCCGCGAAAATTTGCAGTTTTGGGGGCGGATGTATGGGCTGCGGGGCGAGGAATTGAAGCAAAGGGTCACGGCCGTGCTGGAAATTGCTGGTCTGGCGGACAGAGCCAACGACAAGGTGTCCACCTTTTCCGGCGGTATGAAGCGGCGCATCAACATCGCCGTGGGGCTGCTGCACAATCCCAAAGTGTTGTACATGGATGAACCAACGGTGGGCATTGACCCGCAAAGCCGCCGCCGTATCCTGGACACCGTGAAGGAACTAAACCAACAGGGGTTGACGGTGCTGTACACCACCCACTACATGGAAGAGGCCGAGGAACTCAGCCACCGCATTGGCATTATTGATCATGGCGAGTTGATCGCCCTGGGCACGCTGGCGGAACTGACGGATATGGTGGGGCATTACGACACCATCCGCCTGGATGTGGGGCTGCCCGATGGCGCCAACGGTGAACTGCGTCAGGCGTTAGCTTTATTGCCCGGTATTCACCAGGCAGATGGGGACGCCGACGGCCGTGTCATCCTGCAAACCGAAGACGCCAATGCCATCTTGCCGTCCGTCATCCAGCACATTGCCGGGCAAGGTCTGCCCATTCGCAAGCTGGAAATTCAAGAGCCAAACCTGGAAGCGGTATTCCTGCACCTGACGGGGCGGGCGCTGCGGGACTGAAGACCGTGATGCGTGATACGTGATGCGTGACCTGACCTCACGTGTCACGTATCACGACTAAAGCGAGATTGATTAACGATGAAAATTCTAGCCATTGCCTGGAAAGATTTGAGCATAACGTTTCGGGATCGGAATGCGCTGTTTTTGATGATTCTGGCGCCGCTGGTGTTGTCGTTCATTATTGGCGCGTCGTTTGGTAACTTTTTGATCGGCGGTAGCAGCGTGCCCTTTGACCAGATTCCGGTGCTGGTGGTGAATGACGATGTCGGCGACATGGGGCAGCAGTTTGTAGCCACCATGCAGGCGGGCGAATTGGCCGACCTGCTGCTGGTGACGCAGATGGATGACCTGGACGAGGCGCGGGCCATTGTGCAGCAGGGGGACGCGCGGGCGGCGGTGCATATTCCGGCGGGGTTTTCTACGGCCGTGCGCGGCGAAACCCCGGCCACATCCCCCAGCATCATCGCCTTTTACGCCGACCCCAGTGCTACCATTACGCCGAACATTGTGCGCGGCATTGTGGTGCGCATCACCAACAGCTTTAACACCGGCGCCATTGGGGCGCAGGTGACGGTTGAGCAGTTGATGGGGCAAACGGCCGTGTTGGGGCCGGCATTAGCGCAGTTAGGCGCGGTATTAGAAGAGCAAATCAGCGTACAGTTGGCGGCGGCCAATCGTCGCCCCATCCAGTTGCGCCAGATGACGGTGGGTGAAATAGCAGAACCACTGGAAATCAGCCCCTTTGCCTTTTTTGCGCCCAGCATGGGCATCCTCTTCCTCATGTTTGCCATGATGGACAGCACCCGCTCCATCCTGGAAGAAGAGCGGGAAGGCACGCTGCCCCGGCTGCTGACCACACCCATTGCGCATAGCGAATTGTTGTTAGGTAAGGTGGGCGGCGTCTTTCTGGCGGGCATTATCCAGTTTGTGGTCTT
Source organism: Anaerolineae bacterium (assembly GCA_019637635.1). Classification (GTDB taxonomy): domain Bacteria; phylum Chloroflexota; class Anaerolineae; order Promineifilales; family Promineifilaceae; genus CAADGU01. The sequence goes on from JAHBVI010000007.1 coordinate 63,236, forward strand.
TGTGGTCGCCTCGCGGTTGCTGTTTCAGTTGAACTGGGGCCATTCGGCGTCCGGGTTGGCGCTGATGGTGCTGGCGATTGTGCTGGCCTATACCGGCCTGGGGCTGCTCATTGCCGCTTTTGCCAGAGACGTGAACCAGGCGGCCATTTTCGGTTCGGTCATTTCGCTGGTGTTTGCCGCCCTGGGTGGCAACTTTGTGAACGCCCAGAACTTCCCGCCCTGGCTGGATCAGTTGAGCAAGATCACCATCAACCGCTGGGGCATTGATGGCCTGACGGCGCTGACCATTTACGATGGCGGCCTGAACGACGTTTTATTACCGGCGGCCATTTTATTGAGCATCGGCAGCCTGTTTTTCCTGCTGGCGCTGTGGCAGTTTGGCCGGCGGATAAAGAGGTAATTGGGTAATTGCGTAATTACCCAATTACTCAATCACTCAATCACTCAATCACCCAATTACTTGAGGACAAACCATGTTACGCAATACATTCGACATGATGATTCATTACCTGCGGCTGACGTATGGGGAGCGGTCTACGTTGATTTTTCAGATTGCCATGCCGCTGTTGTTTACCTTTCTGGTGGGGCAGGCCACCGGCGGTTTTGGCGGTGGCGGCACTATCAGCAGCACGGCCGTTACCTGGACGGTGGCGGTAGTGAATGAGGATGGGGGCGCGTATAGCACGCTCCTGGTGGACGGGTTGCAGGCCGACCCGACGTTGGTGGTGGCGCTGGTGGCTGATGTGGACACGGCCGTGACCCAGGTCGAAGATGGCGCGGTCACGGCGGCGCTGGTCATTCCGGCGGCGTTCAGCCAGCAGTTAGCTGCCGGGCAGGGGGCGAACCTGGATTTCTACAGCGACCCGGCCAATACGCGCCAGGTGCAGCCGGTGCAAGAGGCGGTCAACGCCGCCATCAGCCAGTTGCAGGGGGCACTGACGGTGGCGGCCATTTCCGCGGACACAGCGGCCGAATTGGGCCTGTTTGACCAGGGCGCCGAACCGGTAGATTACCGGCTGGCCGCCGTACAATTGGCGCAAACAGCCTGGCAGCATCCGCCCACGGCCGTGCAAATCAACGAAGACGAACTGGTCATCAGCGTCACCGACATCATCCCCAACGGCATTAACCAATCGTCGCCGGGCATGATGGCCATGTTTGCCACTTTCGGCATGTTGGGTGGGGCAGCGGTGCTGATTCAGGAGCGGCAGTGGGGTACACTGCGGCGGTTGGCCGTCATGCCCATTCGCAAAGGCAGTATTATTGGCGGCAAACTGCTGGGCATTGTCACCGCCGGCGTCCTGCAAATGGTCATTCTCATTATCGCCGGGGCGCTGCTGTTTCGTGTGGCCTGGGGCAATTCCCCGGCGGCGTTGGCGCTGATGGTGGCCAGTTTTGCCCTGGCGATGTCTGGCTTGGGCATGATGATGGCGGCGTTGGTGAAGACGATTGCCCAGGCCAATGCGCTGGGCACGGTGCTGGTGTTGTCCATGTCTGCCTTGGGCGGCGCCTGGTGGCCGCTGGAGATTGTGCCGGACTGGCTGCAAACGGTGGGCAAACTATCGCCGATTTACTGGGCGATGAGCGGCTTTCAGGACATTATCACGCGGGGGTGGGGCGTCACGGCCGTGCTGCCGGAAGTGCTGGTGTTGGCGGGGTTTACGGCCGTGTTCCTGGGTATCGGTCTCTGGCGCTTCAAGTACGAATAAGCTGAAGCGCGCTAGCTGAAATGATAACAAAAGGAGGGGAGGCTTTAGCCGAAAAAGGCGTTGGCTAAAGCCTCCCCCCTCTTGTTTACGCTCCGGTACGTCTGAACAGTTTAGCCCAGGGCCAGGTTTAAGGGTTGGGCCAGGGCTTTGGCCCGTTTTTGCAGCCGTTCGCCCAGTTCAGGTTGGCCGTTGGCCGTTTCAAACAGCGCCCACTGCCATAAGGTGAGCGCCTGATCGCGGTGGGAAGCGGTGCCGCCGCCGTTTAACATTTCAAACAGGCGCAGACTTTGGGCAAAACAGGCAGCAGCGTCAAAACGGCCGTCCCCCACCTGCACCCATTGTTTGTTGATGGGCAGCGCCGCCAATACCCGGCCTAATACCCGCCATGTCAGGCCAATGACTTCCGCATCCCCCAAACTCTGCGCCAGGTCATGCCCCTGGCGCGCCAGTTTCACAGCTTCGTCTATTTGCAATTTGCCCAACTGCACCAGCGACAGAAAAGCATATAATTCGGGCAGCCGCCGCCAGCCGGCCATGAGACCTTCGTTTTCGGCAATCTGGCGTACATTCTGCAAAATCTCTTCGGCCAGATCGTAATTGCCCAATTGCACCAGTACCCGCCCCATATCGGCGTCTGCTTCCAAACGGCCGTACCGGTAGCCAATCCCATTTGCCACCGACAGCGCCTTACGGTAAAAAGGCACCGCCGCGTGGAAATTGCCACGCTGCCGGGCTGTTTCACCCAGCCGGTGCAGCGCCCATCCCGTTTCAATTTGTACATCCAGATTGCGGAATAATTTCAGGGCGGCCAACAAACTGGCAGCGGCGGCATCATATTGGCCTAACCGGTTTTGTAAATTGCCCAGGGCATAATGGGTGGCTGCTGCCGCGTGGAGTTCATCCAGGGTAAGCAGCAGGGAAAGCTGCTGTTGCAGTTGGTAAATGGACTGGTGGGCATCCTCGTAACGGCCGTCGCGAACATGCGTCAGGCATAACAAATAGAGGCTTTGGGTGCGGGCCACAATCTCTTCTTGCCGGTCGCTCAGTTGCAGCGCGCGTTCAAATACGGCTAATGCCTGAGGCAGATCACCCATGTGCAAACAGGCTTCCCCCTGCCCCAATAAGGCACGAATGAGCTCCATTTCCGCGCCAATCAGCCAGGAGACTTGCTCCGCCTGCCGGGCGCTGTCTAACATGGCCTTATATTTGCCCTGGTCATGTTGAATGGCTGCCAGCCCATTCCAGGCGCGCGCCTGCGCGGCCAGGTCGCCATCTTCCTCGGCCGTAAAGCGCATAGTCATAAACACCTGGGCCGCTTCCACAAAACGCGCCCGCATTTGCAGCAATTTGCCCAATTCTTCTTGCAGGCGCAGCAGCCATTCGGCGTAATGAGATTGGTCGGCCAACAGTGCCAGCGCCTTACGGTAATAATCAATCGCCAGTTCGGGATCAAAGGCGTGCTGGGCGCGCTGCGCGGCCATTTCATACAGTTCGGCGGCAGCGGTACGCTCCCCGGCCATTTCGTAATGTTCGGCAATCAGCCCGGCATTTTCGGCGATGCGGTCGCCGCTTTGCTCGGCCAGCCAATCGCCGGCCTGTTTGTGGTAGCCGGGCCGGAAGCGCAGCAGCACACTTTCATACGCCACCTGGTGCAGGATGGCGTGTTTGAAGACATACGCCTGGGAACCGGCAAATCCGGAGACCTGCCGTTTGAAAACCATTTCCCGCTTTTCCAGTGCTTGCAGGGCGGCGTGGGTTTCGGAGGGCATGGTGGCGGGCACGGCCGTTTCATTCATGTGAATGACGGCGCTGTCCCAAAAAACGCGCCCCACCACGGCCGCCCGCTGTAAGGTGGCCCGTTCCAGTTCAGACAGGCGGTCGAGCCGGGCTTGCAGCACGCCGTTGAGGTGGGGGGGCACCCGCGCCGACGGTATCTGGTTGCGGCGCACCTGCCACTCATCCTGCCCGGCAATGATCACCCCGTCTTCAATCAGGATTTTGATCATCTCTTCGACGAATAAGGGGTTGCCTTCGGCGCGAGAGACGATGAGGTCGGAGAGATCGCCGGGAATTTCCGGCGCTTTGCGCAAAATTTCCAGCACCAGTTCCCGGCTCTGGCTTTCGTTCAGGGATTGCAGAAACATGACCTGAGCGCCGCCGGGCTGGCCCATCAGCTTGCCGTGCCGGGCCAATGGGTTGTCGCTGTCCAGAGACACATCCACCGGTCGGGTGAGCATGATGAGCAACAGCGGCGTCTGGCGGCAAACCGGCAGCAGATATTCCAGCAGTTCTAACGAGCCATCATCGGCCCAGTGTAAATCTTCCAGAAAGAGGAGGGTGGCCGGGGCCACGGCCGTGACGTTCTGTATCAGTTCGCGGATGTATTGGTAGGCCAGGTCGCGCAGTTGGGGGGCGGCATCTTCGTCCGTTTCGGTGGGGGTGGCGGGCAAGGCTTCGGTGACGGCCGTTGGCCCCAAATCCAGACCCAACAATTGGGCGATGGTAAAGGCGCGCTGACGCACTTCTTCCGCTTCGCCCGGTTGGTATTGCCCAATGCCCTGAATGAGCTTTTGCCGGGCAACCGAAGCCGGGTCATTATCTTGAATGCCAAAAAAGGTGGCCAGCATATTGCGAAACAACGCATAGGGAATCTGGCGCATATGTTGATAGCTGCGCCCTTTCAGTTCCAGTAGTCCCTGTGGCAGGCTTTTGGCCCAGGTGGTGAATTCATGGGTAAGGCGAGACTTTCCCAGCCCGGCTTCGCCCAAAATGGTGATGGCCCGACCGCTGCGGCTGCCAATGGCTAATTGCAAGGCGGCTTTCAACCCGGCCATCTCGGTATCGCGCCCGATCATGCGCGTTTCTACCCCTTCCACACCGCGCCCCGCGCCGTAGAAGATGCGCGGCTTGACGCCAATGGTCAGGTACACTTGAATGGGTTCGGTGCGCCCTTTAATGGTCACCGGCCCCAGCGGTTCCACGTTGAACGTATCCCTCACCAGCAGGTAGGTATCGTGGGAGATGAGAATGCCGCCGGGCGGCGCGGCCCGTTCCAGGCGGCTGGCAACGTTGACCGTGTCGCCGATGACGGTGTACTCTTCGCTGTCGCCCACGCGGCCAAGCATAACCGGCCCGGTATTGATGCCCACCGAAAGGCGCAAGGATTGCAGGTCAGGAAGCTGGTTGAGCATCTCCTCGTCCAGCGAGTTTTTCAGGTCGGCCACAAAATCGCTGAGGGTGGCGCGCATTTGCAGGGCAGCGCGGATGGCCTGTTCGGGGTCGTCTTCATGGGCAATGGGCACGCCAAAGAGGCCCATGATGGCGTCGCCTAGATGTTTGTCAATGATGCCGCCTTGTTGGGTGATGGCATTGTCCAGCCGCCGCCAGAGGGCGTTGATGAGGTTGAGTACGGCCGTTTCCTGCATCCCGCCGGGCGCTGTACTCAAACCGGTTACTTTGGCAAAGATGACGGTGATTTGTTTGCGTTGGGCATCACGCGAGAGGGGCGCTTCCAGAGGGCGGGCAGCCGGACGCTGCCACAAATCGTGCAGCGCCGCCAGGGTGGTATTGGTAACGCTGTCGCCCAATGCGGCTCGCTGCGCCTCAATGGCGGCGATGGCTTTCTGGATGTGCTTGCGGTCTACCATGCAAAGTGTAGGAAATTGGTTCAATCTTCAAGATTGAACCAATTTGACACGATCAACTACCTGACATTAGTTCCTGTATGCGATCAGCTTCTTGCTGATGGCCTAATTTTACCAATAAAGCGCGGGCTTCCTGGGCCAGCGGTGCAGCCTCGGTCATATGGTCGCGGCGCATTTCCAGCAAGGCCCAGGCGCGCAGGGTGCGGGCTTTGTCTAATTCGCCGGAGACGCCGATTTCGTCCAAAAGTTGGCGGCTGCGGCTGAAGCAAGCCACGGCGTCTACCGGCTTGTTGCTGATGATGGCTTGTTGATTCTTTTGGGGGATTTTCGCCAGGACGCCGCCCAATATGCGCCAGGCGACGGCCGTTTCTCGTTTTACTCGTTTGATGGGGCGCTGCTGTAACGTGCGCTCGGCCAACGTGACGGCTTCGCGGGCTTTATCCTGGGCTTCGCTCAGGGCGTGGTCTTCCAGGTCTAGTTGGGCCAGCCCCACCAGGGCGGCCACACGCAGGAGGGGTTTGTCGGTTTTGCGAGACAGGCGATGGGCGCGTTCAAACCAGCGGGACGCCTGGTTGATGTGATCCTCTTGTTGGGCAATGTCCTGGGCGGTCGGCGTGGCGCTAAACGCCTGCGTCAGGTGCAGTTGGCCTAAATCATTGGCCAGATAGGCCAGGTAGAGCTGGTTTTGGCTGCGTTCGGCCAGCGCCAACGCCTGCTGGTAACTCTGTTCGGCGCGGTGGTAAGCGCCTTGCAGATAATACAACTGGCCCAGGCCATGCAAAGATAGAATGGCGCCAAAGCGGTCGCCGGCGTTTTGGGCAACTTCTAAGGCATTGTGGTAGTGGGCTACGGCCGTTGGTAAATTCCATTGCTCCGCAGCAATTTGCCCCAGTTGGGTGTGCATCAACGTTTCCCACATCGTTTCGCCAAAGGAGGCGAACATGTCGCCGGCCAGTTCGGTCATTTCCACAGCCTGATCATAGCGCCCCATTTCCCGTGCCAGATCGCCCACAAAGGCGCGGCTAAAGGCGCGCCCCGGTGAGGGATTCAGGCTGCGGCTTTGCGCATATACTTCGCGCGCCAATTCGGTGGCTACTTTGGACTGCCCGGCTGCCAGGGCAATCCACCCTCTGGCAGTTTGGGCGATGGTGGTAAAAGTGGCATCCTGGATGGATTGGGCAATTGTTTCGATGGGGCGAATGCTTTCCAGGGCGTGGCGCAGTTCGTCGGTGAGGAAGTGGCACAGGAATTCGCCGCTGTAGGCGCGGGCTATAGCCATTTGATCCAGGGTGTTGTTCGTGGCGGCGGCCTGCTGCATGGCCTGGTAAGCGGCGATGGCCTCGTCGAAACGCGCCTGTTTGCGCAGCACAACGGCTTCGCCTTCCAGCAATTTGATGCGCGCTGGCTGGTGTGGCGGGGCTTCCGGCAAGAGTTCCAAAGCGCGGCGGTAGTAAAAGGTGGCTGTTTCCAGGGCCAGGTCTATGCGGGCCTGGGTGGCGGCACGGCCGTACCAGTCAGCAGCCCGGTTGTGATCGCCGGCCTGGTGTAATTGGTGGGCAATCAGGCGCAGCAGGCGGGTGGTGGTGGGCAGCGATTGGCCGGCCAGCCAGGCGGCTGCCTGGGTATGGTAAGCGGCGGCTGTTTGGGGGGCGATGGTGGCATAAATGGCCTGCTGCAAGCGATCATGGCGGAAGTGGTATTGGTGGGTGTTGGGCACGGCCGTGCCCACAGCCCGCCGAATCCAGTTTGCCTGTATGAGCGCCTGTAAATCATGCTCCAGGTTCACCGCGCCCATGTGCAAATCATCGGCTACCAGTTCCAATAATCCGGCATCCCAAAAGGTAGGGCCAAAGATGGCGGCGCGCTGCAAAATCTGGCGCTGCGATTCCGGCAGCAGTTCCAGTTGCCCGCGCCACAAGTTAGGCACGGTTGGCGGCGAGGGCAATTCCAGCAGACGGCCCATATTGGCCTGCCAGCGCATATCGCTCTCTTCCAGAACACCGGCAGTGGTGAAAAGGCTCACCATCTCTTCCAGATCAAATGGATTTCCGGCAGCGGCGCTGCCAATGACATCCATCAACCGCATCGGTTGTGCCTCCAGCTTTTGCAGCAGTTCGGTCAGCAGATGGCGGGTATCAATGAGTGAGAGGGGCAGGAGCTGTATTTCGTGCCGTTCGGTGGTTTCTACCATGCGCCAGGACGGCCGTTTGTCAAACAGGGATGGCCGGGTGAGGCAGACAATCAGCAGCGGCAGATCGTGGCATACTTGCATGAGATAGTCCAGGAAGTCATACGAACCTTCGTCGGCGGCGTGGAAATCTTCCAGGAAGATAACGGTGGCGGCATAATTTTGGGCAACGGCCGTGAGCAGATAAGCCAGGTCTTCAAAACCATTGCTGCGAATGTCCCGATGTTCCCGTCGCTGATCCAGGGATGCTTCCCAATATAGCGTCAGCGGTCGGGTGATCGCTTTTTGTGGCAGAGCCTCTTCGCTGTCGAACCCTAATAACTGGGTGATGTGTTCGGCGGCAGCTTTAGCTCTGTCGTAATCGTGGTCCAGTTCATTGAGCAGGCCGCGCACCAGTTTTTCACGGGTGACGACCGGGCTGTGTTGGGGGTGAATGTCGTATCGGTGGCCCAACAAAGAACGGATTAGCCCATATGGTTTTTCGGATATACCCAGGCTGCCACTGCCTTTCATCACGCAGATGGACTCTGGCAGCAGGCTGATCAGCCGTTCAAACTCATACAGCAGGCGAGATTTGCCCACGCCGGCCTCGCCAACGACGGTGATGATTTGGGCCAGACTGTTATCAATAGCCACCTGTAATGCCTGCTGCAAGCTGCTCAATTCGTCCCCGCGCCCGACAAAGCGGGTTTCGGTGGACGCCGGTTCGCTGCTCATGGCAAAGGTGGCCTGTGGCAGTTCCCGCCGCACCACGTAGGTGGCATAAGCGGGTTCATTGTTGCTGAGGAAGATGGGAGGCTGTTCGTCTGCTTCAAAAAGGAGTTGAATACGCTCATACAGTTCGCCGGAAATGAGGACACTGCCAACGGGGGCGGCCTGTTCCAGTTTGTGGGCAACGGCGACGGTATCGCCAACGGCCGTGACCTCATCTGTGCTGCCTACCTGCCCAAAATAAACCGGGCCGATGTGCAGCCCCACCCGCATCTGGATGCGGCGTTCAGACCGGAATGGGCCGGTGCCAGACGCTATCCGCGCTTGCTGTTCATTAAACAAGGCCAGTTCCCACTGCATGTCCAGCGCCGCCAGCATAGCCTGACGGGCTTCGTCACCTTTTGCCGGTGGCAGACCAAACAGGGCAATGACGCCATCGCCCAGGTGTTTGTCTATGACGCCGCCCCAATTGACAATGACGCGGTCTAGCTTGCGCCAGACAGCGTTAATAGCATCGCGGACTTCTTCCGCGTCCAGGAATTCAGACATGGAGGTGAAGCCAGACATGTCTGCCACCAGCACGCAGATATCCTCGTGCTGCTGCATGGTGGGGGGCGCTTGCACCGCTGCCAACTTCTCTTGCAAGGCCAGTAACGCGACATCTACGACTTCATTCTCGAACAAAACCCCGCGCTGTGCTTCGATGGCGACGATGGCTTCTTCAAGTTCATTTTGAGTAGACACAATAAATTCAACTCTGGGTTAGAAGTTTAAGCAAACAAATTATATGACATAAAATTCAATTCGACGATGCAAAACGTGGAGCGTGGTGCGTGAAATCTCACGCATCATGCATTACACTTGCTCTCCTATGACGAGTTCCGGTGGTTTGTCCACCTGATCCAGCCATTCGCTGACAATGTGAACACCCAGAACCGGCGCATAGATGTTGCGGGTGGTGGCGATGTCCGCATGGCCCAGGTATTCCTGCACCACTTCCAGCGGCATTCCCTCGCGGAGCAATTGGGTGGCCCGGAAATGGCGAAAGTCGTGGGCGGATAGGGCCGGGTCCAGCCCCAGGGCATTGACGGCTTTTTTCACAATGTTGTGGGCGGCGGTGATGGACAGGCGGGCGCTTTGGGCGTTGCGGCTGTGGGCGATAAACAGGGCCGGGTTGGCATCGGTGCGTTCGTTCAGGTAAGCCAGTATAGCGCGTTGGGCATACGGCCGTATGTGGATGGTGCGTGGTTTGCTGCCTTTGCCGGTGATGGTGGTGTGGCTGGCACGGCCGTGGCCCACGTGGGCGCGGTTCAATTGCACTACTTCGGAAATGCGGGCAGCGGTGGCATACAGCGTATGCACCAGGGCGCGGTCGCGCAGCAAGGAGAGGCGGCGGTTGTAGCCGTCGTTTTCAGCCGGTAAAGGCAGGCTGTCGTAATACAGGATGATTTGAGGAATCTGTTGCCTGGCCTGATCCTGGTCAATGACGCTCTCCGCCGGATTGCGTTCCACCTGTCGCCGGGCGATTTGCTGCTGCAATTTGCCCAACTGCACACCGGGGGGCAGGTGGTCTTGCCCATCCAGATATAGCAGGTAGCCGATAACGGCGGAGGTATAGGTGGTGGCGGTGGCGCGGGCACGGTGCGCCAGCAGCCAGTTGCGAAAGCTGAGTACGTCGCCGGTGGTGAGCGCCGCCGGCGAGAGGGGCCAGGGGTCGGTGAGGGTGTAACCGGCACGGCCGTGATGCTGCAACCAGTCCGCAAAGAGGCGCAGCCCACTGCGGTAGGTGGTTTCTGTTTTGGCGCTCTTGACACCGGCTTCAAACAGAAAGCCTTGCTCCTCCTGCCAGGCCATTTCCGCCGGCGTGGGGCGACCGGAAACAGGCAAAATGTTAGCGTTTCGGTGTTGCATGGGTAAATAGTAACACACGGCCGTTTCCCTTTCTACCACGATTCTGAAAACCCACCCAGGGAGCGGCCCCTACCTGCCGAGAAATTTGTACGTGATCTGTACAAAATAATGACAAACTGGCAAATTTATGCTATGTTAAGTAAGTTAAGAAGTTCAACTTCTTTAGAGAAGTTAAACTTCTGGGCAAACTAATTTTTAGGCGGGTACTCATCATCGAGGTTTAGCATGGATGATCAAAAAAACACCTATAACTTAAAGGCCGTCGTCATGGAGACCGGGTTAAAACCGGTGACGCTGCGTGCCTGGGAAAGACGCTACGGTTTACCAGAACCCAAGCGCACCGCCGGTAAACACCGGCTGTATTCGCAGCGCGATATTGACATGTTGAAGTGGTTATTGGCGCGCCAAAAGGAAGGCGTAACCATCAGCCAGGCGGTTTCTATCTGGCGCAACATGGAGGCCGATGGTCAAGACCCATTGGTGGCGGCTTCCCCCGTTTCTGGTTTTGCTTCGGTAACAACCTTGCCAGAGGGAATTGGCGAGCAGCTATCTGATTTACGTCAGGCCTGGAAAGATGCCTGCCATGCCTTTGATGAGGCGCGTATTGACCAGATCATGACCCAGGCGTTTTCCCGGTTTCCCGTTGAATTGGTCTGTCTGGAGGTGTTGCAAAAGGGTGTGGCCGAAATTGGCATGGCGTGGTATGAAGGAATGCTACAGTGCAGCAAGAGCATTTTGCATCGCCCAGGCCATGCGCCGCCTGGAGTTGGTGGCGGCCCAACCATTGCCCACCCGCCCGGAACGCATCCTGGTGGGCTGTGCGCCCAAAGATACCCACTCCCTCAGCGCGCTTTTGCTGACATTTCTGCTGCGGCGTTATGGCTGGGAAGTAGTTTATCTGGGGGCCGACGTGCCCACCGAGCAGTTGGTAGAGACGATAGAGGCGACGGCGCCAGACCTGGTGATTTTTACGGCGCAATTGTTGTCTACGGCCGTTTCTCTGCTCTCTATCTCTACCATTTTGGCGGAGCATCAGATTGCTTTTGCTTTTGGCGGCCTGGCTTTTATTACCATGCCCTCGCTGGCAGATCTTATCCCTGGCTATTTTCTCGGCCCTACATTGGTAGATGCGCCCCGCCAGGTGCAGCGCATATTTGCCAGAGACTTACCGGTCATTGTTCCCCCGCCATCTGACCCCGTGTACCAGACGGCGTCACGCCAATTTGAGCAACGCCGGGCGGCCATTGAAGCGACCATTTGGGGCAATTTTGACCAGATCGGTATGCCCCCCTATTTTTTGTCTGAGATTAACGGTTATTTTGGCCGGGATATTGGCGCCGCTCTCAAACTAGGCGATATTGAACTGCTGGAAGCAAACCTGGACTGGCTGCTGGTTTTAATTGACAATCATGGCTGGCCGCGGGAATTGCTTAATGTTTACCTGCGGGCTTATAATGAAGCGGTGCAGACGCACTTGCCGATGGCTGAACACCCATTACGGGATTGGCTGGAACAGGCGATTCTGTCCGAAAGCTGATAGAAGGAGTAAGCTGATGGTAAAAGAGTTTCGAGATTTTTTGAGTCGCGGGAATGTGATGGACCTGGCAGTGGCGGTGATATTGGGGGCGGCCTTTACAGCCATTGTCAATTCACTGGTCAATGACATCATTATGCCCTTGATTGGCGCGTTATTGGGCGGTCTGAATTTTGCCGACCTGACGGTGCAGGTGGGGGATGCGGTCATTGCTTATGGCAATTTCATTCAGGCTATTGTCAATTTTGTCATCATCGCCCTTGTCATTTTTATGATCGTGCGTTATTACAACCGCATGGCGAGAAAACAGGAAGAAGCGCCAGCCGCACCGCCCGCGCCGGCCGAAGATGTGCTGCTGCTGCGGGAAATTCGGGATTTGCTCAAGAAATAAAAAAAGGGTGTACCGGTCAGGTACACCCTTTTTGTTAGTGTGAATTGTGTTCTTCGCGTCGTGCCCTGGCTTCGGTGGCAATTTTCTCTTGCATATGAGGGGGGACACGGCCGTAATTCTGGAAGACCATGCTAAACACGCCGCGCCCCTGTGTCATGGAGCGCAGGTCGGCGGAGTAGGATTGCATTTCGGCCAGCGGCACTTCCGCTTTCACCACGCTTTTCGTGCCATCCTGATCCATGCCCAATACCCGCGCCCGGCGGGTGTTTAAGTCACCCATGATGTCACCCATATTATCGGCGGGAACAGTAATGGTGACCTGATAAATCGGCTCTAACATGATGGGGCCGGCTTCCATCATTGCCTTTTTGAACCCTTCGCGCCCGGCTGTCTGGAAGGCGATTTCTTTCGAGTCTACCGGGTGTTCTTTGCCATCATAAACAACCGCCTTGACGCCAACGACGGGATACCCGGCAATTGGCCCGGAATCCAACGCCTGGCGGCACCCTTTTTCGGTGGCGGCCACAAACGGCGCCGAAATAGACCCACCAAAAATCTCTGAGGAAAACTCAAAATCGGCATCGTCGTCTAGCGACTCCACCCGCAGGAAAACGCGGGCATATTGCCCGGCGCCGCCGGTTTGTTTCTTGTGGGTGTATTCGGCCTGGGCGGTGCGCGTAATCGTTTCCCGGTAAGGGATCAGAGGAACGCTGGTGGTCATGTTGACGCCAAATTTGTGCTGCGCCTTTTTGACGGCAATTTCCAGGTGGGTGTTGCCCATGCCCGCCAGAATCGTTTCGTGCGTGGCCTGCTCGGTGTGCCAATGCAGCGTCAGGTCTTCCGTGACCAACCGATTGAGCGATTGGCTGAGTTTGGCTACATCGGATTGGCTGACCGGGTGAATGGCTACCTGGGCGATGGGTGGTGGTTGATGAATAGCTTCCAGTTTGAGCTTTTGGCCGCGATCACACAGGGTGTCGTTGGTGCCGGTTTCGCCCAGTTTCACCACCGCGCCAATGTCGCCGGCATGTAAGCGGGGGGTGGGCATCTGCTCTTTACCGCGCAAGAGCTGTAGGGAGCCGACGCGCACTTCGCTGTCGGCATTGGTATCCCACACGCGGCTGTCTGATTCTAAGACGCCGCCGTAGATGCGCAAGTAGCTCATTTTACCGTAGGGGTCTTCGCGGGTTTTGAAGACAAAGGCTGCCAGGGGAGAGCTATCGCTGACGGGATGTTCAACCGCAGCGCCATTGGCGGCAACGGCCGTGAACGGTCCCACCTCATCGGGCGCCGGCAGCAGCCGCATCATGGCGTTGAGTACCGGCACCACGGCGATGCCGGCCTGGGGGGCGCTGTAAAGCACCGGCACGCATAATCCTTGTTTAATCGCCAGCTTCAACCCCCGCACAATATCCTCATCGGGCAGCGTGTCCTCCTCAAAGTATTTTTCCATGAGGGCGTCATCCCCTTCGGCGGCGGCTTCAATGACGGCCATGTGGGCGGCTTCGGCTTCTTCCACCAGTTCGGGGGGAATAGGGCCGCGTTCATCTTTATCGCCCAGGCGGGCTTCCATGGAAAGCAGGTCTACCACCCCTTTGAACGAGGGGCCTTCGCCAATGGGCAGTTGCAGCGGCACAAAGTTGCCTCTCAAATTTTCTTTAACGCTATTCAGGGCGCGTTGGGCGCGCACATTGTCCCGATCCATTTTGTTAATGACCACCACACGGGGCAGATTGCGTTGTTCGGCGGCGTGCCACACAAGCTCTGTGCCCACTTCAACCCCGGCGACAGCCTCGACGAATACCAGGGCGCCTTCTGCCACGCGCAGGGCGGCATTGACTTCACCGATAAAATCGGCAAAACCGGGTGTGTCCAGGATGTTGAGTTTGTGGTCGCGCCATTCCACGGGGGCAATGGCAGTGGTGACCGAACTATTTCGGGCAATTTCGTCTTCTTCAAAATCCATAACGGCCGTGCCATTTTGAACATTGCCCATGCGTGTCGTCGCCCCCGTGTTGAACAACACCCGTTCAACAAAGGTCGTCTTCCCCGCGCCGTTATGAGAGATGAGAGCTACGTTGCGAATCTGACTTGTCTTATACTCTTTCATGCGCTAAGAACCTCTTAAATTTTGGTTTATATGGATTTTTGGGTAGGTGGTTTTTCTTCCGTCGCTTTCTCCGTCGGCTGGCGGATTGTAGACGAAAGGGGGGTTGTTGTCAAAGCGGGCGGAGTGCGCCAAAATGAAGGCAAAAGGCGGCTGGTGGTTGGTGGTTAGTCGCTGTTACCGGCCACCAACCACCAGCCACTATTTTCTGGAGAAGTCACCATGACACATGAAAAAACGTTGGCTATGAAGGTATTGGAAGGGAAAAAGATTCCCTATGAAGTGGCGCCGTACCCCAACCATATGCGGGATGCCGAAGAGATTGCAGACGTGTTGGGCGTCCCGGCGAGTCAGGTCTTTAAGACGTTGGTGGTGCTGCCGCCGGGTACAACCGGGCGCGCCGCCAAACCCCTGCTCGTCATCATTCCCGCCGACCGCCAGCTTCATCTGAAAAAGGTGGCGCAAACCGTCAACGCTAAAAAAGTGCAAATGGCAACACATAAGGAAGCGGAAGTGATGACCGGCCTGCAGGTGGGCGGGATTTCGGCGCTGGCGCTGCTGAATAAGGGGTTTGTGGTTTACCTGGATGCTGCGGCGCAGGCTTATGAGCAGATTTACGTCAGCGCCGGGCAAAAAGGGTTGGATGTGAAGTTGAAGGTGGCTGATCTGGTGAAAATAACGGGGGCGCAGATGGCTGACTTAACAGAATAGGCGCTGATACCAGCATCTATTCCATTAAATCATGGTTCCTGGTCAGTTGTTGGATGGTTTCCACCACATCGGGGAAGTCGAAGGGTTTGGGTAAAAAGGCGGCATTCACCTGGTTTAAGGTTTCATCGCTGGGGCGGGGCCAGGCGCTTACCAACACAAACGGCCGTGTCTCCCCCCGTCGTCTCAATTCTTCGGCCAGTTCCACGCCCGTCATTTTGGGCAGCCGGATGTCAAAAAAGAAGATGTCGGCCTCGGTAAAAATCGGCTCGTCCAGGCGCGCCAGCAAATCTTCGGCGCTCATGTAAACGGGACGCACCACAATGCCAAATAACCCCAGACCGCTCACCAGCAGTTGGGCGATGTTGGGTTCATCTTCTACATACGTCACATGAATCGGTTTATGGGCTTTGTTGAGCATGGTATCCTTCCAGACAGCGATTTTGTCTGGAAGGATACCATATATCTAATTTTTGAACATGAGGGGTAGGTACTGTTTGTGGGCGGGCAGGTGCAAAATCTGCTCTTTGAGTACCGTGCCGGTAACGCCATCGAGCAGCACGGCCGTGGCCGGCAGCCAGGCATCCCGGTACGTATTGTCGGCCGAACGGCTGGTCACAATGCGCACCATTACCTCTTGTCCAGGCAGCAGGTTGCCCTGCCAGTACACCCGATGTCCTTCCAGCCAGGTTTGCCCGCCGGTTGCTTGCAACGTGCCGCTCCATACGGACAGGTCGTCCGGCAGGCGCATGTTGGCGGAGATAACGCCGGTGGCCGCCAGCCCGCCATTGCGCACTGTCAGCAGATAAGTAACCTGGGTGGCGGATTGGGGCCGATTGGGCACGGCCGTAAACGTAGACGCCGCCAAATCGGGGGCATCAACCCAAAAGACGGCCGTGCGCTGAAAAGCCAGATCGTGCCGGGTGTAATGAATGGTGAGGGAGTTGGTTACGGCCGTGCCTGCCGCCAACCCCGCTATCGGCGCCGCCCGGTACACAATCTGGCGCGCGCCGCCTGGGGCGATGCTGCCTTGCCAGGTCAGCCGGTTTGCCCCTGGCTCATACACCGCCCCGCCCTGAACGGAGCCAGGCAGCAGCGCCAGTTCCGGCGGCAAAGTATTCACCATTTGCACCTGGTTGAGGGGAGCTAATGTGGTGTTGCGCAGGGTGATAGTATAGGTGCGCACGGCCGTAGCTGCCCCCACCCGCGTATCCACTTCAAAGGTAGAATCACCCAAATCACTGAGCCAGCCCATAATGCGGTTCATGGCCGCCGCTTCCTGATTTTCGGGCAGCCATTCAAAGGGGATGGCCCAGAAAACAGAGCGCCAGGTGGGGCCAGTTTTGGCTACGCCGGCGGGCATTCCGCTGTCATGCCAGAAAAATGGCTGGCTGGCGGGCGTCAGGATCAGCCCATCGCCGTTGTTCAGGTAAGAGCCGCGTGTTAATGTCAGCGGCCCGGCCAGGTCCGCACCAATAAAGGGCGAACTGCCGCCAAAGAGCAGCGTGGGCGTCACCGATTCGCGGTAATCCCACACGCCCAAATACTCTTTTGCCAGCGGCGTGCGGTGATGGTAATACAAAAAGTCCTGGCTGGTGAGGAAGAGGCGACCGCCGCGCGCCAGATAGGCGGTCAGGGCGTCTCTTTCCTGGGGGAGGATGGGCGCAAACCAGTCATAGCCGGTATACCAGACGATGAAGTCATATTCCAGCAGTAAATGGGCCGGTGGTGGCCCGCGCCGTTCCACATCTTTCCAGCCGGTTTCCCACACGTCATAAGCCAGCCCCATGTCGTCCAGGGCATTGGTGAGGCGAACATCTTCGTCATACCAGCGGTCGTCATCCACGAAGAGTATCTGGCCGGGTGTTTTGTGGCTGAGGATGGTGTGGTTGCTGGTGGCGGGGTTGTTGCCGGACACGGCCGTGACGATGGTGGTGTGGTAAAAGTCTTTTGGGGTGTTGGCGGGAATGTCCAGATGCAGCACCGTTTGCCCGCGTTGGCAGGGGCCTAAGGTGAGGGTGGTGGTGACCAGGGAACTGCTCCACAGGCTGGGCACGGCCGTAAGCGAAAAGGTATCGGTGAGTGTCTCGCTCAGGTTTTGCACCGTCAGCGTATACACCATGTGGTCGCCAGGCACGGCAAAATCATCCACCCGATCCGGCAGCCAGCGCAGGCCAAACTGCTGGCGCGGGGTGGTGAAATAGGTGAAACTGCGGTCCAGTAATGTCTGCCGGTTAGCGGCCGTTGTCACCCCTTCCAGGCCAAATCCCAGGTACACAACGCGCCCTGGTTTGCACAAGTCGGAAGTCATGGCTGCGCCACGGCCGTCTGGAAAAGTCAATGCCTGCCGGGACAGGGCGCGGTACATGGGTTCGGCCGTGTCCGCTAATATCTGGTTGTTGGCGCTGCTGCCGCCATTCAGCGTCAGCGACATCCCGGCAAAAATGGTGTTGGGCACACCGCTAATGATATGCGTCACCGGCGCTTTGCCCTGATAGCTGGCATTGAGATCATCGTACCACCAGAGTTGGGAGGTGAAGCCGTACCCATCAAACTGCCCAATTCGTTGACCGCTGATAAACAAGTTGCCGCCCTGCCCCAGATAATTGGTGATGACGTTGTTTGCGCCTAATACGCCGGGGGAATCTCTGGGAGCGGCCCAAATTACCTGGTCATAGGCGGCCAGCACGTCGTCTGTAGGTACACCGTACAGGGGGTGGCGCACGGTAAAGGTGTCATAGGCGTAAGATAGGTTCTCCAGGGCGTCCTGGTAATGAGCCGCCTGTGACTCGAAGTACCATTGGCCGGTATCTACCAGTAGGGTCATTGGCCCTGGGATCAGTGAGAAGTTACGGGTGACACTGCCGCCCACCACCACGTTGGCGGTACTTTGCCCCAGGCGGTAATGGTCGGCGCGAACGACCAGGGCATAGGTTCCGGCGGGCAGGTTCAGGGTATAACGGCCGTCGCTGCCCGTCACGGCCGTGACCGGCGTATGGCGCACCCGCACCAGCACGCCAGGCAGCGGCGTTTGGGTCGGGTTGTCTACAATCAGGCCGGTAACTGTGCCTGTGGGCAGCGGCGTCAGGGCAATATGGCGGGTGGTGGTCTGGTCTAAAGAGACGACCAACCCATTCACCTGGTACGGCTGATGGCCGAAAAGAGAGACGGAAATAGCATAAACGCCGGGCTGGAGCCAGGCTTCATACACGCCGTCGGCATTGGTCTGGTACGGCAGCGCTTCGCCACCTGGGGTGGTAATAGTGATGGTGGCGAACGGCACGGGTTGGCCGTTGCTGGTGACGTTGCCTGTCAGACGGCCGTGTGGCGCATCGGGCCGCACCGCCGCATATACATCCAGCCGACCCCACCCGCTTTCCATATTGGGGTGAGACGGGGCGATGGGTAGGGGCGTGTCGGCCAACCGCTGCCGAATTTGGGCGATAGAAAGGGCGGGGTTGGCCGACAGCAGCAGCGCCGCCGCGCCGGAAACGTGCGGCGCGGCCATAGACGTGCCATTGTAATAACCATACAGGCCACCCGGCAGTGAGGAAAGCGTCTGTGTGCCGGGCGCAACCAGCCAGGGTTTAATTTCGCTGGTCAATGGCGAAGGCCCTAACGAAGAAAACCAGGCGACTTCGTCTACGTCGTCGCTGGCGCCAACCGTCAAAACGCCGGGGTAGCTGCCGGGTGCGCCTACGGTGGCCGTAAACGGCCCCATATTCCCGGCGGAAAAAACGGGCAAGATACCGGCGCTTAACAGCAGGTTGATGTCTGGCAGAAACTCGATATTTCCACCATCCCCACCCCAGGAGCCATTCACGATGTCGGGGGCCAGCGCCGGGTTATTGGCCGGGGCCAGCAGCCATTCAAAACCGGCATGGGCGTCGCTGGCATAGATCAGGCCATAGGGGGTGGCAATGTTGACGGCAATCCACCGGGCGCCCGGGGCTACGCCGAACCCATTGCCGCCGACGGCCGTACCCGCTACATGGGTGCCGTGCCCAAAGTTATCTACCGGCACGGTGATGGTGGGCAGCACGGCGTTATACCAGTTGCCGCTGTGGTTGAAGACGCCGCCGCCCAGGTTGCCACGGTAATTGTCCAGCAGGATGGGATGTTGATAATCCACGCCGGTATCCATAATGCCTACGGTGACGCCGCTGCCGTTGATCCCCAGGCCGTGCCAGGCGTGGGGGGCATTGACGCGGCGGATGCCCCAGGGGAGGGGAAAGCCGTCCGCTGGGGCGGCCAACGGGCCGCTGCCTTCTTGCAGCAAGGTCAGTTTGGGGTCATCGGCCGCCGGTTGGACGCGATCCACCACAGCGTCCAGGCGGATTTCGGCCACATCGGGGTTGGCCGCCAGGCTGCGTATGGCGTCGGCGGTACCGGTGGCGGCGATGGCGTTGATGATCCACAGGGGGCGGTAGGTGTGGATACGGCCGTCCGCCTGCATGGTTTCCAGTTGGGTGATAGTGGCGGCCTGGGCGGCGACGGCCGTTGTTTGCAGTTGTTGGATGATAGTGGCGCGCCGGGCGACGGCCGTTGCCCCTTCCGGTAATTGTGTCAGATCGGCCTGTTGCGCAAAAGCGATGATGAATCGCAGGGGTTCATCACCGGTTGCCGCCGCCATTTCCTCTTGTAGTGGCGGGTGAATCTTGGCGGCGGTCTGCTCAGATAAGGGTAAGGGGGGGGATTGTCCGGCGGGGGCGGCCTGCATGAAGGCCGGCCACAACAATAGAAGCAGAAAGAGGGGGGGGATTAAGCTAGAAAGGAGGCGTTTCAAACGAATTATCATAATCGTTTAACCGGATGGGATGGAAAGGTTATACTTGGGACAAGATTATAACAGAAGTCCGGGTCAGACAGTCTGGGCTGGTGGAGAGATAGCGATCTACTCATGTTCTTGGATGGTGAAGGATGAAAGGAATTGTTGTTGAACGAAAAAATGGCGCGGTTTTGTTGCTCTGGCAGGATGTATTGGATGTGACGTTTGGGCCGGATGAGGTGCTGGTGGATGTGCGGGCAACGGCCGTGAACCGGGCAGACCTGCTCCAGGCGCGGGGCGGCTACCCACCGCCGCCGGGGGCCAGCCACATTTTGGGGCTGGAAATGGCCGGGGTGATCAATGCCGTAGGCGAAGCCGTGGAAGGGTGGCAGCCCGGCGACCGGGTGTGTGCCTTGCTGCCCGGCGGCGGCTATGCCGAGCAGGTGGCTGTGCCTGCCGGGATGCTGCTGCGGCTGCCGGATGGGTGGAGTTTTGCGCAGGGTACGGCCGTGCCCGAAGTCTGGTACACGGCGTATGTCAACCTCTTTCTGGAAGGAGATTTGAAACCGGGCGAAACCGTCCTCATTCATGCCGGGGCCAGCGGCGTGGGCACGGCGGCCATTCAACTGGCCTGCAATACCGACGCGGTGGCCTTTGTAACCGCCGGGCGCGCCGACAAACTGGCTGCCTGCCGTGAATTGGGCGCAGCCCTGGCCATTAACTACAAAGAGCAAGACTTTTTGGAAATGGTGCTGGCAGCTACCGACGGCCAGGGGGTTGACCTGATCCTGGACCCCGTCGGCGGTGCGTATCTGGAGCGAAATGTGCGGGCGTTACGGCCGTTTGGCCGGTTGGTCAATATCGGTTTGCTCGGCGGTGGGCGGGGCGAATTGGATATGGGGCTTGTCTTACGCAACCGGCTGCGTCTGGTCGGTTCCACGCTGCGCAACCGGCCCCCTGCCGAAAAAATCCAGATCACCCGTCAGTTTGAGGCTGGTTTCTGGCACCTGTTCCGCACCGGCGAACTAAAACCCATTATTGACCGGGTTTTCCCCATTCAAGAAGCCCAGGCCGCACACGAATATGTGGCGCGGGATGAAAACATTGGCAAAGTGGTGTTGACGCTGTAGGGCAATTTGCCAGATTGCCTTACAAAGGCAACTCGTTCCGGTAGCGGTGGAAGGCGTCGGAGCGCAGAAAGAAGAAGATAAACAGGCCGCCAAAAAAGCCGCCCAGATGCGCCCAATGGCCGACCGAGGCTTCAATGTCAAAGACCAGCACTTGCAGGGCGCGCGGAATTTCCAACAGCACAAAAAACAGGATGACCAGATAGGCGCGGATGGTGGGAAAATATAGGGAGAGAACGCTTCGGATTAGTCCTTTGTCGGCCGTGAAAATGTAACCGGCCCAGAAGATGACCGAGACAAAAAGCCAGAGGCCATTGAGAAAGTCCATGTTGAAAACAGGCAGAAACCAGAAGACAAACAGGATGCGAATGCGCCCTTTGGGAAAAAGCATCAGGTAAGCGGCCATGACGCCGTATAAAGCGCCGCTGGCGCCAATGCCGGGGATGGTGGAGTGCATCCGGGTAATGACGGCGATAATGTCGGCCATAAAGCCGCAAACCAGATAGAAAGCCAGGAAACGCCAGGGGCCACACACATCTTCCACGCGGCGACCAAAAACCCACAAAGCCAGCATATTGCTGAGCAGGTGAACCAGGCCGCCATGCAGGAACATGTGGGTCACGGCCGTGACTGCCCCGCCACCTTGTTGACTGATAACCAACGAGGGTGTGACCCCCAATACATAAAACGTGCCCACATCACCGCCGACGGCTATCAGAATCAGGATATTGACCAGAATAATCACCAGGGTCATATAGGGCAGGCTGGTGTAGCGATTCTTTTCCGTGTCGTTGATAGGGAACATGGCTGGTTAAGAGTCAGAGATTGGAGATTAGATAGAGATTGGAGATTGAGCTAATCTCCATCCTAATTCATTCGCGTAGCGAGTGTTTCATAATAAAGTATTAGCTCATTGTATGAGACGGTGAGCAACAGCAAAATAGGAAAAAGGGCAATGACGCTGCCAATAAAAGCTAAGGCGTAAGCGGTGTTCTGGTTGGGAATGCCCTGCTGGCCGAAGATTTTTTGCCAGGACGGGTGGTGTGGCGTATTGGTAGCCCCGGCAATCAGCAGACCGCCGGCAGCCACCACCGGTATACCCAGGTAAGCCAGCCAGGGCACATGCAATGGGTTCAACCCGCCATGAATAAAGATGAGCAGCAGGTAGACGATGAGCGGGCCAACGCCCAACCGGATGAGGGTGGCGTTGTCGCTGGTCATGGTGAGGGGGGGCGCCGGTTTTTGTTGTTTTGCCTGTTCTGTTTGCTGTTGGACGGCCTGTAATTCACGCGCATGTTTGGCGGCGATGTGCCGGTCGGTGGCGTTTGGCGCTTTTTGGGCGGCGTGTTGGTAAGCGGCCAAGGCTTTGGTCATCAGGTTAACGGCTTCGTATGCCTGCGCCAGCGCCAGGGGATCGTCAAAAGTAACTTTGAGTTTTTGCAGGGTGTTGGCCGCTTTTTCGTGTTGGGGGTTGAGGGCTACCACCATTTCCAGGGCGGCTATTTTTTCGGCGGGTGATTGGGCCACCTGGGCCAGGCCAACCCAGGCTTTCAGGTGGTGGGGATGGCTGCGGGTGATTTGCAAGAGATGTTGGCGCGCCTGATGGTGACGGCCGTTCCTATAAGCCCACACCGCTTCCTGCAATATTTCTGCCTGGTTGGCCTGCACTTGTTGTTTGCGTTCTGCTTTTAACTCTGGCAGGCGGTACAGGGCTTCTTCGTGGCCGGGATTTAGACTCAAGACCGTTTCCAGGGCGCGAATTTGTTCGTCAATGTCGGGGGAAATTTTACTCAGCCACAGCCAGCCCATTTCATGACGGGGCTGCCCCATGAGGTGTTCCTGCAATAATTCGTGTGCTTCCCGGTCACGGCCGTCACGCGCGGCCGTCACCGCTTCCCGAAACAAGTCAATACTCATGCCCGTTTGCCACCTACTTTTTCGGCGGCTCCAATTTTGTCAGGTCGGTTACAATTTCCCGGCTGCGTTGGATTAACACCGAGGCCGGTGATGGGCCAGGCGCCGTTTCCGGGTTCGGGAACGGCGGCAGATCAAACAACTTGCGCCAGGCATAACCACCTACCAGTTTGAGCGAAGCCATGACCGGCGCCGCCAGGATCATCCCCAAAATACCGGCGATAGAGCCACCCATCAGCACGGCAATCATCACCACAATCGGATTCAAATCCAGCGCCTCGCCCACAATGCGCGGCACCAGAATGTTGTTCTCTAGTTGTTGCACCAGAATCATAAAACCCAAAACGACCAGGGCATATTGCCAGCTTGCCAGGTCAAAAATGGTGCCTGGCTGAAAAAAGGCGACGGTCGTCGCGGCTACTGTGCTGATAATTGGCCCAATGACCGGAATGAACTCAAGCAACCCGGCCAGCAGCCCCAACGCCAGCGCATTTTGCACGCCCAAAATGGAGAGGCCAATCCAGACCACAAAAAAAATAACCAATGCCAGCGCCACCTGGCCGCGTAAATAGGCGTTCCAGGTGCGGCCAAATTCGCGCATGATGCGTTCGGCGTCCTGGCGGTAGCCCGGCGCTGTGGCAATATCGCCCACATGTGTACCCAGCCGGGGTAAATCGGCGGCAAAGTAGATGGAGATGACAAAAATAAAGAAGATGTTGCCCAACAGGCGCACGGTGGCGGTGGCCACGCTGCCCACAATCTGACCGCTGCGGCCCAGTGTTGGCTCTACCAATCCCAATAACTGGCTTTGGATCAACCCCCAATCCAGGGTGCGGGGATCAAATTCAAAACCGGCGATGGCAATGGGTTTCAGGTTGGCGATGGTGTTGCGGATCACGGCCGTAGTCCCCGTAATCAACCCCGGCACATCTTGAATCAATCGCTGGCTCTGTTGGTAGGCGGCCATGCCAATGATTACCACCCCGCCAATAACCACCACGGCCAGCCCCAGATATACCACCAAAATGGCATGAACCCGCTTCAAACTGGTGCGTTTGTCCAACATGATGATAAATGGATTGAGTAAATAGGCCAGGATAGCGGCAATGATGAACTGGTACAGCACACTCTCAAACCGATAGGCCACAAGCACCAACAGTAACAACGCCGTCACGGTCACAATCACCTTTGTACTGCGTGACCAGGGCGGCGATTCTACCACTAACGCTGGCTCAATTATTGGTTTTTCGTCTTCACTATCCATTGTAATCTGACTGTCTGGTAATTTGGTCATTGGTCATTGGTCATTCGGTAATTGGGTAATTTGGTAATTGATCACCTCATTGCCGTTCGAGGGTATCACACGCCCTACCTCTTCGTCAATTTCCATTTTGGGGTACAATATGCCTGCCCACATGGATGAAAATTCTTCATAATTCATCCTTCATAATTCCTAATTCCTAACTTTCCCAGGAGGAGACCATGCGCAAGAAAGTGATCATGATTACGGGGGCTGCCGGGGAGATCGGCCAGGCCCTTGTGGACGAATTTACGCACAACGATGGATATACGTTGCTGACGCTAGACTTACATGCACTGCCGGCGGAGATGCACGGCCGTACCATCCACATCCAGGGTGACATTCTCGATAAAACCCTCTTCTCCCGCCTCGTCACCGAATACGAGATTGATACCATCTTTCATCTGGCGGCGCTGCTTTCCACGCGCAGTGAATTTGCCCCCGAACTGGCCCATCAGGTCAACGTCAACGGCACACTGACCCTGCTGCAACTGGCGGCCGAACAGTCCCAGCGGCGCGGTGAGCCGGTGCGTTTCATCTTCCCCAGTTCCATCGCCGCTTATGGCCTGCCAGACCTGCCCACCAAAGCCCGCGACTTCTACGTGCGGGAGTGGGATTGGAACTATCCCACGACCATGTACGGCTGCAACAAACTGTATTGCGAATTGTTGGGGGCGTATTACAGCGACCATTTCCAGCAGTTAGCCCGCACCAAACCGATCATGCTGGACTTTCGTAGTGTGCGTTTCCCTGGCCTGATCAGCGCCTTTACCGTGCCCACCGGCGGCACCAGCGACTATGGCCCGGAGATGCTGCACGCGGCGGCAAAAGGTGAACCTTATGCCTGTTTTGTGCGGCCAGACAGCACCATCCCCTTCATGGCTATGCCCGATGCGGTTACGGCGCTGCTGAAGCTGTGGCGCGCTCCCACGGAAAGCCTGTCGCGGCGCGTTTACAACGTCACCAGTTTCAGCCTCTCGGCGGCCGAGTTTCAGGAGCGGGTGCGGTATGCTTTCCCAGAGGCGGAAATTACCTTTGACCCGGACGTACAGCGGCAGGGAATTGTGGATAGCTGGCCGGCCGGGCTGAATGACAAAGCAGCCCAAACCGATTGGGGCTGGCGGCCGGCTTATGACGTACAGCGCGCCTTTGATGAATACCTGGTGCCGAATATCCGGCAGCGGTATGCGGGGTGATTCGTAATCGGTAATCGGTTTACGGTCAAGAGCAATTCTTAATTTGCCGTCAATTTGACGTAGGCAAACAAGGCGGTGTTGTAGGGCGATTTGTCAAATCGCCCTACAACACTGGCCTTTACTTGATTACCATCGGCAGGAAGATCGCATAAGGGTAGATGGTAAAGGTGGCCGGGTTTGAATTGCCGCCGCCAGGGCCAGGATTGATTACTGTTACCGAGCCAGAACCGCCAAAAGCTACATCGAAGCTGTTCAACGTTACCAGCAACGTGTTTTCGTTCACAAACTGCGTTGGCCGGTTTTGCCCATTCCACTGCGCCTGGACGCCGGGTACAAAGTTTAAGCCGCTCACCCGAACGGTGACGGGGTCGCTGGCTGCGCCACGCGCAAAGGTGTGGGCAGGCAACAGGCCGCTGATGGTGGGCACCGGATTTTGGCCGGGCGCGGCCACGCCAAAGGGCACCGCATTAGAAGCGCCGCCACCAGGGCCAGGATTCACTACCGTGACCGCCGCTGATCCTGGAGAAAGCAGGTCGGTTGCCGGGATGGCCGCTTGCAGTTCGGTGCTGCTGACAAACGTCGTCGTCCGGTTCACCCCATTCCACTGCGCCGTTGCCCCGTTGACAAAGTTGGCGCCGTAAACCGTCAGCGAGAAGGCCGGGTCACCGGCCATGAGGCCGCCGGGCAGCAGAGAATCAATGGAGGGGATGGGGTTTTCGCCGGGTGCGGTGACGACGAAGTCCAGGCTGTTGAGGGAAGCGCCGCCGCCGGGCGCCGGGTTCACGGCCGTGATCACCTTTGTTCCCGCACCGGCCACATCCGCACTCGTTAGCGTCATCTCAATCTCATCCGGGCTGACGTATGCTGTTGGCCGGTCCGCGCCATCTAGTTTGCCAACCACACCGGGCACAAAGTTCTGCCCCAATACCCGCACCGTCAGGCCGCCGCTGCCGGCGGCCGCGGAAGCGGGCAGCAGGGCATTCAGCGTGGGCACGGGGTTCGCCATGCGGAAAGAAACCACCGCATCATCCACCGTTGCCGTGATGTATACACCCCGACCATCCGGCGTAGGCGCAATTTGCCGGGCGCCATCTACTGCCGGTAGGCCAAAGAAGGTGTAGATCACCTGCACCTGGCTCAGAACGCCGTTGGCCGGATTGCGGGCAAAGACAGACAAAGCATCGGAGATGGAACCGGTGACATAGACATACTGCCCGTCAGGGCTGACCTTTACATCCATGGCCCCGTTCAGTCCCTCGACGTTGACCTCATCTATGACTTCAACTTCCCGGCCATTCACTGGCAGTTGGTCTGATGAGAGTTCGTCGGGCACGGCCGTTGGCGCAACCATCTGCATTTGCATGGAGGAATTCGTAATCCGCCCACCATACGTCAGCAAACCATCAAGCGGGTCGCGCACAAACCGCACTACCGCATCATCAAAATAACTGGCGACGTACACGTTGGCCCCATCCGGGCTTACGGTGACGCCCCACGCCCCGCCCAGCGCATCCAGGTTAAAACAGAAGGGGATGATGATGATGACACAGATGAGCTGCCCTTCGGCAATGCGCTGCTCGAAGGTAACAAAACCGTCCAGTGGGTTCAGGCTGAAAACGGAGATGTATCCTTCGTCGCTGACGCCATTATGCCCGCCGGTGACGTACAGGTTCTTGCCATCAGGACTGGCCGCAACCACATAGGGGCGGTCGAGATTGGTGGGGTCTATGAGGGCGCTGAGGAAAGAAACCGTACCGTTGCTGTCCCGGCCAAATCTGACCAGGGAATTGCTGTGGAAACCGGTGACGTAGATGAAACGGCCGTCGGGACTGACCGCAATCCCATATGGATAATCCAGACCGGACACGCCGCCCTGCCCATTGGTAAAGACGGTACTCACGGTAACCATACCCGTGTTGATGTTACGGTTAAAGACCAGGAACTTGTCGGTGTTGCGCGCAGTCACATAGACCTGCGTTCCATCCGGGCTAACCTTCACCATCTGCGGCCCGTCCATATCCACATTCGTGGTGGACATGACCAGCGTCAGCGCCCCCGTTTCACCATTGCGCCGGAAAACGGTCAGCGTATCGTTGTCAAAGGCCGTTACATAGGCAAACAGGCCATCAGGGCTGAGGGCAATATCATACGCGCCATTGAGCGAGTTGATGCCACCCTGCCCATTGATGTAGCTGACGCCGGGAAAAGCCAGCGGCGCCGGGGGCACAGGCACCCCCTGGCACACCAGGTTATAGCTTACCGAGGGCTGGTTGGGGTCATTGGTTGCCAGGGTGAGTACGGCCGTGCGCAGCCCAAAATCCCCCGGGGTACAGGTGATCGGCAGTGTAGATGGTGGTTCACCATCATTAATAGTGCCATCAAAAGCATTAAAGTTGAAGTCAGTTGGATGCGCTCCTGACAAACCAGCACTGCCAACAGTCAATGTGGCGTTGCCCGTTTCAAAAAAGGTCAATGTACGCTGCGTGGATTCGCCAACAAACACCTGACCGAAATCCAGCGTGCCGCCGGGGGCCGGATTAGAGCCATACCCAGGCGTCGGCTGCGGCGCGACATGGCACTCCAGGTCATAAGTCACCGAAGAGGTCGCCGGCGCATTGGTACTCAGCGTCAGCGTGGCCGTGTAGTCGCCCACCGCGTTGCCGTCACACTGAACCACGACCTGGCGGTTGCCGCCGGGGCTTATACTCTGCGGGAACGCGGGCGACAACACGCTGAACCGGGCCGGGTTCGCGCCACCCAATGTGGGATTGCTCACCTGCAAGGTTGCATTGCCTACAGAAAGGATCGTAAAGGTATTGGTCACCGGCACGCCTACGCTGGTGTTGCCCACCACAACCGGCCCTGGCTGTATCGGGTTTGAACCGTAGACCGGCACGGCGGGATCAGCTTCAAAGGTGCCAATGTCGCAGGTGGAGCCTTTGGGGCGCGGGTCGCTGCGCTGATCCAGATTCTGCACGTAATCATTGGCGCACACGTTGTTGCTGCCCGCGTCAATGGCCGGGCTGCCTTCTTTCAGCGCCACTGTAATCAGCGAGGCCAGCGGCCCGCCGTTAAAACCAGGCGTATCCAGCTTGGGGTCAGTGCCATTCTGGTCGCTGCCCTGGCTCATGCCACAGGTGTTGGCGCTGTCAATGTTGTAGCCCTGGGAAGTCAACGCCTCGTTGCAGTTATCGCCAGCAATGCCAATGCCATCAATGATGGTGTTGGCCAGCCGTACCTCATGGCTGCCATCTGACTGGTTAAAGATAGCCGCACCTGCGTTGGGAGAAGCGTTCGCGGAAAAGGTGACATTGTAGAGATTGATATTGGAAGCCGGGCCGCCTTGCTGCGTGTTGCCATTCCAGATCGCGCCGCCGTCGCCGTCGGGCGCGCCATTGGCAATAAAGGTGACGTTAGCCAGGGTTGCCTGTCCGGTGCGGTCGTTAGCCAGCGCGCCGCCGTTACCCCGCGATGAGAGATTTGCCAGGAAGGTGACGCGCCGCACATCCAGCACTTTTCGGTTGTAAATAGCGCCGCCCATTTCTTCATTGGTCAAATCGCCGGCGATATTGGCGTTGAACGAGCTATCGCGGATGCGTAGATAGCCATCGGAGCCGTTGAAGATAGCGCCGCCGGGCGCTTCAAAGCTGAGGTTGCCATTGAACACGGAGCGAATGATGGTTAAGCCGCCGTCGCTGCTGTTGTTGTAGTTGTAGATAGCGCCGCCGCCTTCGGTACTATCGTTGGGGGCGTCATCGTCTACGATGTTGCCGTTGAAAACGGTGTCGGAGATTTCGCCGCTGTTTGCGCCGGTGTAGATAGCGCCGCCGCCTTCGGTGGCGATGTTCCCGGCGAAGTTGCTCAGGGAGATATTGAGCGAGTTGTACCCGGTCATATGAATGGCGCCACCCTGACCAAAGGCATCACCCCAGCCGCCGTCGGTGCCTAAGGCCCGGTTGCCGGAAAAGTTGGAGGCCAGGATATTGATCTTGCCGACGGAACTGATGGCTCCACCCCGGTTAGCCGCCCGGTTGTTTTGGAAGCTGGAGCCGATGATGTTGATCTCATCATCGCCGCCCTGGCTGAGGATAGCGCCGCCCCCGCCGCTGGTGTAACCGTTTTGCACCACCATGTTGAGCAGTGTCAGCTTGCCACCGGCATTGACATGAAAGATGGAGGAGTCCACCTGGTTGGCGCCGGCGCCGCCGTTGCCGTTGATGACTACCGGGCCGGTGATGGTGACGTTATCGGTGACCCAGGGCAGAACGGGGTTCAGGTCTTTGTTCAGGGTAATGGTGCCGCCGGCTGCCGAGCCGCTAAAAACAATGACGTGGGGGCCAGGGCCGGTGGTACACTCGTGATAACTGGAAATACTGCCGTTGTTGTCGGTGTCGGCGCCGTTGTTGTAGTCAGCGATGGCTTGCAGCGCCTCCCACAGATCACAACTGTTACCGGGGGTATTGTTGAGGGCGGTGGTAGACACAGTGGTGGTGGAAAGGGCCTGCACCGGTGTGGAACCGGCCATGGAGATGGAAAGAGCTATGATCAGGGCCAGCAGGCCAACGGCCGTACTCCAGCGCCACTTGTTTTGCAGAAATGGGACAGATCGAACAGACATTGTTGCTCCTTGCATAAACGCAAAACGTAAAACGACGGGCGTTTTACGTTTTACATCTTGCCTAAAGGTGAATTAAGGATAACTGGCCGCATGATAGGGCACGGCCGTCCGAAATCCGTCCGAATGTCATCCAGGTTGGAGAGATTGGGGGATTGGGAGATTGGGAGATTGGGAGATTGCCTTTTT
>JAHBVI010000070.1 GCA_019637635.1 Anaerolineae bacterium
TTCAATACTTCTGACAGGATTCTGACGGCCGTAGCTGCGCCTGGGTTATGCTTCGGTCAGGTGTACCAGCCCTGGCGCGTCCAGGTCGGTGTGGTGGTGGGGGCCACCCACAATCATGCCCGCTTGGGGCAGCGGGGCATAATCCAGAAACGCTTTCGCCAGTTCATATGACTCCTGAATCCGCGCCGGAATGTTGGAAAAGTCAAGCAGCCCTTTGGAGATGGAGCAGGGGGAGGGTAGATAGAGGACGGGCAACTGCTCGGCGATAGCGGGGGCTTCCACCAGGGCACGCTGGCGCAGGGCGGCGTGCAGCGCCCAGGTGACCATTTCGGCTACGTGGCGCGGTGGGGCGGTGCGCTGGCAGGCGTCGCCCACGTCCAGCACCACCAACGAGGCGGCGCCCATCTGCACGGCCGCGCGCATGGGCACATAAGCTGTTAGCGCCCCATCCACATACAGCTTGCCGCGAATTTCCACCGGCGGGAAAATGCCGGGAATGGCGGTGCTGGCTAATAGCGCCTGGTATAAATCTCCTTTGGTGAAGAGGGCGCCGTGATAGGTCATTACTTCGGTGGCAATGGCGCCAAAAGGAATGGACAGGGCCTCAAATTGACGGGTGGGCAGGGTGCGCACGCCCAGGTCAATCAGGTTGTGGTTGGGGAAGATGCTGGTGCGGTTGCTGAGGAAGTGGCGCGCCTGGTCAATTTTGCCGCCGGGGAAGATGGCTTCGCGGGTGATGTAGGGCCATACGGCCGTTAAACTCCGCACCCCATCGGCCATCCCCCAACAGGCAATCACCGCCCCGTTTAATGCGCCCACCGATGCGCCCACGATCAGGTCGGGCTGCAAACCGGCTTCGTGCAAAGCCTGTAACATGCCCACCTGTACCGCCCCGGAACCGGCCCCGGCGGAGAAAACAAAAGCGATAGGCTTGGGAAGAGATTGCCAGCGTTTACTCATAATTGCATTATGGAGACGTTGCCATGTAACGTCTCTACAATACACTGTTCTTACTCTTTTGGGGCGGTGGCGAGAGAAAAGTAGAGTGGCCTTTTAGTCCCATCGGGGCGCAGCAGGCTGTAGCCGGATTCAGAGAAATCGGTTCCCAGCAGGGGGCCAAAGTTGAGATTCCACAAGATCAGCGGCCCGGCTACCTCTCCGACTTGGGCCATTTCTACGGCGCGTAGGGTGTAAACGGCTTGCTGCCATTCACTGACGTCGGCCATAAATGCGGCCTCGTCAGGGGGCCTTGGGGCCACGTTTTCAAAGCTGCCCCAGCCGAATTCTGTCACCCATAGGGGTAAATCTACGCCGTTTTCGGTCAGGAGTTGGCGATAATCGGACAGGGTGTCGGCGAAGAAGAAGCTGGGGTGGTTGTTGTGGCTGCGGGTGAGGGGGGAGGGGTGGACGGCCGTGCTGTCCGGAGGATTACCATAGCCATAGGGATGTACGCCAATGCCGTCTACGAAGTCAGTCACGCCGGCCTGAAGCATTTCCTGAAGAAAGAGGCGGTCGTCTACGGCCGTGACGCGATCATTGATCCCCGTTACGGCCGGTGCGCCAGCAATCAACAGCGCCGCCGGATCGGCCGCCCGTGCACCGGCTGCGCCTGCCCGCAGCAAGTCTACAAACAATGCCCCGCCCATGGGGAAGCCGTTCCATTCCCGCTGTAAATTGGCTTCGTTCCACAGTTCATAGGCCGCTACCTGCCCCCGGTAACGCGCCGCCACTGTGTGCATGAACTGTTCATAGAGAACAAAGTCAGACGGCGGGCCATCCATCTCCGTCGTTGGGCGGCTCCATTCCGGCGCTTTGCTCACGCCGAGCAGTACCTGAATGTCCTGAGCGTTGGCGCGCTGCACAAAAGCATCCAGTTCGGCAAAACGTTCCGAGTGCAGTTGGCCCGGCGCCGGCTCATACAATTTCCAGGAAACCTGCACTTTTACCCATCCTACGCCCAAAGCGGCCAGATGCGCAAAAATCTCGTCCTGGTTGCGCTCCATCAGGTGAATTTGCACACCCAACAGGTCGCGGTGCAGCGGTGGGCCGGTGTAGGCGGGGAATGCCGGGGTGGGCGTGGGGGATGGGGACGTTGTGGGGCGAGCAGGTGGAGGCGGCGAGGACGCCGGGGTGAGCAGGTGAGGGGGTGAGGGGGTGGACGATGGGAACATCGTAGGGTGAGCAGGTGAGGGGGTGAGGGGGGGAAGGGGGGATACCATGTCTCCTTGTCCGCTGGGGATTGTGTCATTTCGGCAGGCAGCCAGTAGCAGACAAAGTATAAGCAGGGGAAGGCGCACACGCATGAAGTGATTCTAGGGCAGGTGGCAGGGGGGCGCAACGGCCGTTACAATTCGCTCATGTCTACCGTGAAACCATACCCCATCCCGGCAGTCGAAACGCGCGTGGAAATTGTGGTGAAGAATTCCCGGTTTATTGCTACGGCCGTGCCCGTTTTCAGCGTAGACGAAGCCAAAGCGTTCATCGCCCGCATGAAAGCCGAGTTCAGCGACGCCAGCCATAATGTGCCCGCGTTTTTGGTGGGGTTTGGGGCGTCGGTGACGGCCCATTGCAGTGATGATGGCGAACCGGCGGGAACGGCAGGACGGCCGTTGCTGGCCGTGTTGCAAGGTAGCGGTTTAGGCGATGTGGCCGTCGTGGTGACACGCTATTTTGGCGGCGCCAAATTGGGCACAGGCGGGCTGGTGCGGGCGTATACGGAGGCGGGTCAGGCGGTGCTGACGGCCGTGCCCCGCGCCGCAAAAGTGCCCACGCATACGGTGATGCTGGTTCTGCCCTACCCCTTGTTGGAACGGGTGCGCTTGCTGATTGGGCAGTTTGACGGCCGTATCCTGGAAGAAGCGTTCGCCGCCGACATCACCATCACCGCCCGGTTCCGGGTGGAGCAGTTCCCCATTTTTCAGGAGGCGCTGCAAGAGCTTTCGCATGGAGCGTTGGCGGCGGAAATCATCGAAACGTCGGTGGAAATTGAGAGATTGAGAGATTGAGAGATTTAATCTCCAATCCCCAATCTCCAATCTCCCTCTCTATTGAGCCAACAGCGCCAGTTGTCCAAATATAGCCGGCATTGTGGTTATAGTGGCGGCGCGATATTGTGCCTGGAATTGGGGCAGATTGAGTTGGTGGATGGTGGCGGCGGTGGCGACATCGGCGGGCAGCAGGCGGTGAAAGCGCCCCATCTCCAGCCGGTTGGCAAAGGTGATGGCCTGGTCGCGGGCTGCTTTTTGGAACAACTTTTCATCCAGAGGGGGCAGGCGATCAAGCGGCTGGCGGACGTAAAGGCAGTATTCGTTGATGGATTCGGCGGAGATGCCCTGGGTAATGAGTACGGCCGTTAACAATTCCCCCCACACCGTGCCCCAAAAATGAAACAGGAAACCACCCGGTTCCTCCGGCAGCCAGACCATCTGCCCCGGCGGCACGGCCAGCGAACGGGCCACCGCCTGGGTAATCGGGTAAGGGATGGCAGCATAGCTGGTGGCAAAACGCAGCAGATCATCCACTGTGCCCCCCGGCGCGGGCAGCAGGCCGAAGCGGTACTTTTCCACCCAGGCCACGCGCATGGGCTGGCCGCCAAACAGCACCACCGTACCCGGCGGGTAGCTGCGGTCGGTGTGGGCGATGGTGCGGCCGGTGTGGGCGTCTACGGCCGTGATCGCCTCCACCTCGGCGCCAATGTTGCTGTAAATCTCGTGCTGGTCTAGCAACTCCTGTAATTTCTCGTCCGGTTTCCACTCCCCCAATCGCCCTGTTTGCAGGTAGTGGGCAAAGGTCAACTGCCCCACAATTTTGCGCAAACCCTCGTCCGTTACTTCTGGCGGCGCAATCCGGCGCAAGTCCGCCAGCCGCACACTACCGGTGGGGCTTTGTTTGATCAGGCTGAAGGTTTGTTGGATGAGGACGGAGGGGCGGAAGGTGTAAATGTGAGATTGGAGATTAGAGATTGGAGATTGTGGAGCTTCAATCTCTAATCTCCGATCTCCAATCTCCGCCAAAGCCAACATTGCTTCAAACCGCGCCCATTCGCCGGGGGAGCGGGGCATACACAAGACCTGTGTTTGGGTGGTGCGGCGGCCGCCGCGCCCCACGCGCTGCATGAAGGAGTTGAGGTCCGGCGGCGCGCCCAGCAGCACCACGTCGTTGACGCTGCCGATGTCTATGCCCAGTTCCAGGGTGGAGGTGCAAACGCACACGGCCGTAGCCGCCGCCGCAAACCGCTCTTCCACGTCCCGGCGCACGGCCGTGTCCAGATTGCTGTAATGCACAAAAATGTCGGCGTGGCGGGGCAACTGCTGGCGCAGGGTGACGGCTGTTTGCTCCACTTCGGCGCGGGAATTGCAAAAGATGAGCGATTTGAAGGCGGCTCGTTGGCTTAACGCTTCTACCAGTTCGGCCAGGGAGTATAACGGCCGTATCTCCGCTGCAATCGGCCGCCCGCCGGGAACCTGCACAATGGCCGCCTCGTGCAAATAGCGCCGGGCCACACCCGTCGGGTCAGGCACGGTGGCGGACAGGGCTATGCGCTGCATAGGCCATATATCCGGCTGTTCATAGGCGCGGATGCGCTCCAGGCGCGGCAGCAAACAGCGGATGTGGTCGCCGCGTGGTGTGTTGTCAAACAGGTGGATTTCATCCAGGACGATGGCTTGCAGGCCGGTAAAAATTTTGGGAGAACGGGTGAGCAGGGAATCGGTGGATTCGGGGGTGGTGATGAGGATGGCGGGCGGTTGGGCCGCCAGGGGAACGTCGCCGGTTTTCAGGCCAATGGTCACGGCCGTGTCCGCCAGAATCGGCTGCAATCGTTCGTACAGGTCACGCACCAGGGCGCGGGTAGGGCAGAGGTAGAGCAGGTGTAGATTGGCGGTGGGGACACCGCGAGATGGGGAGATTGGCGGTGGGGACACCGCGAGATTGGGCCAGAGGCGTTCGAGGAGGGGGGCGAGGACGGCTTCGGTTTTGCCGGCGGCGGTGGCGGCGATGATGAGGGTATCACGGCCGTTCAGGATGGGGGGAATGGCTTGCTGCTGGACGGGGGTGAAACGGCCGTGACGGGCAAAAAACAGCCGCCATGTATGCGGAAGCTGCGCCTTCACCTCTTGCTGACTCAATAGCTCGTTCATTTGACCATGCACCTCGTTCTCTGTATAATTTTAGCTAAATTAGCTAATCTATGGAATTTCGCTGATGGAAACCAAAACCATTGCCTCAACCGAAGCCCAGAATAATTTCGGCCGCATTTTGAATGATGTGTTGCAAAATCGTACCCGCTACATTATCAAACGGCATAACGAATCGCAGGCCATCATACTCAGTTTGAGCGATTTGGCGCAAATTCTGGCCGACCAGGCAGAACAAGACAAAATAAGCCACCTGGTACGAGAATTAGCGCCTGTCTATCGTTTGGGCACGGCCGTTGGGCTAGAGGATGACAGTTTATAACAGGGTGGTGGAAAATCCTGTCTGACAAGGTGTTTTGTGACAGACGAAACAATAAATTGGGTAAACTCAATACTTCATGGTGACGCTGCCAATGTGTTAGCTGAATTACCTTCCTCCTCGGTTAACTGCATTGTAACAAGCCCTCCTTACTACTGGCAGCGTGATTACAGTACGCCTGTGCAGATCGGTAACGAAAAAACGCCGGAAGAGTATATTGGCAATTTGCTCACTGTCTTTGCGGAATGTCATCGCCTCCTTAATGAAGATGGCACATTCTGGCTCAATCTGGGAGACAAGTACCAGGAAGGCGATCTGCTTGGTTTACCCTGGCAGGTCGCTTTGGCGCTCAAGAGTCAGGGATGGATTCTTCGTTCAGATATTATCTGGCACAAACCAAATGCCATGCCGTCTTCGGTAAAAAACAGACCAACGACAGATCACGAGTATATTTTTTTGTTTACAAAGAGCAGCGCGTATTATTACGATGCTGACGCCATCCGGGAACCTCACGTTACGTTTACTCCGGACAGCAAGATGAAGGGGGGACGCAATCATTTTGGCAAGGTAAATGGGACGCCTGAAGCCGGGAAAAACGCCGGTAATGCCAATTTACACAACGGCCGTTGGGATCAGGCGTTTCATCCAATGGGTAGAAATCGGCGTACTGTCTGGAACATTCCGCTCTCAAAATTCCGTGAAGCCCATTTTGCCGTTTTCCCCGAAAAGTTAGTGGAGCTTTGTGTTTTGGCCGGTTGCCCAGAGGGCGGAATTGTACTAGACCCGTTTATTGGCAGCGGCACAACGGCCGTTGTTGCCCAACGTCTCGGCCGAAAGTACGTAGGCATTGACAGCAACCCCAAATACTGTGAGATGGCTCAAGAACGCCTGCGGCAACTGACCTTGTTTTAACGCCCGCTCATTCTCTCAAGCATGGGTAACAAACTCACCAATTCTTGGGCCAGTAAAGGTTCGATAGCTGAAATCTGGTTGGGATTTGCCTGGATGTAAATGTAGAGTTCAGAGTTCAATGCCGCCAAATCACCTGACCACGATTCCGCAATGACAACCGGAACACATGCGTAACCATTTTCTGTAGCCACCAAAATTGATTTATAGATGTCCCGCGTGAAAAGCAGGGCGTGTCCCCCTCCCATTGTTTCCCGTGTCTTCACAGGCATCAGCAGAGAGCCTCCCGGGCCTGATATTTGAATGTCGTATGTTTCGTCGTGGATTCTGACTTCCCCTTTCCCCACTGTCAAAGGCAAATCGTATTTCTCAATCAGATTTTCCAGATGCCGTCTCACTATATTCTCAAATATGGTTCCCTTTAACGCCCTCCTGCTGCCTTCAAGCCGGGATAGCATGACTTCAGATACAGCGGGCCATTCCCAACTCTCGGCCTGGGGGAAAAGCGGAGCCACAAATTGGCGTATCTCGTTAATGAGATAGGTTTTCCTCTCGACCATCGTCTCTCCCGGCACAGTTGCTAACAACGGCTGGAGACGTTGTATGGCAGCATCTCGGAGCAACCAGGCCAGGAAAAACCATTTGGCTGTTGCGTTGGTATACGGCCGTAACAGCCCATCATACAATTTAACTTCGGTGGGACGGTTGAAATATCGGGTGATGGTGGTGGCGGCTCGTTCATCCGACGCTTCGTTGATAAAGGCGATGACCGAAGCAAAACCTTCCTCCTCAAGAAAAGCCACAAAATCATCGTAGAAACGCTTGTTTTCCCGGACGATAAGTACCAACTCTTGCAGCCGAAGATTATGTAAGACGTAATCCATTTGGTTTACCGAACCTGGGCGCGGAGTTCGTCGAGCAGGGTGGCGACGTCGTAGGTGGGGTGGAGGTAGAGCAGGTCGAATAGTTCGACGGCTAAACGGACGACGCTGCGCATGGAGAAACGGCCGTGCCGCACCCCCATGGCCAGATGTTCCGCCGCCCCGCGCCGAATTTGTGCCTGCCGCTCTCCCGGTTCATAGCCGTATGCCTGGGCGTGGTAGACCAGGATGCGCTGCAAAAATTGGCCCACTTCTTGTGGGTCGGCGTCCGGTTCCAGGTTGAAGATGTCATCCTCGGCCAGCCAGTCGGCCAGGGGCAGCCGGTTGTCGCTGCGGGTGACGGTGAAGAGGAAAAAGAGGGATTGTCCCGGCCCATAGGCCATGGGGTAATGGCGCCAGCGGTGCTGCGGGAACTGCTCTTCGCGCAGTTTGTCTTGCTGCTCACGCAAGGCGGCATAGATGACGGCCTGGAAAAAGAGGGTGGCTTTGGGGCGCTGATACGGCCGTAACAACGAATAACTCTCCGCCTCATCCACCAGCAAACAAAGGCCGCTGTAGCTGTTCAGCCGCGCCAGGGTGGAGACGGCCGTGAACAGATAGGCCATCTGCCGCGCATTTTCGCCAATGGTGTAAATAGAGGGGAATTTCACGTCGCGGGGCATCGCCTTGTTCATCAGCGTCACCCGCCGCCCACCCATCAGCCAGTTCAGCCAGGCCTGCCGCTGCCGCGACGAGGTGGTGTTGGCCATAGCCTGCAAACCCACGGTGAACGGGTCGTGGGTGGCCGGGGTCATTTCTTGTAATTGGGTGATGGTGTGGGGGTGGACGGCCGTTTTCAGCAGCAGCGGCTCCAGCCCCCGTTCGTCCGTATCTGGGTAGCGCAAATGGCGCATCGCTTCGCGGTAGATGGCAAAGGGGCGATGCGGCGGCAATTCTTGTAAATCCAGGCTGATGGCCGCCACCAGAAAGTTGCGGTTCAGCGCCTCCTGCGTGGTCAGTTCCACCAGGTGGCTTTTGCCGTAGCCGTATTCACCCACCACGGCCCGCACCGCGCCGCCGTGCTGGTGCGCCTGGTTCAGGCCGCGAATCAGGCTCTCCCGTTCTGCCTGCAAATTGATGGTCAGTTCCGGGACATGCTGCGCCGGGGCAATGCCCACGCGCAAGGATTCGATCAACTGCCGCGCTTCCAACTGGTTTTGCGGCATCGGCGCGGGCTGGAAAGGGACGGCATAGGCCGGTCGCGGTTCGGCCAGAGGTTGCCCATCCCGTATAAATTCGCTGGCCGGCCGCCGGAAACGCAGCCCGTTTTCAAACCAGACCAGCCACTCCGAACCGTTGCGGTACACGGCCGTGACCTGCCCCTTCCCAAACTGCGGATGCTCTACCTGTTGTCCTATCATGGCTCTGAGTCTAATTTGCTGAGTATATGGCGAAGCTGAACTGCAGAAATATCTGCCTGCTCGGTTTTAGAATAGACGGTGATCAATATGACCTGTTTTGGCGTCTGCAAGTAGTAGATTAACCGGTAGCCCGACCTTTTACCCTTTTGCAAATCACGATTTTGTACTCGTACTTTGTAAATTGTATAGCCAACGCCGGGCACTTGATCGCCAGGAAAATTACCAACCTGTATTGCATCAA
The DNA here is from genome assembly GCA_019637635.1 of Anaerolineae bacterium. Classification (GTDB taxonomy): domain Bacteria; phylum Chloroflexota; class Anaerolineae; order Promineifilales; family Promineifilaceae; genus CAADGU01. Next base: position 8,886 of record JAHBVI010000070.1, read on the forward strand.
TGACAGGTTGAATGTCTGAACGAATGTGACGGTACTTTTTGGATAAGGCGCGGAGATTACGTTTGAATTCGGCTGTATATCGGAGTTCGATGGCGGATTCTACGGCCGTACTCATTCCGCATCAATCCCGTCCCAAAGCTCATTGATAGAAAAGGTTTCGTTATGCATAGCTTCCTGCCAACCCTGGTAAAAACTATCCACAGCTGGCTTGAGTGTCACGCTCTCCCTGTATACTCGCACGATATTCAAAAGCGCTGGTAAATACTCACCGGGGGTAGCTTCAATTTCTTGATACAGCCGCTCTTTATATGTGATTTGATATTCTGCCATAACTTCGATTATATCACGGTCATGAGAACACCGTCTCATGGTTCAATAGGGTGGCGTCTCGCCGCCGGACAGTTCGTCAATCTGGCCGCGCAGGAGGGCCTGGGCTTCGACTTCGGTGATGGTGTGTTCGTCGCCATGATGTTGGCGAGAGAGTTCCACCACAAAGGATTTCACAAAGAGACGGCGGTGGCTGATGTCCAGGAATACGTCGCGGGCGACGTTGGCCAGGATGACGGCGTTGGCCCGCTGGATGGCATGGTCGAGTTGGGTCTCGAAGGCGGTTTCGTAGATGGGGATGAGCTTTTCGCCAATGGCCAGCATCAGGTCATCTTCGTTCAGATCGAGGTTGTCCAGACTGATGAGGGGGCTGAAGTGGTTGGCGCGGCTGAAATGGCCGGGGGCGCGCACCCGCTGTTGCAGCGCCGGGTATTTGGGCACGGTGTCATTGACAAATTGGGGCGGCACGGCGTAGACAAACATGGCGCCGGGCAAATCTTCGCGGGTGCGGTCAATCACTTCACGCAGGGTGTCGGTGGCTAATTTTTCCGCCTTGCCGCCCACGGAGGCCATGCGGTCTACTTCGTCGAAGAGCAGGATGAGGCCGCTAAAGCTGAGGGCGCGGATGACCTGGCAAAGGGAGCGCAACATGCGGAAGGCGTTGGGTTTATTGATTTTGCCGGTGACGCCGATTTCGCGCAGGGTTTTGGTGTCGTCGGGGCTGGTCGTTTCGCCCATCAGCCAACGGCCGAGCGCGTCCAGCCGCTCGTCGTTATCACGGATGAGGGCGTCAAAGGTGGCGAGTACGGCCGTCTGGTAGGCCGGACTGTCTACGGCCGTAGCCTCCACCGTATCCACCAGCCCCCGGTACAACGGGTTAGTCAACGTCTCCAGGCTCAACGGGCCGCCCACCACTCGCCGCAGCGCCCCTTCCAGAAAGCGAGTCAGCCCCGTTTCATCGCTGATCGCCTCGTCCGATTCATGCCAAATGATGTGCTGGGCGACGGCTTCATATACCTTTTTCTGGTCGTCGTAAGGGGTTTCCACCGGGCTGAGGTCCACTTTGGCCACGACAAAGTTGCGTTCCCAGGCGATGTCCCGCAGGCAGTAGAGGAAGTGGGATTTGCCGCTGCCGTAGTCGCCAATAACCATTTTGTAAGCCGCGCCGCCATCCTGCAAATAAGACGACAGGTAGAATTGATCCAGCGCCGCCAGCAAGGATTGGTTGCCCACGTTGAAATGCTGCACCCCACGCGGCGGCGGTGTGCCAAAACTGCCTAAAATCTCCATGATGTTTCGTGCCAGGGGACGAGAGAGAGTCGCTTCGCTCATATTGAATTATGAATTAGGAATTATGAATTATGAAGCGTCTTCATAATTCATAATTCCTAATTCATCCTTACTCAAAGGTGATGTCGCTGTAGTAGTTGCCGTCTACGGCCGTGCGCGGCAGCCAGATGGCGCGGCTGGCCTGTTCGGCCTGGCTTTTGGTAGCCACACCCAGGCGGAAGGGGGTCTCCCCCTGTTCCTGCGCCAGCACCAGGTCGCGCACAAACAGCACTCGTTCATAATCTTTGAAAGTGCTGCGCGAGGGGGCGTTCCAGAAGCGGGCATTTTGCCGGTTCATGGTCAGTTGGGCATACACTTCCACGATGTTGATGCGCCCGCCCGACGGCCGTTGCTTGCGTTTATCCATACAATCCTGCCACGCCTTTTGCAGGTCGGGCAAAAAGCTGCTCTCCAGTTGGCGGTTGACAATGCGTTTCACCTGCTGGTCATACGCTTTGAGGATGCCGGTGAGGGAGAGGGGGATGGGGTTGGTGAGTGGTTCACGGCCGTACAACCACTGCCCTTTACGCGAGGCCATCTCAATTTTGAAGGTCAGGTCGCCGACGGTTAATATGGGGGGACGGCCGTCTACCGTTTCGCCGCGTCGGGCAAACGCTTCACGCAAATCTTTGGCAAAATCAAAGGCCAGGTCGTCTAGCGCCTGTTGGGTGGCAGCGGCGAAGGTGGACACGGCCGTAGCCAGCGTCTCATTGTCCACTTCGGCAGCGGCGGCTTCCAGTTTCAGCAGCGCCTTGTGCATGGGCAGGGCGTCGGCTTTATTCTCAGAGGCCAGTTTCACGGCCGTGTTCAAAGCGGCCACAGCCGTTTTTAACGCCTTAAAGTTTGGCTCCAACTCCCTCTGGGCAGCGGTCAATTGTGCCAGCACTTCTTGCATACGTTCACTTCTCCTGTGATGCGATTTAGCTAAATCGCCTTACTCTTCGCCGGGGCTGACGGAGGCGTAGCCAATGCCAATGACCCCCAAGCCGACTGCGCCCAAGATGGCTACCACAAAAATAATCAGGGCAATGATGCCAATTATGAGCGTCAGGACAAACCCAACGCCGTCGCTGCTACCTTCTGGCACTACAGTTTCTTCTTCAGTGTGTTCGTGGTCATCTTCATGCTGGTAGGACACGGCCGTACCGTCTTGTTTGCCGCCGTCGTTGCTCAGGGCAAATACGGCCGTCGGCGCCACCACCGCTGCCAAAAGCACAAATACCATGATCAATCGCCACAATTTTCCAGTTTGCATCACCGATTAAATTCTCCTTCCGTGAAAATTGGCACAATTATAGTGCAGGGGAGGTGGTTTTCAAAAGAGAAGATTGTGGGCTTTCGCTCCCCTCAGGTCGGTTTCTGGCCGTGCCAGCGTTAGGACAGCATCGGTCGAACAGCTACCAGGTTTATTCCCTCCATATGGGCATATGTCTGCTGCCTGTTCCCACTTTCCTCCCCTTTTCGGGACTTGACAAAGCTTGTCCGCAGCCATGAAATGGTCCAAGGTGATGCAGTGATTACGGCCGTCGTGCTGATCGGGTTGGGGGCGTCACTGAGAGCGCCCAGGCCGTTGAACATATGGCCAGGGCTTAAAGAAGCGCGGAACGAGGATTCGGCTACGTGCATAAAGTAGGGCAATTGTCGCAGCATGAGCGGCCGAGAAAGTCACATAAAGCTGCTCCTCTCTCCATGTTCTTACGAAACGTTTCAGTTGCCTGCCACTTTCTCATAGGTACGCACCCAGGAGCCAACTTCAATATGCCAGTAGTGCCCCAGCCTCTTGAGGATTACCTCGCTCTCTCGCGCCAGGCGAAGACCCTCCGACAGGTTACCCCGTGCCTGCTCAAGCCGCGCGAGATGGAACAGAATCATGCCGCGCAACTCATCTGTACCCGATGCCTCGGCCAACGCCTGTGCCTGCTGCCAGGCAGCCTTCGCTTCCTCAAAAATCTCCTGGGCCAGCCACCATTCCCCCCACCACCTGAGGGCCGTAAATTTGTCCCACACCTGCCCTGCCCGCAAGGCCAGGTCTAGACCTTCCCGCAGATACACCTCAGCGTGCCCATAATCCTGTTCCCCTAGAAAAATGGCTCCCAGATTGGCTAGCGCATAGCTCAAATTCGCCGGGTGGTTGATGGTACGAGCCATAGACACGGCTCGCTGTAAATGCTTTTTGGCCGCGTCAAGCTTCCCCTGCTCACGAGCTACCTCCCCCAAGCAAGTTGAGATGAAAATCATCATCTCATTCAAGCTGATAGTTTCAGCCAGTTCCATACCGGCCTGAAAATAGGTTTCAGCCTGGGCAAATTGCCCCTGACTCTGAGCCATTACCCCTAAATCATGCAGGGCATTCATCTCTCCCCGCCGGTTGCCGCTCTGGCGCGCCAGGGCAAGCGCTTCCTGGTAATAGGCCTCAGCGCGTTGCCACCGGCCGCGATGGTAGGCCAGGGAACCAAGACGAATGAGCAGGTTGCCAACGCGATAAGAATCACCCACCTGCTGCGCCAGTTGGTAGGCTTCCTGTAAATATGCCTCAACCTGCTCATAATCTCCCCGGCTCACGGCCACCACTTTCCCCAGCAGGCTTAAGATGTCGCTGCAGTTTCTCAGATCCTCGCTTTGCCGGGCCAGGGTCAAAGCTTCTTGTAGCTCTGCTTCTGCCTGGACAAACTGGCCTTGTTCCGTATATACGGCCGCCAGGTTGTAGAGCAAGCCGCTGCGTAGAGACGCGTCAGCCTCGGGTTCGGTCAGGGACAGGGCTGTTTGCAAGCGTATCTCAGCCTGGCCATAATCGGCCTGGATATAGGCCTGATGGGCATAATGGGACAGGATGAAGGCAGTCTGGACGTTGTGGCCATTAGCCTGGGCCATTTGCAGCGCCTGCTCCAGGTGTCGTTCCGCTATCTGGTGCAGGCCGCGCGCTTCCAGAAATGGGTAGAGGCGGTTGATCCCTTCGATTAAATGGATGTCTAGCTTATGTTCAAAGGCTGACTGGAAAGCAGCGACGATGCCGCTTGTCTCCTGGACGAGCCCGACGTAATCGAATTCGTGTTGGCGCACATAGCCCCCGTAATAGATGACCATGCGGGCAAACAGTGCTTTCTCGCCAATTTTTTCGCGGGCATAATCACGTAACAAAGGGTGCAGGCTGTAACGATGGTGGCCCTCCGCGCGCACCAACGACAACTGGACTAATTCGCGCAGGCGGGCGGCGGCCGTTTCCGGGGCCACTTCTATTACCGCCGCCACAGCCTCCACGCTGAAGCTGTCGCCGCCAAAGACGCCCAATGACGTGAACAAGGTCTGCTGGTCAGCAGACAGGGCCTGAAAGCTGGTATCAACAGAGAGGCGTACATTCCGGTCTTCACCCCGGTTTAGTTCATCAAGGCGGGCCTCTTGCCGGCGGATTTGGACCAGCAGGTCAGCAACTTTCAGTTGGGGAGAGTAGGCCAGGCGGGCGGCGACAATAGCGAGCGCCAGGGGCAGGTGGCCTAACAACTCTGCCACTTCTAACAGCTCTGCCTGATGCTGGCGCGCTCTTGTTTTACCCATGAGGCTGGCAAACAGGGTGAAGGCATGACCGCTTTCGCGGGTAAACGGACGTATCTCGAACCGTTTCAGGCCATCGGCTGCGGCTAAATCATGGCGGGTGGTGATGACCACGGCCGTTTTGCCCGTGCTAGGTGGCAGTAGATGTGCTAACTGCTGGCTGCTTTGGGCGTCATCCAGGATAACAAGCGCCCGTTTGTGCGCCAGAATGCCGCGCACCAGGGCACTGCGGCTCTTTACATCCGTCTGTCCGCTTACGTCGTGGTTATAGGTCTGGGCAAACTGGCTCAAGATGGTCATCGTATCCGAGGCAGCCAGGTTGGCCCACAGCACGCCATCTGGAAAATGAGGTTTTAACTGGTAAGCCAGGTGAGCGGCGACGGCCGTTTTGCCCACGCCGCCCATTCCCTGTAAGTTGCACACGTTAACAAACGCCCCTTGCAGCAATACCTCTTTCAGTTGAGCCAGTGTTTGCTCACGGCCGACAAAATAGGGTAGGTCAGAAATGGCCTGGAAGGGTGGTGGTTCCGTTTGTAACCAGGGTGTTAACAGGGCGATGTCCTCGACGGCCGTGACCGTCTGCCGCAGCTCGGCCACGCTTGGGTGCTGAGCCGCTTGTAGGAGCCTGCTTGTTTCACTTTCATCCAGGTGAAGGACGGCCGCTAAAATCACCAATCCCTGCCACTGCTGCGGCTTCTGCACTCGCCCCTTCAGCCAGTTGGCAACCGTTCGTTTGGGTAGACCAGACAGGGCCGCCAGTTGGCCACGAGAATAACGTGAGCGTTCCACGTACTCACCTAACACATCGGCTAACGTCTCTTGCATCGTTCTTCTTTTCAATTTTGGCCCAATTTGGATCCAGAATTTCATTGGCAAGCTGGCTAAGATTTTAAGGGAAAGCGTCTCGTGGGGCAACAGAGATTGGGACTGCGTTCGATATATTCAAAGGAAGGTAAGGAAATATGAAATTTAAGCTGAGAATAGTTACGATCACGGTTTTGCTAGGGCTGCTTCTAGCAAGCGGCATTTATCACGGTGTTCTCTTTGGCGCTACAGCGCCTGAAGCAGTGAGGCAAAACGGCCCGGTTTCACTGCAAGCCCCCCCATTTGTCCATACAGCTTATGCCCAGGGAGATCCGACGCAATCTATTGTTGATGAAGCAGGCATGTCAGCTTACTTTCAGGCTCCGGGAACGATTGATTTGTCCGACGTAAGAGGGCTGTATCGCACGATTGAAACGGATACCGGCAGTTACATTATTGGTTCAATGGCAGTGACAGGATATGGTGAGCCGCATGACGCTCATGTTTATGTCCATGTTGATGGTTGGGTATTGGCCTACTATTTTAATGATGAACCTGTGGGCAAGATATTTGACACGCTCAACTACACCGGTGGCCCCATTCAAACCAAGCTAGAGATCATATTAGGCATAGTGGCCAACAGTATCGGCATAGGCAGTAATTTCACCCCCATCTATTACGATTTTCGCTACCCTGACGCCACCAATTTATTGCTTGTGGGTGATTATACCCCTAGTTACGCGACAGATGAGTTCACGATGAAGCTCCCCGACATATACACATATTACGAAAGAAGTTGGGCGTTTAGCGGTAGCGGCGGTAGTTCTTTCCAACTGAATGGGGTAACTATCGCCAGTGGTGGTACAGCTTCTTGGGGCACCTTTACCCCAACTCAGTTACCTCCAAACCAAACGCACACAATTACACTACTATCTTGTAGTTATTGTGGTCCTATGAAAGGGGCTGTGCTTCTGGTCTATGGGAATGTGCCATGAAAATACGTTATACCATCACGTCGCTAAGCGTCATATTGGTTCTGATCCTGTCGAGTCCGTTCATCATTGCCTATGGTGATCCATTTGAAATCACGGGGGCTGATTCCTCTCTAGATGCAGGTCTCACTAATTCAAGTAACCTGGCGGACTTATTAGATCAAGTGCTGCCTCGTTATATTGTCAGAGAAGCTGGCAGTCTGCGTTACCATGCCTTACAGGTTGTACCAACTGCCTTACAGCAAGCTTTGGAGCAGGCAGCAGTCCGTGTTGTCATCCACTACGCCAGTAGTAACCGCTATGTCGCCCTTCAGTATCCAGGAGAGTTAGTGAGTGATACAACCCCTCCGATTATTAACAGCGAGATTGAAGTATTACCAGTGCCCGGTGACCATATGCAGGTCACCTGGACGACAGATGAATTTGCTGACAGTGAGATCCGCTATGGAACCCAGCCAGGCGTGTACTCAGAAACGTTGGCTGAGACGGCACATGTCAAAGACCATGCCCTGATCCTGGAGGGGCTAACAGAAGGAACGACCTATTACTTCCGGGTGAGAAGCACGGATTTGAGCGGCAACACAACCGAAAGTGGTGAACACAATTTTGTAGCTGCGCCCTACCAGGCTGGATCAACTTATTTACCGGTGATTCTTAGATAAGACACTATGGCCTGGCATTAGCATACAACCTTATACTGATTCACGTTTTTGTTTTTGAAGGGAACAGTGATGGATCCATCTCAATTCCCAACAAATTTCATTTAATATGGAAGCGCAGCCTGGGACAAATGTGACCTATACCCTGACTTGGCTGGAAACCTGGGAGTCAGGAATCGCCGTTGTTGAAGCAGAAACAGAACTCATTGAAGTGCCTTTTCGAGTGCGAAAAAGCGTCACTCATAACCTGGGCAGCGAGGCGTTTGCTTGCAATTAAATCGGTATCGCCGGCAAGCCATCCGAAAAAGATTGGCAAATAGAGTACAAAAGTATGGAAGGGAAAAGAGATAATGAAGAAATTAATCACTGCGACTACCATAAGTATCATTTCACTGGCATCAGGTTGGCTCTGGTTTGCAACCTTATTTGCACAGCCTGGCGTTTCCTCGAATTCTGAAGTTATTTATGATGCCTCAACCGGATTATTTCCAGAGGAAGTTTGCCCAAAATGGACTCTAATAGATAGAGCAACCCCTGAAGACCCCACTTTATCCGGTGATAAATTAGTGATTAGTACTTCTGCAAATAGTGAACAGATTTTTTACATACAATATGATTTGGCAATATCATACCCCTTAATGATTGAAGCAAGAGTGAAAAGAGTGTCTGGATCAACCAGCTCTACACTTAGAGAGCCGATTGCGATTGGTTTCACGATCAAACCTGATGAAGGTAATGCTTTAGGTAATACATTGTATATCGGCAATGATGTAGTATTCCTCCTTGCGCCTTCAGGCAGAGGCGATGTTGCATCAGTTGACACTGATGACGAGTTTCATAATTATCGCCTTGAAGTTGATGCGACCGGAGCAGTTCAGGTTTATTATGATGATGTTCTTGAGCTCACCGGAGCAGCGTATAGTAATGTTGGCACTCATGGACTGGTTGAGAGGATATATTGGGGCCAATTTTCAATCCTGGCCAATGGCGCCTCGGAATGGGAATTAGTCAAGCATAATGCTGGATGTGGCTCATATATTTATTTGCCGACTATTCTGAAATGAAGAATATAACTGGACATTGGCGTTTTTAGCCCTCACCAGTGTAAAACGATTTGCCAAATCGTTCTTCAACATCACTGCTGCGGTGCGGTCTTCTTGGGTTGCTGGGGCTGCTTCTCATCTCTACGGGCGGCGAGGTGACCGAAGCCATCAGGTGAGGGGTTGGCTGGCGGGAGTGGCCTGGGTGGGCGCCGGGGATTGCCATTGCGCCTGTCCCTGGGTGATCACGGCCGTGACCAACAACACCCCCAACATCAACACAAAAATGGCGGTACTGAGCCACATCGCCCATCGCGGCACCTGCGGCGGCACCCGTACTTGCCCGGCTTTCACCTGCTGCTGACCGTTTTCGGTATGCACCGCTACTTCAAAGGGGACAATTTGTTCACGGCCAAACAGTGGCCGCTGCCGGGCGCGTATCGTCACCACCTGGGTAATGGCTTCGCCTGGCTTAAGCTGCATCCGCCCCCGCTGCCCACCGAACTGCACCAGGCTTTTTTCATCACGCCCCACCAGACTATAGGTGTTGGGCACATTGCCCTCATTGCGAATGAGAATGCGGATATTGTCGCCATCGTCTACTTGTGACGGCCACAGCCCCAGCGAAAACTGCTCCTGGGTGGTGACAATGAGCATACCGGCGATGACGGCCGTCTCCGTCTCATGTGTCTTTGAGTGGACAAGCAGTTCAAACGGATAGTTGCCCGCCGCAATGCGATAAGACATCAAGGTTCCGGTGGATGGTAGTTGCAGCGCCAGCGGAATGCTGGCCCGCGCCCCCGGCGCCAGCGTTACAAAATGCTGCGTCAGCGAATACGTGCCCGACGGCAGCCCGTTGACCGCCAGTTTGAGCGTATCAGTGGTTGGCCCTTGATTAAAAAGTTCAATCTGGACAGTAGTCTGATCACCGGCCATCATCGTTAGCAGCGCCGGGTGCAGCGCCACGCCAAAACGACCTGAGGTGCTTTGTACCTGGCTGGCATCTTGGGATACCTGGAATAACTCTGTTTGGGGTTCTTCATTGGCCGGATGGGCCGCTTCTAATTCTATGGCGGCGGCCCAGTGCAAAAAGTAAGGGCCTATTTGCAAAGTCTGGTGGGGTAGCCAGGTTTCCGGTTCATTAACGGAGAGGCGACGGCCGTCGCCAAAAGTGCCGCCGCTGCTGTCTAAATCGGAAACGCGCCAACGGCCGTTTACCCAATCTAGCCGGGCATGATACCGGGAAACGTCCCGGGCATTCAGCACAATGTCATTGTCCTTTGCCCGGCCAATCAGAATTTGTGGTTTGTGGAGCGTGGCCTTGCGTGGCCCGCGCCCCTGGCGAATAATGACAATTTGTGACGCCTGCGCCGGTACATCCAGCACATGGACATCGGTAGCCTGTTCCGCTGCCGTTTGCTGGGCGGCAACGGGCATGGCAAACGGCGGTGTGGGCTGGGGTGGCGTCACCGGTGGCTGCGCCACAGGCGGCGGAGTGATAACCTGTTCGGCAGATGGCTCGGGGAGCGGCGGCGAGGCAAACACGACTGTTTCCGGCGGTTGTTTCTTTTCAACTTCAGCTTGCTGCGGCGTCAGGCCAAACACAGGCGTATCAAACTGTGGCTGCACGGGCATGGTTTCAGACATCATCAGGGCGGGTGAGTTGAAAACTGGCTGGCGCGCCGGCGGCGGTGGTTTGGGTGGGGTCGCCGGTTCTGGCGTCGGTTTCGACGATGCTGTGGCCGTGCTTTTCTTCCGCCCGGTCAGTTCGGCCAGGGTGCGGGTGGCGGTGGGCGGAGACGGCCGTACCGCTGCTCCATTTTCGCTGGTAGAGGCTATCTGCCCGGCGTGGCGCAGGGCATCGGCCATCTGTTCGGCCATCTGGTATCGTTTGGCCGGGTCTTTGGCCAGCGCCGTATAGGCCACATTGGCAATGGCCGGGGGCACATCCGGGCGCAAATCGCGCACCGGCAGTGGCGATTCCACTGAATGGCGCATAATCGCTTCTGTGGGTGATTGCACCGCAAAAGGCGTTCGTCCTGTTAATAATTCGTATAAGATGATGCCCAGGCTGTAAATATCGGCACGGCCGTCTACCGCCCCATTGGTGCATTGTTCTGGCGCCAGGTAAGGAAAGTTGCTGTGCAGATCAACAAAAGCGGTTTGAATCCCCGTCTCCGGGATCAACGCCAGACCAAAATCCGTCAGCATGGCGCGCAGAGAAAATTCCCCTGGTCGGGACTGCCGCTGCTGCCGTTTGATGAGAATGTTGCTGGGTTTCAGGTTCAAATGCAGCGCCCCCGCCTGATGAGCGGTTCCCAGCGCGTCGGCGGCCTGGGCCATGATGTGCAGGGCTTCCGCCAACGGCATAAACTGGCTGCGACTGTTCAGGCGCAGCAGGGCTTTGTCCAGGCTGATACCGTTCACAAAATCAGTTACCAGATAGGCACGGCCGTTTTGATTGCCCAGGTTGTATAGCGTGACAATGGACGGATGGCTTAGCGAGGAAATGTTGCGCACCGCCTGGGCTAACTGCCGCTGGATGCCAGGGTGAATGGCCAGTTCAGGAGATAACAGTTTAATAGCCACCGACCGGTCTAAATTCAAGTCACGCGCCTGGTAAACGGAGCCGGTTTTACCTTTGCCCACAAATGACTCAATTAAAAATTGCTCAAATTTCTTGCCGATAAAATTGTCCATGCAACACCAGTATGGGAGCAGCGCCCAGATTTTTGCAGCAAGTATAAATTTGGCAGTAGGCCCTACCCATTCAAGGGGCGTGAATTATAAAGGAGGCTATTGGGAATATAGTACGCCCGGTCAGAGTGAAACGGCCGTAAATTATACACAACACAGGCCGCCAACTATGCTAGAATGTTGAGGCTTAACCGGTTTTTGAAACCTTTCGGGCTTACAGGTGGTCTATGACAACAAACGCGCTGTTAACCAATGGAACTATCCAATTACTGCATACGGCCTTTCCCGATCTGAGCCGCAACGACATCGAATCGTTGGTGCAGGCGGCGCGGGTGCGCACCTTCCCGGCTGGATTTGATATTTTCCAGGAGGGTGATAAAGGCGATTCGCTTTTCCTATTGGAAGAAGGGCAAGTGGATATTGTCGTTCACGCCGATGACAACCAGGAAATCTTGGTGGATACACTTGGCCCTACGCGCTACTTTGGCGAAATGGCCTTTTTAGGCGAGACCTCGCGCATGGCTACCATCCGCACCCAGACGGAATGTCGCATCATTGAGATTGGCGAAGCCGACTTCATGGCCATTGCCCGCACCAACCCCAGTTTGCTGCGCACCCTCATGCGCCAGATTATCGGCCACATCCGGCGTACAGACCGGGCCGTTATCAACGAATTAAACAACAAAAATGACGCGCTACAGGCTGCCTATGCCGATCTGGAGGCGCAAGAGGCGCTGCGCTCACAGGTGATTGTGACCCTCTCCCATGAGCTACGTACACCGCTTACATCTATTCGTGGTTATTTGGGCCTGATTAACCAGGGGGCGATGTCCGGTAATTCGCTCAAAATGGCACTAGACTCCATTACGCGGAATGTGGAAAAGATCATCGGCCACACCAACGACCTCTTGCTGCTGTATGAAATGCACCCCAAATCGTCGGATTTTGAGTATGTGAATGTGCCCGACATCTTGATTGAGGCACTCAACACGGCCCGCGCCACGATGGAAGCGGAAACGACACGGGTGACGATGGATATTGCCCCCGATGTGCCCGAAATTTTTGCCGACCGGCGTGGGTTGGTGCTGGCCACACGGGCGCTGCTGGAAAATGCCTTTAAGTATTCACCGGATAAGACGCCGGTTGCTATTCGGGCGTACCGGGAAAATGGCATGGGAGTGGCTATTGCCATTGAAGACCAGGGTATTGGCATTGCCGAGGCGGATGTGGAACGTATTTTTGATCCGTTTTACCGGATGGAAAAGGAGGGGGCGGCCCAGCTTTTCCCCGGTTTGGGCGTGGGGCTGACCATTGCGAAGTTTGTGGTGGAACGGCATCACGGCCGTATCACCGTCAGCAGCACACCGGGCGTCGGCAGCACTTTCACCATCATCTTGCCCCACCGGGTGGCGTAATGGTAGTTGGTAGCCACCACCTACCATTACACTACCAGCCACCACCTCCCATCTGCAACATTTCCCCCCCATCTGCGTATGGCGCGCAGGAAAAAACCATGGATGAATCACCCGAAATTCTCAAAATTGAAATCCCCGACGAAGAAGAGACGCCGCCTCAGGTAACAACCGACGGCCGTACCCCTCCCCTCAAAGAGCGGGCAGCCCAGGCCGGCAAAGGGGCTGCGCAGGCAGTGACCGGCGCCGTGACGCAGGCGGCGCAGAAAGGTTGGGATAGTGAAGCGCGCAAAACGGTGACAGGCGCCGTGAAAAAGGAGGCGCACAAGGGCGCCACGGCCGTGGCCGCCAAAAGCGCCGACCTGGTACACGAACATCTGGTGAAAGCGGCCGAGGAACAGGCCCGCCAGCAAAAAGCCTACCTGGAAACCCGGCTGCGTGAAACCGACTGGAAAGCTGAAGCCGGTAAGGGCGTGGCCGCGACCCTGCGCTGGGCCAGCCGCCAGGTAGATCGGTTGACACAACGTCTGACCGACCCTCCCCCGCCTGACGACCACCACAACAATGAGCCGCCCGCACATTGACGGGGGCGATGAGAGAATGGAGGCCAGAATACAAAGAGCCTTGCTGTGCGGCAAGGCTCTTTGCGGGAAGAGGAGAAAAAGGAGGATATGGGGATAAATGCGAAAAAATTACCTGTCGTTAAATTACTTGCCTATACTTACTTGAATCAATTTGATATTTTTGGGTAACTTGTCCACGTAAAAAGAGTGTACGAATCGGGTTCAATGACAACAATAGGACTTGAGTACCCAATTTAGAGAAGGTGGTATGTATGGCGGCAAAATGTGAACGGTGTGGGCAATCGGTGTTACCGGATGATGTGGTTTGCTGGCAATGTGGGGCGCGCCTGGCGTCCGCGCCGGGCGTGGCCGCAACTGCGCCGCAGCCGGTAGTGGATGCAGCGGCGTTGCCGTCTATCTCGTTTACCACATTGGTGTATTATGCGGCAGCAACGGCCGTGACCATGCTGCTGCTCGTCGTGTTGATAGTCGTTTTAGCCGGACGCCCCCTGGTTCATACAGACCTGGACGCGCCTAAACTGCCGGGATGGACGGCCGTGACTGCCCCCGGTGATCAATACCTGCTGAAGCTGCCGCCCCGGTGGGAGTGGGCAGCGGCGCCGGGATTTACGTTTGAGCAGTGGCAACAACAGCCGGAAATGGCCGACCTCCTGGCGGCATTGCCGCTGCCAACGGGTGACCTGACACCCCAACTTCTGGCCCGCGCCCCCGATAACAGCCCACTGGTTCTGTTGGCCGGCGCAGGAAACACCACACCCTTTACGGCGCTGTTTGCGGCTATCCAGGTGCAGCCAGACGTGACCGATGTGAAACGGCTGCCACACTTTTTGGGGCATGAGCAAATTGCCTATACTCAAACGGTGACGGCCCATGCCGCCCCCTGGCGCTGCCAGGTGCGCTTGCACTTTAGCCAACAGCCATTTTATTGGACAGCCATCTGTAGCCCGGCGGCCGAAACGGCTACGGCCGTGACTTCCACCCGCATTCTGGACAGCTTTCAACCCCTATCCCCTTGACCCGGCTTGACGCCCTTGTGACCGCTTTGTACAATGCGGGCAGCATCCGGCATAAAGAGAACGTGAAGAAGGCACAGGGATCGGGCCAACATCATGGCAACACAGACTGAACGCAACAAGGCATTTCAACTAAATAAAGAAGGTTTGGCTTATTATGAAGCCTGGCAGATAGACAAGGCCGTAGACTCTTTTTTGGGGGCCATAAAAGCCGCGCCGGATAATCCTGATTATCATCTCAATCTGACCCGCGCTTATACACGCGGCGGTCATTATGACCAGGCCATGGAGGCCATGGGGGGCTACCTGCAAACGGAGACGAATAGTGATGTCGCCGCCCGTTTTGAGCGCCTTTTTTCAACGGCATTGGATGATGTGGAAGTGGCCTTGATTGAGGGCATGAAGAAACTGGAGATGCCGCTGGAGCAGATTGGCAAGGGGATGCAGATGTGGTTGGAGTATCGGATTGCCGTGGGGCGACGGCCGTTGCGCACTCCCAAACCGGAACTCTGGGCCGCCGCCATTGCTTATGCCATTGCCAAAATCAACTTCCTTAAATTGACGCGCACGGATGTCGCCGCCATTTTTAGTGTGACACCACAGTCGCTAAAAACCAAGTATGACGACATTGTGCATACGCTGGATTTGATGCCTGCCGATTACCGTTACTTCACCGGTGAGGTGAATCCACTGGATAAATTGGTGGAAGCGGCGCAATTGTTGGAAGAGCTAGACCGGCAGTTTCAGGATGAGGAGTGAGTCGGTTATCGGTGAACGGTAATCGGTCAACCGATTACCGATTACCGATTACCGTTTACGGGATCAGGTCAAGCGGATTCACATTAGCCTGGATGCGTTTGTCGTAGATGTTGAGGTGGGTGTGGTTGCCGCACTGGACACGGCCATAACATAAATTCCCCAAGAAATCCATCGTATAGCCATTATTCCCTTCCTTGCCCACAACCTGCCCGCCCTTCACCTGGTCGCCAACGGCAACCACATAATCCCCGTGCAGCATCATCACCGTATACACGTCATTCTCAATGACCAACGTGGTGTTGCCATATTCGTCCACATATAAATTGGTGACAAAACCATTGATGGGTGACTTTACCGGCTCGCCTCGCCCGGCGGCCAGGTCAATGGCCAGGTGGCCGTATGATTGCCCATGCGGGCCTTGGGTGATTGTGTAAGTGTCATAGGGGGCGGTAACGGCCGTTGGGTTTTCCACATACAGCCGGCTCCCCGTGCCGCCGCTGCTAATGGGGGGTGTATGGGCAATTTGCTCCGCTTTGGCCTGCCCGGAAAGATGCACGGCCCCACCTATCAGCGCCAAAACGACGACGAACGCCAGCAAAATGACGGCAGGCATACCGGGTGGCGGCGGCGCCAGCCACACCTCGTCAACAATATATCCTTCGTCGTCAATCCACACCGTTTCTTCATCGTATTCATACGCTGCGCCGTCGTCCATATCTTCGGGCCAGGCAGGGGGATTCATAACGGCCGTACCCGTCCCATTGGAGGCGTAAGGATACACAGAATAAGAACGCATGTTCTAATTCTAACACGTTCATCTGGATAATCAAATGAGAGATTGACAGGGGGAAGATGCGTGATGTGTGACCAGAGAGGTTTTGCGTATCGCGTTGTCCCCCCCGCAGCCCTGAAGAATCAATCCTTTCCGTTTTTCCTCGCAGGCATTACAATGAAGTGGTCTTTCATCAGGAAGTTGTTGAAACCGGCGGCAACGGCCGTACCCATTTCCCAACACAGCTGACACTGAACACAGTGAATGGATGGATTGATGGATGAAATTTCATAATTCATCCCTCATCATTCATAATTTTCAAAGGAGGAATCCCCATGCTTGTCATTATTAGCGATCTACATTTAACCGATGGCACTACCGGCGTCACAATTGGCCCGGCGGCGTTTGAAGATTTCCGCGCCCGGTTGCAAGAGTTGGCTTGTGACGCTTCTTACCGGCCTGATGGGCAATATGAACCCATCAAAAGCCTGGATCTGCTGCTGCTGGGGGATGTGTTTGACATTATTCGCTCCACCAAATGGACGGCGCAGAAAAAGGGGCAGGCGGGTTATGTACGGCCGTGGCACGACCCCCAAAGCGCCCTCTTCATTGACAAAATTCGGGAGATCACCCAGGGGATCTTAGACCACAATGTCCTGGCATTTCAGCTATTAAAGGGACTGAGTAGTGACCATCCGATCACGATTCCTGATCCTGCCGACGGCCGTAAACGAGTTCCCGTTCACACCAACATCTATTACCTCATTGGCAACCACGACTGGTTTTTCCACCTGCCCGGCGACGCGCACGAGGCGATTCGCCAGCAAGTGACGCAGGCATTGGGGCTGGCTAACCCGGCCGGGCCATATCCGCATGACCCGGCGCAATTCCCCTGGCTCATGGATATATACAAACAGCATGGCGTCTTTGCCCGTCATGGTGACATTTTTGACCCCTTCAATTACGAAGCTAAGCAAGGGCGTAATGCGGCTACACTCGGTGATGCTTTTGTGGTGGAATTGATCAACCTGTTCCCTCAGGAAGTGCGCGCCCGCATGGGAAATGAACTACCCCCGGAACTGCTGGATAACCTGAACGAACTGGCTAATGTACGGCCGTCGCTCCTCGTCCCCGTCTGGATTGATACTGTGCTGCAAAACATGAAGCTCCCCAAGGCACAAGTAAACCAGGTGAAAGCGATCTGGGATGAACTGGCCAATGCCTTTCTCAAGCTCGATTTTGTGCGCCAGAAGGATACGATACGGCCGTTTGATGCCGTAGATGTACTGGAGATTGTGCTCAAGTTATACGACAATGTTTCGCTGGGCACGGCTTCCAAAGTCATTCGCTTCATCGAGGATAAGCTGTGGGGCGGCGAATCTTCATTTGCCCGTCACGCGCTGAATGAACCGGCCTTCAAGGATCGGTGGGCGCGCCACATTATCTATGGGCATACCCATCACTATGAAATTGTGCCGCTGGACAAGGTCTATGAGGGGTACGAGTCATTCGACCAGATTTACTACAACTCCGGCACCTGGCACGCCGCGCATGAATTGGCCCGCGCCCGCGAAGACCGTTTTGTTTTCTTCAAAGTGATGACCTTCCTGGCCTTTTTTAAGCCGAACGAACGGAAGGGACGGCCGTTTGAAACCTGGTCGGGCACATTGGGGGCAAAACGGTAATCGGTTATCGGTAAACGGTAAACGGTTAGCGGCATGATGGTTGGGTTAAGGGGGGAGCAATTTGTTGTTTTTAGCGCAAAAATGATTACTATTCGCCTGCATTATTGACAGAAGGTTTCACGGCCGTTGGCCCCGATCATCGTTTACGGATAACGGATAACGGATTACGGTCGCCCAGGCCGAAAACCACTGGAGGACATATGTCTGACGAAAATAGTTTTGACTACACATTGAATAGCCTGATGCCCCTAAAGCTCAACCGGGCACACCGGTTTGCGCTGGCCTTGCAGCGTCTGATCAACCTGCAAGAGTATAACCCCATGGGAGGTGACCGCGATGGTTGACGTCTCTACTTATTATTCCATCACCCATTGGACAGCACCCCAACTGTCCTCTCACCCGGTAAATGAAAGGGGCGGTCATGGCGCGTTTGCCAATGCCCCCATTGCCACCGGAGAAGTTGGAGCGACCGGGGGGGGCGAAATTGGTACCGTGGAGCAATTAGCTCAATATCCCCGCTTTATTCAAACCCACAGCCTACAAATCGAAGAAAACAACGGGCAGTTGCCCTTATTGCAAGAACGATACGCGGGCCATTTCTCGCCCTACTTGCAAAGGCGCATTGACCGGTGGCGACAGAAGCAGTTTGCTACAAGTCGGCCGGCCGTTAACGGCCGTGCCTCCACCACCCACCTGACGTCATAAACCACATCCTTTTTACAGCCAGCCTCATGCCGTGGCTGTTTTGTGTTGCCGCCTGCAAGTTACGGCAGCCCTTTATTTTCTGTGTGCTGTCGGGCGATTTTCTTAACCGCCCCACAATAAAAATAAGGAGACAAAAAGATGGAAAAACGATTCACACACTGGGTATCACCCAAATTGGAAGCACGGCCCAATCCAGCCAAAGGAGTTTGGGGCATTTATGCCAACACGTTCATTCCCAAAGGGGAACTGGTCATTTGTTGGGGCGGTGACGTGGTCACCGGTGCGCAATTAGCCCAACTTTCATACCGCGAACAGGAACACAGCATCCAGATTGAAGATGACCTGTACCAGGTTCCCGTTCGTGAACCAGAGCCGGGCGACTACGCCAACCATTCTTGTGAGCCAAATGCCGGCCTCAGCAGTTCCATTACCCTGGTGACGCTGCGCGACATCTGGCCCGGCGAAGAACTGTGCTTCGACTATGCCATGAGTGATAGTACCCCGTATTGTGAATTTACCTGCGGTTGTGGCACGCCCTCTTGCCGGGGGCAGATCACCGGCAACGACTGGATGCTGCCCGAACTGCAAGCCCGGTACGATGGCTACTTCTCCCCTTACTTGCAGCGGCGTATTGACCGGATGCGCCTGGAGCGTATGAGCCAGATGGCCGAAGTAGAGGTAGAAGTGCGGCACACGGCCGTGCGCCGTTGATGAACCTTTTCAGACCCTAAGGGTTTTCCAAAACCCTTAGGGTCTACATATACCTGCCTTCCCCAGTCCCGCCATTCTAACCCTTCGCCTATAGCGAAAAAATTTGCTAAACTCATTTTCTGATGGTATGACAGTCTGGGTAACCCCTGATCTTGTCTATTTCCCATTCAGCGTTTAGTCCATTCCCAATCAGCTATTCTCTTAAATGATGTGTGCTTTAAGATATTGGCGAAGGGCACATGTGTCATGCCGCACAAAAATGAAGATAAATCCAACACCACCCGGCCAACAATTGGTTTGTTCATAGAAAGTACCTCAGACTTAGGGCATGGGTATCATCCGGGCATATTGGCCGGGGCGCGCGCCGCCGCTGCCGCCCATGATGCCAACCTGCTCTGTTTCGTTGGCGGCTCATTGGCCGGCTTGCCGGATGCGCCCTTTGACAAGCAACGTAACATTCTATACCGGCTCGCTTCCGCAGATAAGTTAGACGGTTTGCTCATGATTAGCGCCATCGGTAACTTTGTCCCGACCCAAGAGCTAAACCGTCTTTATGAACATTTCCACCCATTACCAGCAGTGAGCATTGGCGCCCCTATCCAGGGGACGCTGAACATCCAGGTAGACCATCAACGGGGACTGTATGATCTCCTGATACACCTTATTGAGGAACATCACCATCGTCGAATTGCTTTTGTGGCCGGGCCGGAAGAAAGCCTGGATGCCCAACTTCGGTATCAAGTTTACCGAGATGTCTTGAACCAATATGATATTCCTTTTGACCCGGCGTTGGTGGCGCCGGGGCATTTTCAGTTTCATTCAGGCGTGGCCGCTGTCCGGCTGCTGCTCGATGAACGCCGGGTGGATTTTGATGTTGTGGTGGCGGCCAATGACCACATGGCTATTGGGGCGATGGAGGAGTTACAGCGCCGGGGATTTATAACACCTTATGATGTGGCTGTCGTTGGCGTTGACGATATTCAGCAGGCCTGGAATGTTGTGCCGCCGTTGACCACCGTGCGCCAACCACTGCACCAGATGGGGGCAGAAGCGGTTCGCATGTTATTAGCCAGGTTGGCCGGTGATACCGTCCCTGAAGTCAGGGTACTCCCGGCTGAGTTGGTGATACGTCGCTCTTGTGGCTGCTTGAAGACGGCGGAACTGCCGATAAACCTGTCACCCGTTCATAAACCGGGTATGTCGTGGGAAGAACATTGGCGAGTTAACCGGGAGTTGGTTGAATCGGCGCTGGTGCAGGTCGTTGATTTCTCTGATCTGAACGGCCGTGAAGCGGCGGCACAATTGGTGGCTGCATTGGCCGATGAGGTAGCGGGGGTGGCGGACGGCCGTTTCCTCCCCCTGGTTGACCGATTTTTACAGATGGTGATGCGCGCCGGGGGAGATATACTTTCCTGGCAGCGTTTGGTTGCGGTTTTGCGTGGTTATGCTTTACCCCATCTGGCGTCGAGTGATTTATCCTGGCGGTTGGAGTCGTTGTTACATGAAACGCAGCTGTTTATCGCCGGGGAGCTAAGAAAGGCGGAGGCCCAACGAAATCTGCAAAAAGAGCGCCAAAATTGGATGCTGCATGAGATTGGGCAGTCGTTGATCACCGCCTTTGATCGCGCCGGGTTAATGGATACGATTGTGGAAAGTATCCCCCGCCTGGGCATACCCACTTGTGCCCTTGTTTTATATGACCAGGCACGGCCGTATGCCCATTCCCACTCCCTGCCGGAAGAGTCCCGATTAGTAGCCGCCTACAACGAAAACGGCCGTTTGCCCCTGCCGCCGGATGGGCAACCATTTCTAACCGGCCAGTTCTTGCCACCAGGTGTTTTGCCGGGAAATAGACCATGCACCCTGCTCGTCGAACCGCTCTATTTTCGGGAAGAGCAATTGGGGTATGTGCTGCTGGAAATGGGGCCAAAAGACGGCAACGTCTATGAGTTGCTGCGGGCACAACTGTCCAATGCCATCAAGGGGACGCTGCTCTTGCAGGCGCACCGGCAGGCCGAAGCCGCCTTGCGCCATCATCGGGATCATCTGGATGAACTGGTACAGGAACGCACCGCTAAACTGGCCGAGGTTAATGCCCATTTACAGCAGGAAGTGTGGGAACGCCAAAACATGGAAGCCGCTTTACGCGAAAGCGAAGAAAATCTGGCGGCCACCCTGCATTCCATTGGCGATGCCGTCATTGCCACCGACACCCAGAGCCGCATTACGCGCATGAACCCCGTTGCCGAAAAATTGACCGGCTGGACATTTGCTGAAGCCAAGGGGTGGCCCCTGGCAGAGGTGTTTCACATTAAGCATGCGCAAACGGGGGTCACGGCCGTAGACCCCGTACAACGTGTCTTAACCAGTGGCGAAATTGTCGGGTTGGCCAACCACACCATGCTCATTGCCAGAGACAAGACCACCTATCAAATCGCCGATTCCGCCGCTCCCATTCGGGATAACAACCTGGCCATCACCGGCGTCGTCCTGGTTTTTCGTGATGTATCTGCTGAATATCGGGTGCAGCAAGCCATCCAAGCCCAAGAAGCGCAACTGCGCACCGTCATCGAAGCGATTCCCGACCTGGTCTGGCTGAAAGACCCAAATGGCGTCTTTTTGATCTGCAATTCTAAAGTGGAACGCCTGTTTGGGGTCAAAGAGTCAGAAATAGCCGGTAAAACGGATTATGATTTTACAGACAAACCAATAGCTGATGCGTTCCGGCAAACGGACCTGGCGGCCATAACTGCCGGCCGATCCATCATCTTTGAAGAAGAAGTCACCTATGCCGACGACGGGCACCGGGAACTGATAGAAACCATTAAGACGCCCATGTATGACCCCCAGGGGAACCTGATCGGCGTATTAGGCATTGCCCGCGATATTTCCGAACGCAAACGCACCGAAGCGGAACTCCGAGAATCCAGACAAATGCTGAGCAACGTACTCGATACCATCCCGGTGCGCGTCTTCTGGAAAGATCGGCAGGGGGTCTTTTTAGGCTGCAATCGGTTGTTCGCTCAAGACGTGGGCAAGAATGACCCGCAGGAAGTGATTGGAATAGATGACTATGCTCTAAGCTCGGTAGCGCAGGCCGATCTGTACCGCCGCGATGATCAATATGTTATTGAAAGTGAGCAGCCCAAAATCAACTATGAGGAACCACAAACGACGGCCGAAGGAACGCTGGCCTGGCTGAACACGTCCAAAATCCCGCTGCGCAATAGCAGTGGCGAAATCATTGGCGTATTGGGCACCTATGAAGATATTACCGCGCGCAAACGGGCGCAGAAACTCTTGCAAGAAAGTAATGAACGTCTCCAACTGGCCTTACAAGCGGCCTCGATGGGTACGTGGGAATGGGATGTCGTCAATGATCGTTTTGTTTGGTCGCCGGAGATGTTCAACGTCTATGGTGTCGAAGAAGGCGAGTTTGGGGGAACTTATGCCGATTACCTGGCGTTTATGGCCGCTGAAAGCCAGGAGATGGTGGATGCGCAAATGAAGGCTATGTTGCATAACCTTCACCACGCTGCATCTATTCAGTATGAGCATAAACTTATGCGTGGTAATGGCAAAAGTGGTTGGGTAGAGACCCGCGCCGCCCTGTTTTTGGATGATGAAGAGCGGCCCATGCGCATGATTGGCGTTTG
Organism: Anaerolineae bacterium; assembly: GCA_019637635.1. GTDB lineage: Bacteria > Chloroflexota > Anaerolineae > Promineifilales > Promineifilaceae > CAADGU01. Next base: position 31,580 of record JAHBVI010000070.1, read on the forward strand.
CGCCGATGTAACGGCGCGTAAGGAAGTGGAAATACAGTTGGAAGCGTACACGGCCGAACTGGAGCGCAGCAATCGTGAATTGCAGGAGTTTGCTTATGTGGCCTCCCATGATTTGCAAGAACCTTTAAGGAAAATTCAGGCATTTGGCGACCGGTTGCAGCAAAAATACCAGCCGCTCTTGGACGAAAGAGGGCAAGATTACCTGGACAGGATGCAAAGTGCAGCGGTGCGTATGCAAACGCTGATAATTGATTTGTTGTCTTTTTCTAGAGTGCGTACACATGGTCAACCATTCAGTCAGGTGAATTTAACCGAGATTGTGGGCCAGGTCATGCAAGATTTGGAGGTGAAAATTCACGAAGTAGACGCCGCCATTACGGTAGAGCCTCTCCCGGAGATAGAGGCGGATGCTTCCCAAATGAAACAGCTCTTTCAAAACCTGTTGAGTAACGCCCTTAAGTTTCACCACGCGGAGACGCCGCTGACCATCCACATCCACAGCCGGATAGTGGCGCCGTTTTGTGAGATCACGGTGGCCGATAATGGCATCGGCTTTGACGAGAAATATAGCGAACGTATTTTTTTGGTGTTTGAACGGCTACACGGCCGTGACAGATACCCCGGCACCGGCGTCGGTCTGGCCATTTGTCGGCGCATTGTGGAACGGCACGGCGGTTATATCCGCGCCCAAAGCACACCTGCTGCCGGCGCCACATTTATTGTCGGGCTGCCCATCAGACAGGCCGTGCCCCCAATAGCTGCCCAATCTGCCATCTGATATTTTGGACAATCTCTCTGTTCTGAAACTCGCCGCCAGAGGCGAACTTTGCTAAACTTGCCTGTTGACGGCGCAACGGCCGTCCGGTTCACACAACCACTTTCCCACCTGGGTTAAAAAAATCGGTTGCTAGTTGTTGGCAGCTTAGGCAAGCTGCCAGCAACTAGCGTCAGGAGATTCAATGGACAAAACAACGTTACTCGAATGGTACCGCCAGATGGTGCTGATTCGCCGTTTTGAAGAACGCAGCGATGAACTATACCAGCTTGAAGGCAAAATAAAGGGCTTCCTGCATTTGTACATCGGCCAGGAAGCGGTGGCCGTAGGCACCATCGCCGCCCGTGACCCGGAACGCGACCACCTGATTACCGCCTATCGCGATCATGGTCACGCCCTGGCCGTTGGCCTGGAGGCCGGCGCCGTCATGGCGGAACTGATGGGTAAAGCCACCGGTGTCGTCGGTGGGCGCGGCGGCTCCATGCACCTGGCCAGCAAAGAGAAAAAGTTCTGGGGTGGCTACGGTATTGTGGGCGCGCACCTGACATTGGGCACCGGCATGGCCCTGGCCGAGCAGTATAAAGGCACTGGCGGCGTTTGCCTTTGCTACTTTGGCGACGGCGCCACCAATATCGGCTATTTTCACGAATCATTGAACATGGCTGGCGTCTGGGGGCTGCCCATTGTGTTCATTTGCGAAAACAACAAGTATGGTATGGGCACGGCCGTAGACCGCGCCTCCGCCAACCCCAATCTGGCCGACAAAGCCAAAGCATACAACATCCCTTCCAAAAAGATTGACGGCATGAATATCATAGAGGTGTACAAAGCCACCCAAAAAGCGATTGATACCTGCCGCAAAGGCAAAGGGCCGCAATTTCTGGAAATGGTCACCTACCGCTACGAAGGCCACTCCATCGGCGACCGCACCCGGTATCGTCCTGCCGGTGAACTGGACCAATGGCGCGACGAAAAAGACCCCATCGCCGCCCTACAAAAAGTTCTGCTGGAAGAGTTTGAGGCCAGCGAGGCTGAACTGGTAGCCATAGACGACGTGGTGATGAAAGAGGTGGACGATGCCGTCACCTTTGCCAACGAGTCACCGCTGCCGGCGCCGGAAACACTTTTTGACCACATTTACCCTGCATAACTCGTTTGAAGTAGGCGATTTATCGCCGTAAATGGGCGATAAATCGCCTACTACGAACCTTTAGGAAGCAAAACATGGCAAGACTAACATTACGAGAAGCAATTACCGAAGCACTGCGTGAAGAGATGCAGCGCGACGAAAGCGTTTTTATCATGGGTGAAGAAGTGGGCGCCTGGGGCGGCACCTACGCCGTTACCAAAGGTTTTCTGGAAGAGTTTGGCGAACGGCGCGTGCGAGACACCCCCATTTCCGAAATGGTCATCGCCGGCGCGGCCGTAGGCGCGGCCATGGCCGGTACCCGCCCCGTGGCCGAATTTATGACTATCAACTTCGCCTTTGTGGCCTTTGACGCCATCGTCAACCACGCCGCCAAAGTGAGCTACATGTTCAACGGGCAATTCGATTGCCCTGTGGTCTTCCGCGCCCCAGGCGGCGGCGGCAAACAACTGGGTGCGACGCACAGCCACACGCCAGACGTGATTTTTGCCCACTTCCCCGGCCTGAAAGTGGTCTGCCCGGCCACGCCGTATGACGCCAAAGGGCTGCTTAAAGCGGCCATCCGCGACAATGGCCCGGTGCTGTTCATCGAGCCGGTGCCGCTCTACACCAGCCCCAAAGTGCGCGGCGATGTGCCCGACGACGATTACGTCGTGCCCATCGGCGAAGCCGACATTAAACGTGAAGGCAGTGATGTGACCATTATCACCTACGGTGAAGGGTTGCACGTTTCCCTGGATGCAGCGGAAATGCTGGCGAAAGAAGGGGTGGAGGCAGAGGTGGTGGATTTACGCACTTTGCAGCCGTTGGATATGTCGCTGGCGCTGGCCTCCTTCAAGAAAACGTTTAAGGCGGTGGTGGTGGAGTTTGGGCACCAGACCTACGGCATTGGCGCGGAGATTGTGGCCCAACTGCAAGAGCAGGCGTTTGATTACCTGGACGCGCCCATCAAACGGGTGGCGCAGTACGATGTGCCCGCCCCTTACTCCGGCGAATTAGAAAAAATGGCCCTGCCTGACGCGAAGAAGGTGGTCACG
>JAHBVI010000071.1 GCA_019637635.1 Anaerolineae bacterium
TGGCTAACTCTTGAAGGTGGGCTTCATGAGCGGTTGCTAATAGTTGGCTTGCCGTATGGAAACAATAAAGCCGGTCTACAAAACGTGCGCGCCGCTCGGCAAAATGCAAACTCTCTTGCAGCAATTGCCACTTCTTCTCTGCTGACAACTCCACCTGTGCCCACCCAAGTAACAGAAGAGATTTGCAGTCAGGCGTACCACCGGCTTCTATTGCTGCCAGACCTGTCTGAAAATTAACGACGGCTTGGGCAGGATCATTTTTCTGAACGGCCATAAGACCCGCAAAATAATAAATAACTGGCTGCCACCACACTAAAGCCTTTGACCGGATCAGCTTCTCCGCCCATTCAAAATGGTTTTCCGCCGACTCAAGATCACCTGAATGTAAAGCAATCTGACCCAGGCCAATGTGTAAACGCGCCTGCTCTTCATAGAAACTTTCAGGCCGCATAGAAATTAACTTCGCAACCTGATCAAGATGGTCACGCGCCTCCTTCCATTGGCTGAGAGCAATGCAATAATCTATGCCCCAATACAGGTTCATTTCTAGTAATTGGCGCATATGCTGTTCAGGTTCAAGCAAACCGGCGGCTTCTTGAAAATCTGCCAATGCTTCTGAAAAGTTGCCAACATACGCATGAACGGCCGCCCGATTGTACAGAGCAATTGCCAACAAGTTCCGGCTTGTATCACGCCCCAAAGTGACTGCCTCGGCAAATGCCTCTAACGCCTGTAAAGGCATTCCGGCCTCAAAGGCCACAAACGCAATGTTGTTCAAGGCAAAGCCGATATTAACCGGTGTACTGAAATTTCGAGAAAGCCGCACGCTTTCTTGCATAGAGGCTAAAGCCTGATCAAGACGCCTTTGTCCGTAATAGGCAAACGCCATTGCCTCTAGCGTTGTGGCTAAACGGAAACTATCATCGTGTTCAATACAAATTTCTTGTGCCTTGTGCAAATGCGCCAAAGCCTCATCGTACTTGAGTTGAGAACTGGCAGCCCATCCGGCCAGGACATATGCGCGCGCCAATTGCCCAACGGCCGTTTGTTTGCCTTGCAGTAGGGCTATGACCATGTCAGAAAGAGACTGCACCTTATCGAAATCACCCTGGCGATAGGCAATTTCCGCCATGAGATTATGAGCCGTAGCCAGAGGAATCGGCGCACCATAAAGGTCAGCCAGTGCCAACACTTTAGCCGCGTCCTCAAGAGCGCCATTAAAATCACTGAGGAGAATCAGCACATTGGCTCGTGAAAGGTAAAGGTCTACGGCCGTACGCCACCACCCCGCCTCGCCCAGTGCCCGCAAATGCTGTTCCGCCTGCGTATACAGGTCTACGGCCTCCTGGTTAGCAAAGATGTCGCGGGCGGCGTGGCCCGCTTTCATGGCGTACTCCAGCCCCTTCTCGTCGTTGGCAGCACGGCCGTAATGGTAAGCCAGCGCCGGATAGATGGGCGGCAAATTGTCTTCATGGGCCTCAATCAGCCAGTCGGCAATCAGGGCGTGTAACATCTGGCGGCGCACAAAGGGCAGGCTCTCATAGGCCACCTCGTGCGTCATGGCGTGTTGGAACAGGTAAATCCAGGCCGGGTCCGCCTCTACCAGCCGCGTCATCTCCGCTGTGGATAGATTCGCCAGCATTTCCACCACCACTTGCGGCGACGGCTCCGCGGACAGCACCGTCAACGGCTCGGCGGCAAACTGGCGGCCGATCACCGAAGCCACTTGCAGCAAATCCCGCTCCGCCACCGGCAGCCGGTCTAGCCGCGCCAGCAGCAGGCCGTGAATGGTGTCCGGCACCTGCACCTGGGCCAGCAGCGCCTCATTCACCCGCACCTGCCCATCCTGCCGCAAGACGCCAATTCCCTGCAACATACGCACCGCTTCTTCCAGGAAAAGGGGATTAACGGGGCTGTCACGGCCGTCCCGATCCCTTAGCCCCAAATGTTGTTCCACCGCCGCCGGTAACTCGGACACGCCAACCAACTGGTTCAACATCTGCCGCGCCGGCTGCGCCGTCAATTCTGACAGCGCCACCGGGTTACACCACGGCCGTGCCAGCGTGGCCAGCGTCAAATGGGCATCGGCGCGGAAAGTGATGATCAGGAAAATGGGCGCGTTTTCCACATGCAGGGTCAGATCGTCCAGCAGCGCCAGGCTGGCCTGGTCGGCCCAATGCAGCCCTTCCAGCACCAGCAGCAACGGCCGTTGCTGCGCCTGCGCCCGGAAGCAGCGCCGCACCAACGCAAACAGCCGCGCCTGCCGCGCCTCGGCCGTCAGCGCCGCCAGCGCGGGTGAGGGCGGCATGGGCAGCCCCAACGCTTCACCCCACAGCCCCATATCGTCACCCACATCTGGCAATAACGCCTGCGTGCGTTCGATGACGGTGGTGATTTGCACGGCCGTGTCCATGCCCGGTGTCAGCCCCAAAAACGCCTGCCACAAACTGCGCCACAGGCTGTACGGCGTATCTGACGTGTGTGGATAGGCCACACCCAACAGCCCCAGGCCGCCATCATTCAGCCATTGTTGGGCAGCTACGGCCGTCAGCCGCGATTTACCTACACCAGTGGCCCCGGAGAGTGCCAGCACCCCTCCCTGCCCGGCCAATGCCCGGTTCATGGCCGTTTTTAGCTGCTCTAGTTCGGTTTCACGGCCGACCAACGGCCGTTCCCAGCGATTGATGAACGCCTGCAATTGGGTGGCGGTGGCCCGTTCACCAATGGGCACATGGGGTGTAATGGCGATCTGTTTGCCCTTCAACTGCACCACCGGCAGCGTTTCAAACTCAAACCATTGGCGCAGGCGGGCAGCGGTGGCCTCATCGGTAAAAATCTGCCCCGCGCCGCAAATTTGCATCAGCCGCGCCGACAGATTGACAACATCCCCCACTACCGTATATTCCTGCTGCGCCGCCGACCCTACCGGCCCGGCAAACACTTTGCCCACCGCCAGCCCGATGCGCTGCCGGGCGATAAACGGCGGCTTTTCGCGCTGCAAGGCCAGGGCGCAGCGCATGGCCTGGTCTGGTGCATCTGGGGCCACGGGCGCACCAAACATGATGTGTAGCTGGTTGCCCTTGTCGCCGGTGAGGACGCGGTTGACACGGCCGTTTTCCGCGCCGAACCGGGCCACCACGCCACACGCCCATTCGTAATATGCCTGTAGCTGCTGCCCCATCACGGCCGTGTCTATGGCCGACGATTCATCTTCATCCCCCACAAAATCAAACTGCACAAAAAGGCTGGTGACGGGGCGGTGTTCGGCCAGATTGTCCGCGCCGCTGGTGAGCAGCCGCCCGGCCAACGCCCGATGCACAAAGGCGGGCGCAACCGCCGCCAACCGGGCATGGGCCGCCGCATCCATCTGCGCCCAGTTCAAAATGGGGGCGGCGGGTGGCAAGGTCAATTCAGCCGCCGGTAAGGGCATAAAATCGGCGGCGGCCGGTAGACCGGCTTTTGCCAGCACCGCCTGGCTGGCGATCACTTGCCCGGACCTGGCCTGTTTTTCGGCGGCGGCGGCTTCGTCTACGGCCGTGCCCGTCAGCACAAATTCCAGATTGCGCGCCGGGTCGCCCACTACCAACTCCTGGCACAGCCCATACCCCACGCCAATCTTGATGGTCAGTTCAAAAAAGGGACGTTTGCCCGGCGGCCGGTTGGTGACAACCCGGTTAAAGCTGGTGAGCATCAGCCGCTGCATCATCTGGGCGCAGGCCAGGGCACGGTTGGCCGCCAGCCCATCTTCATCCGGGAAATAAACGGACATGGCGTCGCCGTAAAAATGGCTGACCGCGCCGCCCATCTGGTGAATCACGTCAATCATGGCCGTAAAGGTCATCAGCAAGACGCGGTTTAGCTCCTCCGCGCCGCGCGCCCCATCAGAGGCTAATTCTTCGGACATGGCCGTGAAGCCAGAAATGTCAGAAAAGAGGGCGGCGGCGGCTATCTGCCGGGGAATACCCGGCTCCGGTAATCCTTCATCCAGCACCCGCCGCGCCAGCGTCACCGGCAAATACGCAGCCAGGCGGTGGAGTTGGGCGGGGGTGAGGGGGAGCGGTGCTTCGGGGGGCATGGGAAGAAACGAGATTGGAGATTGGAGATTGAAAGTTCATAATCTCCAATCTCTAGTCTCTAATCCTCATCAACATCAGGAAAGTAACGGCCGTTCAAAAAGCGCACCAACACTTCAGCCTCAGGTCGGGGCAGGCCAATGGCAAAGAGGACGTACAGGTTGCCATATTCAAAGGCGGGGCTGTGTTGGGACTCGTCGTAGTAGAACGGCCGTATGTACGGCCGATCATACGCGGTGGTAATGCCCAACAGGGAGACGGGGCGGCGAATGACCAGATGGTCTTCAAAGAGAAACAAAATCTCGCGGCCGGCCACATAATACTGCCACTGCCGCCAGATGGTGCGCCCCAACCGGTAGAGCAAAAACAGGAATAGCAACAACAGCGCCGTAAACGCAAACGCAAAACGCGCCCCGGAAAAGGCCATCTGCCAGGTGAAAATGAGGCCATACACCACCATGCCCACCCAGGTGATGAGCAAAATGGTGTAGATGGTCAGGTACACCCATTTTCGTTTGAGGGGGACGACGATTTTGAGCCGCTCCGTATTCTCTTCTACCACTACGCCGGGAATGTTTAATGCTACCATGGGGCTATTTTAGCGCAGAATGGGTACGGCCGTCAGGTCAATATGTTCAGCCGATGTGGCCTTGCCTTATCGCCCGATCTTGCGCAGCGTCATCGGCAGACCACCTTTTGGCCGCAGGGTGATGAGCGGCTCCATTTCTACCTGATGGCCTGGTTGCAGTTCGGCGCGGAAACGTTGGGCAATAGTCGCCAGCAGCAAGATCGCTTCCGTCATGGCGAAGTTGTTGCCGATGCACTGGCGGGGGCCGCCGCCAAAGGGCAGATAGGCGTAACGCGGCCGTTCGGCCACCCGCTCTGGGGTAAAGCGTTCCGGGTCAAACTTCAGCGGCTCTTCCCAGAATGCCGGGTGACGGTGCGTCAGATAGGGGCTGAGGGTGATGATGGTGTTGGCCGGCACATCGTAGCCGCCGATAACGTCGGCTTCGTGGCCAAAGCGGCCAATGGCATAAGCGGGCGGGTAGAGGCGCATGGTCTCTTCAATGACCATCGTGGTGTAGGGCAACTGGGGAATATCGGCCAGGGTTGGCCGGCGGCCACCAGACAGCACGTCGGCCAGTTCTTGTTCCAGCCGGATGCGCACCGCCGGGTGTTGAGAAAGCAGGTAAAAGACCCAACTGAGGGCTACGGCCGTGGTCTCGTGCCCGGCCAACATAATGGTCATTACCTCATCGCGCAGTTGCCGGTCATCCATGCCCTCGCCCGTTTCCTCGTCGCGGGCGGCCATAAGCATTCCTAGCAAATCATCTTTTTGTTCCCCGGACTGGCGGCGTTCGTTGATGATGGTTTGCACGACGTTGTCCAGCACGGCCGTATTCCGGTGAATGATGCGGCTGCTGCGCCACCAGGGGACGTAGCGCAGCCGTTCATAGGCAAAGGGGATACTGCTGAGGGCGGCCACTTCTTCGTTTACGGCCGTGAACGCCTCCCCCACCGTATCCGCCGCCCGTGTCAGGTCTATGCTAAACAACGTTTTCCCGGCAATCTCCAGCGTCAGGTGCATCATCTCCTCGGCCAGATTGAGCATTTGTCCGTCTTGCCAGTTGTCCACCATCACGCTGGTGGCTTCGGTCATGGTCTGAGTAAAGTCGGCAATGCGCTGGCGGTGAAAGGCGGGCTGCGCCAGCCGCCGCTGCCGCCGCCAGAAGTCGCCGTCGCTGGTGAGCAACCCGTTGCCGATCACCGGCGTCAGCAGCAGCAGGCTGGGATGAGGCAGTTTAGTGTAATTTTTGTTGTTGTCTTGCAAAATGTGTTTGTTATGGTCGGGATGGCAAAAAATGTAGCCATAGAAGTGCAAGATAGCCCGAAACCGCACTGCGTCGCCGTATTGGGTGGTCAGTTCCTCTAATTTGGCTAACGGCCGTTCCTGAAACTGGCGAATGATGCCAAACGGCCAGGGCGGATTGGGACCAGGCGGATGATGCAGCTTTTTTTTCTGGGTCGAGTTTACAACGATAGATGACATACGGTTACTCCATGTTTGCTTGTGGGCGAGTTGGTTAATAATTGAAATTGTGACGAATTTCACAAATAGTTTAGCAAATTTGCGTCTACCATGTCAACAATCCGGCGCACCATGATACAATGCGCCCCATGCTGAAAAAAACGGCCGGTATGCGATCCAGATGGCTATGGCTGCTCCTGCTGCTGGTGGGGTTGGGATGGCTGTTACCCGCGCCGGGACCCAGCGCCGCGCAGCAAACGGTGACGCTGGACGCCTATTTGAGCGCCATTACTCACTACCGCAGCCAGGTACGCAGCGCCGCCAACAACAGCGCGCAGTGCCCGGAGACGCTAACGGCCGTTGCCAACGCCCTTAACGCCATCACGTCCGTGCAGTTTCCCGATGGCTCGGTGATGCGTGTAAACCACCAGGGGGTGACCCAGGCTTTGCAAAGCCGCCCCTGTAACCTGGTCCGCGCCGATCAATACCTGAGCGGCCTCTGCCCCAATCAATTATGCGCTGTGACCAACCCCCTGCCCCCTCTCCGAACCGCGCCAGACAACCAGAACAATGATTCACTGGCAGAAGCGGCCGGGGCCACCAACAGTGACTCCCCTGCCGCGTCCAATTCACCACCACCCACGATGCCCCCGGCAATGACTCCGCCGCCCAATGCGCCGACTGTGGAAACCAACCTGCCCGCCGACCAAAACGCCCCAGGTGATAATGCGGAGACGCCAGCAGCGACTGCGCCGCCAGCGATAGAACCGCCTGCGGAAGCAGTTCCAAATGAGGGAACGGCTGATGGGCAAGAGGCAGCAAGTGGCGATCAAACCGGTTTGGCGACCAAAGAGTCGGCAGGGGCGACCGGTGAGCCGACCGAAGGGGCCGGCGGCGAACAAACCGGGGAGTCGCCCACTGAACCGGGCGACCAGGCCGGGGTGGGGCCGGGCGCAGAAGGCACAGGCGAAACCACCACCCCCCAGGCCACACCCACCGCTGCCAGCACGCCGCCCACGCCAACGGCCGTATCCAACCCACCCGCGGCCACGGCCACACCGGATACGCCCAAGTCCGCCGCCACTCCAAATCGGTGGCTGCTGTTGATCGTGGTGGTGGCGGCATTGGCGCTGATTGGCACGGCCGTTGCCCTGTTGTTTTGGCCGGGCAAAGAGGAAGAGGAATCGGAAGAGGAAAAGGAGCAAACGAAGGTGACGACGGCCGTGCGGGAAGGTCGCCAGTTGAGGGAAAAAGGAGATTACCGCGAAGCGGCGCGCCAACTCTTCCTGGCGATGCTGCTGGCGTTGGATGAAAAAGGCATCTTGCGTTTCGACCGCAACCGCACCAACCGGGAACTGCTGCAACAAGAACGGCTGCATAAAGAACTCGTCCCTTCGCTCATGCCCATCATCGCCACTTATGAGCGCGTCTGGTATGGCCTGGAACCGCTGCCCGCCGCCGAGTACGAACGATTGGTGAACGAAATTAAGGCGATTCGAGATTGGCAGGTGGGGATGTGATCCGTAACTCGTAACCCGTGACCCGTAATCGGATCACGAATCACGAATTACGGATCACGGATTACAAGAATGCTTCTACAAAAACGCTTCCTGAGTGATCTCATCGGGGTTGTCCTGATTTTGGGGCTGCTGCCGCTGCTGGTTATTGGCGTGGCGGGGTGGCGCAATGCCCCCCAGCGGGCGCGGGGATCGGCGCTGAATACGGGGGACGATGGCGTGTCGGTGTTTGCCAACTGGTTGCAGACGCAGGGATTCCCGGTGGAGATGCAACAGGCAGGTAATTCGCTGCGCCCGGCAAGCCAGGACAGGCTCATGTTTATCATCGCGCCGCGCAGCCGTTTTCGCTATGGCGAACTGTATTATCTGGATGTGTGGGTGCGCAATGGGGGTACATTGATTATTGCCCAGGAGGATGCACGGTCACGGGAACTGCTGCGGTATTATGACCTGAAATTAGGGCGGTTGTGGCGGCCAGTGGCCCAAAGTGGCCTGACGCTGCCCGTTTTTAACTGGCCGCCGGTGGGCCAGGCAGCGGTGAACGCGCGCCGATATGTGGAAGCCGATTGTGGGCAGGTGGCAGTGCATATGGGGGATTGTGTACGGCCGTATCTGATAGCCATGGGGCGCGGGCAAGGGCAAATCATCGTCCTGTCTACGGTGACGCCATTTACCAACGCGGGGCTGCGCCAGCCGGGGAATGCGCAGTTGGTGCAAAATATGGTACTGGCAACGGCCGTGCCTGGCGCTACCATACTCTTTGACGAAGCCCATCGCCAATCCTCGGCGGTCTGGCTGTTCACCACGCCCGCCGGTTGGGCGTTGTGGTTAACTTTATTGGGCATGGGCCTGTTTATCGCCTGGAACAGCGCCGGTTCACCGGCAGGCCGGGCACAGGGCAAATTGGCGACAGGTGAGCGGGAAGTGGACACGGCCGTAGCCATCAACCATCTCGCCACCGCCGGGCGGCAGTTTCGCCGCCAAGAGACCATTATGGCCCATTACTGGCGGCGCTTGCAGCAAAGCCTGGCCCGGCGCTATGGGGTAGACTCCGCTTTACCGGATACGCAATTTGTGGCCGCGCTCAAGCCGCTCCTGAATGAAACAGAATTGGGCACGGTGGCCTACCTGGCCGCCTACCGGGAACGGGCCGACACCCTGTCAGAAAACGAATTGCGCCAATGGGTGTCGGTGGCCGCTGAATTAACCGACCAACAGCCATTAACCAGAGAAATTTATGAATACCAGAAAACTATTTGATACCCTGCACCTGGAAGCCGCCAAAGTGGTGGTGGGGCAAACCGACGTATTAGGCCAACTGTTTATTGCCCTGTTAGCCGGGGGGCACGTGTTGATGGAAGGGGTGCCCGGCACGGCCAAAACGCTGATGGCCAAGATGCTGGCCCATCTGGTGCAGGCCCCCATGAACCGCATCCAGTTTACGCCTGACCTGATGCCTTCGGACATCATCGGCACCAACGTGTTTAACGTGGCGACCAGCCAGTTTTACCTGCGCCAGGGGCCGATTTTTGCCGGGGTGGTGCTGGTGGACGAAGTGAACCGCGCCCCGGCCAAAACGCAGGCGGCGCTGCTGGAAGCGATGGAGGAGCGGCAGGTGACGATTGACGGCACACAGTACAATTTGCCTGACCCGTTCCTGGTGATCGCCACCCAAAATCCGGTGGAGTACGAAGGCACCTACCCCCTGCCGGAAGCGCAGCTTGACCGTTTCTTTTTTAAGATCAAAGTGCCTTACCCGACGCCGCCGGCCGAGGCAGAGATACTGCACCGCTACCACCAGGGGTTTAACCCTCACCACCTGGCGGCGACGGGGGTACGGCCGTTGCTGACGCCAGAACAGCTCACGGCCGTGCGCCAGCATATCCAGACCATCACCGTGGAAAAGAGCATCCTCGTCTACATCACCCAGATCAGCAATGCCACTCGTGAGGCCCGCGAACTCTTTTTAGGCGGCAGCCCTCGCGCTTCCGTGGCCCTGTTACAGGCCAGTAAAGTCCATGCGGCGCTGCACGGCCGTAGCTTTGTCACTCCCGACGACGTCAAAGCGGTAGCCCTGCCCGTCTACCGGCACCGTATCATCCTCAAGCCAGAAACCATGCTCGAAGGGCTAAACGCCGACGCCCTCATCACCCGCATCCTCAACTCCCTGGAAGTCCCACGCTAACCCTCGAAGATTGAAAGATTTCATCTGTTCTTGACAAGATGTACGGAATTCCGTACATTTACTGGTATCAACTAGCGTATGGAGGTTATATGACTGTCCTGACTGTCACCGAAGCTCGAACAAGGTTGTTTCAGCTTATTGATGAAGTAGCTGACTCACACAAACCAATTCTCATAACCGGCAAGCGGGCCAATGCCATTCTCCTGTCTGAGGCCGATTGGCGGGCGATTGAAGAAACGATGTATTTGTTGAATATTCCAGGCATGCGCGAATCAATTATCGAAGGATTGAATACGCCGCTTGCTGAATGTGATGATGAGGTTGAGTGGTGAACGGCGATTGGCGCATCGTCTATACCAGGCAGGCAAGAAAAGATGCCAAAAAACTGTCTGAATCGGGGCTAAGAGCCAAAGCGGAAAATTTATTGCAGATTTTGCGCCATGACCCTTACCAGACGCCGCCACCGTATGAGAAGTTAATCGGTGATTTGGCGGGCGCTTATTCGCGCCGCATCAACATCCAGCATCGGCTGGTGTACCAGATCATAGAAGAAGAACGAACTATCAAGATCATTCGGATGTGGACACACTACGAATAATTTGCAACTGGCTTGCGGTCACTGCCCTTCCTGCGTATAATGCTCGCAAGTTGAGAACACAACAACGCGGAATGAGAGTAGTATGGTTGTGTGGCTGCCCAGAGAGTTAGCGGTTGGTGCAAGCTAATGAGCCAGCAAACAGAATCCACTCAGGAGTTGCCGCCGAGAGAAGGTGGGCCGGGTTCGCCCGTTAACGCGAATGAGAGACCGGTAATCGGTTATCGGTAAACGGTAATCGGTGTCGGTGAAACCAGGTGGCACCACGGGCCCCCTCGTCCTGGATAAGACGAGGGGGCTTTTTTGTTTTTATGTGTCATGTGCTGAAGTGTCAGGTGTTCAGATATCAGATTGTTACTTGACACCGGAACACCTGACACCTTTTTAGGAGAGTGAGCGATGTTAGACATGAACCTGATACGCGAGAAGCCGGAGTGGGTGAAGGCGCAGACGGCGAAGCGCAATACGACGGCGCCGGTGGATGAGATTTTGGCGGACGACGGCCGTCGCCGCGAGATCATCCTGGAAGTGGAAGAGCTGCGCCGCCAGCGCAACGAAAGCTCAAAACAGATTGGGGCCTGGATGGGCAGCCTGAAAAAGCTGGAAGCCGACCTGAAACGGGCTGAAGCCGGGCAGGACGTAGGGCAAGATTTGGCCGCGCTGCAAACCCAACTCAACGCCATGCAGTTCAATGTGGACGAGGCTAAAGCCGATACGGGCCGCATTGGCGACCGTATCGCCGAATTGGACGAGGAACTGCGCCAGGTGGAAGCCCGCCTGCGCGACAATATGCTCTGGGTGCCCAACATTGTGCAAGACAGCGTACCCGTCGGCCCGGACGAGTCGGCCAATGTCTTTCACCCGCCGCAGGGCACGCCCAAGCCAGTGTTTGACTTTGAACCCAAAGCGCATTGGGATTTGGGGCCGGCGCTGGACATTATTGATTTTGAGCGCGGCGTGAAATTGTCAGGCAGCCGCTTTTACATCCTCAAGGGGATGGGGGCGCGCTTGCAGCGAGCCGTTATTCAGTTCATGCTCAATTATCATTTGGAGCATCACGGCTATACCGAAATTCAGCCGCCATATATGGTGCGTTCGGCCATTTTTGAGGGCGCGGGGCAGTTGCCCAAATTTTTTGACAACATCTACCGTGACGCCGAGGAAGATTTTATGTGGTTGGGCACGGCCGAGATCGCCCTGACCAACCTGCATCGGGACGAGATTTTGGCGGAGGAGATGCTGCCGTTGAAGTATGTCTCGTACACGCCGTGCTGGCGGCGGGAAAAAATGAGCGCGGGCAAAGATGTGCGCGGCATTAAACGCGGCCACGAGTTTCATAAAGTAGAGATGTACCAGTTTACGCACCCAGACAAGAGCCTGGAAGCGCACGAAGAGATGAAACAGCACGCGCTGGACATTTGCGACGCGCTTGGTTTCCATTACCGGCTGGTGGATTTGTGTACGGGGGATGTGGGTTTTGCCATGAGCAAGACGTATGATATTGAGGTGTGGGCGGCCGGTTGCGGCGAATGGCTGGAGGTTAGCTCGATTTCGAATGCTACCGATTTTCAGGCGCGGCGGGCGAATGTACGCTACAAACCGGCCGACGGCGGCAAAACCCGCTTCCCGCACACGCTGAACGCATCAGGGCTGGCATTACCCAGGGTGATGATTGCCCTGATCGAGAACAATCAACAGGCCGATGGGTCGGTGGTGGTGCCGGAGGTGTTACGGCCGTATATGGGTGGTGTGGATGTCATTCGCTAACTACGTTCGTAGTAGGCGATTCATCGCCTCGGGCAGGCGATAAATCGCCTACTACAAACAAGAGGGGAAAATCAGATGGAAAAAGTACGTTGGGGTTTGCTATCTACGGCCAATATCAACCGGCGGGTCATTCCGGCCATACGGCAGTCGGCGCGGGGGGAACTGACGGCCGTGGCCAGCCGCAGCCAGGAATCGGCCGACAGTTATGCGCATCATTGGGATATTCCCCACGCCTTTGCCAGCTATGAGGCGATGTTGGCTTCCGATGTGGTGGATGCGGTATACATTTCGCTGCCTAATCAACTGCATGCAGAATGGACAATTCGTGCCTTGCAGGCGGGCAAACACGTACTGTGCGAAAAGCCCTTTGCCCTGACGCTGGCCGATGTAGACCGCATGATGGCCGCCGCCCACGATACCGGACTGGTGTTGACGGAGGCGTTTATGTACCGGCACCACCCACAGATGAAGTTGGTGGAGGCGTTTGTGCGCGACGGCCGTTTGGGTGACATCTCCCTCATTCAATCCGTATTCAACTTTCAACTGAAGTCCCGCGATAATATCCGGCTGTCTCCGGAATTGGGCGGCGGCAGTTTGTGGGATGTGGGCATTTACCCGGTCAGTTTTGCCCAATGTGTCATGGGCGGGCCGCCAGAGTGGGTGTTTGGTTTTCAAGAAGTGGGAGATACGGGCGTGGACGAGTTTTTTGCCGGGCAGTTGCATTATGGTCACGGCCGTGTGGCCCAAATTAGCTCCTCTTTCCGCACACCGTTCCATACCCGGTCAGTCGTGGTGGGGAGTAAGGGGCGATTAAGAATGTCACGGCCGTTTACCAACGTGGAAGAGAGCGAGATGGTCTTTTACCCCGACAGCGGCGAGCCGGAATATGTAGACATCCCCGAAGAGCCGCTCTACCTGGGCGAAATTGAAGACATGCACGCCGCCATCCTGGACGGCAAACCACCGTATATCTCCCTGGCCGAAACCCGCAACCACGTGCGTACCGTTCTGGCGCTGTACGAATCGGCGGCGGCCGGCAAACCGGTTTTTCTTTAAGCCAGAAGTTCAACTTCTCAAAAGAAGTTGAACTTCTAAAACTACGGATCAATGCGGCTGGTAGGGCGCTTCTTCGTCAATGTTGCCCACAAACTGGGGCAGGTCTTTGTGGCCCAACATCTGGCGAATCGCCAGGTTTTCACCGTTGTGATACCAGTAATGGTAAATGGTGCGCAGCATCAGGGAACCGGCGGTGAAGTGGTAATCGGGGTTGGTAAACGGCCGTGCCAACACCAAATCCTCCGTAGTGATGGTATCCAAAAACGGGTCGGCCGCGTGCGTCACAATCTCCCACGCTTCCCGCATCTCCGCCAGTGGCGGTGTAGCCGCCGGGCAGCCGAAACAAAACATCTCGTTCAACTCTGGCAGCAAAATCTGGTCCTGCAAGCGTTGCAGCCAATATCGCTGTTCCTGCCAGGCCAGATGGCCGATATTCCAGCTAATGCAGTTCATGGGCAGGAAACGGTGGCGGGCGTCATCGTCCGTCAGCCCCACCAGCCCGCGCTGAAATTCACTGCGGGCAAAACGCAATTGGGTCACAAGGGGATGGGTCATATTTTCTTCCTCCAAAAGTTCGTGGTAGGCGATTTATCGCCCTCAGCGGGCAATGAATTGCCCACTACAAACAATTATACGCCAGTTGCAAATCCAGTGTGACAGGATATGATGCACGGGTATGAGACCCACTATTCAGGTATTACCCGATGAACTCATCCCCCAAATTTTGCAGGAAGCCAAACGGATTCTGGCCGAGATTGGCGTAGATGTGCGTGGGCCGGGGCTGCGGCAGCGACTGTTGGATGCAGGATTAAAGGCGGAGGGGGAAGACGGCCGTATCCTCTTCCCGCCCCCCATCGTTGACCAGGCCATTGCCACTGCACCACAATCCTTCACATTGTATGATCGCGACGGCCGTGCCCATGCCCAACTCGGCGGTAACAATGTTCACTTTGTGCCCGGTTCCAGCGGCCTGAAAGTGCTGGATTACAAAACGGGGCAGACGCGGCTGGCCAATACGGCCGACTTTGTGGAATACGTCCGTCTCTGTGATGGCCTGGAACACATCGCCTACTTAGCCACCGCCTTCTCCACCAATGACGATATAGAAGCGCAGGTGTCCGACGCCTGGCGACTCTATCTCTGCCTGAGCAACTCACGCAAGCCGGTGGTCTCCGGCGCGTTCACCGAACACGGCGTGCCGCGCATGGCCCAGATGATGCAGCTATTCCGCCAGGACAAAGCCGACCTGTTCGCCCGGCCCATGTCCATTTTCACCATCACCGCCACCGGCTTTTTCCGCTATGGCGAAGATTCCTGCCAGAATTTGCTGGACTGCGTGGCCTGGGGCATTCCCATTGAAATTGTGCCCGTGACCCTAATGGGCCTCATCGCTCCGGTGACGCTGGTGGGGGCGACGGTGTTTCACGTGGCCGACGTGCTGGCGGGGCTGACGATGGCCCAAATCGTCAAGCCCGGCGCCCCTGTTTTGTTTGGAGGCGCGCCGGCGGCGTTTCATATGCAAACGGCCGTAGCTCCCATGGCCGCCATCGAAAGCCTGAAACTCAACGTGGCCTACGTGCAGGTGGCTAAGGCGCTCGGCCTGCCCACGCAGGCGTACATGGCCCTCAGCGAAGGCAAATTTGTAGACGCCCAGGCCGGCGCAGAGACGTTTGGCAGCGCGCTGCTGGCGGCGTTGGTCGGGGTCAACTCCGTCTCCGGGCCGGGGATGCTCGATTACGTGCTCACCTTTAGCCTGGAAAAGCTGGTGGCAGACAATGAATGGTGTGGACAGGCGCTTCATTTTGTGCGCCAGACGCAGATGATGGATGACCTGCCCACGCTTGATCTGGCGCGGGAACTGCTGGCGGAGCAGCATCTCATTACCGCCGCACACACGCTGGCCCATTGGCCGCAAGAGCTGTACCTGACCAAACCGACCACTGACCGCACCAACCGGGAGACGTGGCAAAAGTTGGGCGGCCATACCTTTGAGCAGCGGGCCAGGCTGGAAGTGATAGAACGGCTGGCAAAATATGAACCGGTGGAGACAGACACGGCCGTACTCGCCGAAATGCAGCGCCTCATCAAGGCTGGTTTGATCAATCAGGTGGAATTGCCAGAGGTAGTAGAGGCGGCACGGCCGTCAACCCCTATGACTGTTAGCCGCCGCCCCCGCCGCCATACCCGCCGCTCCTGATTCCCTGTATAATCCCGCACCTGATTACTTCACCATTGGATCATCAAAGATTGCGCAGATTTCGCAGATAAAAAATCGGTGTGATCTGCGCAATCTTTGACAAAAAAAGATATGCCTATTCCTACCCCTTTTCATGCGCGCACCGCGCCGTTGGTTGAAAGTTATGATTGGCGTGACTGGTCGGGTTTTCTGGCGGCCAGTTTATATGAGCCGAGCCACGAACGGGAGTATTACGCCATTCGCAATGCCGCCGGGCTGATTGACGTTTCCCCCCTGTTCAAATATGAAGTCACCGGGCCAGATGCGCTGCGCCTGGTGGATCGGGTGATGACCCGCAATATCGTTAAATGCGCGGTGGGGCAGGTGATGTATACCCCCTGGTGTGATGAGGACGGGCAGGTAATTGATGATGGCACGGTGGCGCGGCTGGATGATAACCATTTCCGCATTACCGCCGCCGACCCCAGCCTGCGTTGGTTTCAGGATGTGGGGTATGGCCTGAACGCGCAGGTGGTGAATGTGAGTGATGATCTGGCGGCGTTGGCGCTGCAAGGGCCGCTCAGCCGGGCCATTTTACAGCAGGTGGTCACGGGTTTTGATGTGGGTAAGTTGCGCTTCTTCAAGTTGGGGCAGGGGCAGGTTGACGGCCGTGCCGTCACCATCACCCGCACCGGCTACACTGGCGATTTGGGGTATGAACTATGGCTGAATCCAGGGGACGCGACGGCCGTGTGGGACATCCTCATGGACGTGGGGCAGCGCTATGGGCTGCTGCCCGCCGGTATGTTGGCGCTGGATGTGGCCCGCATTGAAGCCGGGCTGCTGTTAGCCGACGTGGATTATAAATCCGCGCTCAAAGCCGTTATCCCTGACCAGTTGTCCTCGCCGTATGAACTGGGGCTGGGCTGGGCGGTAGCCCTGGACGGGGCCGATTTTATCGGCAAACGGGCGCTGCTGAAGGAGAAAGCGGCCGGTTCCGAGTGGGCGTTTGTGGGCATACAGGCGGATTGGCTGGATTTGGAGCGGTTGTTTGGGGCCAAAGATTTGCCACCCAAAGTGGCCGGACGCGCCTCGCGCACGGCCGTGCCGCTGTACAAAAGCGGTAAACAAGTAGGCCAGATTACCAGCCACACCTTTTCCCCCATTTTGAAGGAATACATCGGCATTGGCACAGTGTATGCACCCTATGGTCATATTGGTAATACTCTGGAAATGGAGTTCACCATCGAATATCACCGCCAGCGGGCCAAGGCGACAGTCGTCAAGACGCCGTTTTTTGAGCCGGAACGGAAAAGGAAGTGAGCGGTATAGACGTTTTTACTGCTGACTGCTTACTGTTTACTGTTTACTACCCTTCTTAATTGGGATGTTTGTGACGGCCGTTATGGGCAAATTCGTTTACGGCTATGATGGGCAAACCATTGGTGCGTGGCAGTGGGGCGGCGGGGCGGTCGAGCGAGATGTGTACAAAATCACCATGCCGGACAATTTCCTGTTCATGCAGGTCATGGGCCAATTCGGGCGGCTGTTGTTGCAGGCTGTGGGCATAGATGGCGCGGGCCTGGGCGGCGACTCGTTCGCGGGCAATGTCGGGGGGTGGGGCGATGGCCAGGATGGTCACGGCCGTTTCTCCCCTGACCACAATACCAAAATCGGCGAGACTTTTTTGTAAGCGACGATGAATGCCCAGTTCCAACTCAGGCCACAGCCCGCCATTGGCTAACTCCGCTTCCGTCTTAACGCCGCAAACGGCGCGGGTAGCCCGCCCCACACGATCAACCACCAGGTTATTCAAAGCGTCGCCGCTGAGAGTGACAATGCCTGACTGCATTTTCGCAGGGCATAGGCGGGGGTCAAAGACATAGTGGACTTTGACAAAAACGGAGACAACCAGACCGTCTTTGGTGGGCGCATCCACCTGTACAGGGAGCGGAAAACGCAAGGCGGTGGAGATAGGGTCGCCATAACTTGTACCCAGGCCGGCGCGGTAATGGTAGCCGGGTTCCAGAAAGGCGACGACACGGCCGTGTTGGATCACCGGCAGCAGTGTATTGTCCTCAACAAACCTGTACCCTACTTTTAGCCGAAAACGGTGGAAAAAACTGGTATCCGATAACATGATTACCTCCCTTGAAGTGGTCGGCGGGCGCTTTCTTCAGCCCGGCTCAATCGAGCGGATTGCATAACCGCCGCCATTACCACAAATGCCGAAGGAATACTCATCACCATGCACACTGCCAGAAAAATAAGCGCGGTTGTGAAAAATGGGTTCATCATTCTGTCTCCTGCTCTTACATCAACTCTGTTATGGCAGGCATTATAGTCACCCACTCTCGCGCCAGTCTCAGGCAAAGCCAACACAAACCGTACCGTTGTCTGACACAACTCTGACAGTGGCAGTGAGCAGTAACAAGGCTGCTTACCGCTTACTGCTTACTGCTCACTGCTCACTGATTTTGAGAAGACGTAGCCCTTCCAGGCGGAGGGCATGGGGGAAGAGGGTTTTGTAGATGCGGCAGTGGGGGCTTTGCACGTCCCAGCGGCCGGTGGCGCGGAACGTTTCCAGGGGGCAGCCGCCGGTACAGCGATAACGAAATTCACAACTGCGGCAGCCTTCTTTGTCATCAACGGCCAGATTTTGAATGGGGCCGGCAGCCACCAGCGGCAGCAAATCGCCGGTGAGCGTCGCGGGGGCGGGTTGATCCAGGTGCATCTGGCATTGGGCGATGCGCCCTTCGTGGGTGACGACCAGGTAGCTATGCTGCACGCCGCAGGTGTGGGCGTGGGCTTCGGCCTGTACCCGGTCGAGCAAGCCATTGAGAAACGGCCGTGCCGGTAAATTCACCTCAAACTCCGCATAAGCGGCCAACATGCCGTCAATGATCGCCTGCTCTTCTAACTCTAGCTCCTGGCGGCTGGCGCTGAGGATGTTTTGGCGGTAAAAGTTCAGGCTGACCGGCAGGTCGCGGGCCAACGCCCAGCGCACGGCCTCGGCCGCGCCGCCCGCGTTGAGGCGGGTGAGGGTAATGGTGACATCCGGTTTGACACCACGTGGTAACAAGATGTGGTCTACCGTGTGTTCCAAGTGAGCGAAGGAGGGATCACCGTTGCGGTACGGCCGTTGCCGGTCATGCACCTCACCTACTCCATCCAACGACACCATCAGCTTGATACCCGATGCGGCCAGCCAATCGGCGTCATCTTGGCGCAAGTGGACGCCGTTGCTCAACACTACTTCGCGGAGGGCCAGATTGTGGGAGGCTGCCAGTTCTAGCGCGGCGTCATGCAAGCGGCGCACCAGTTTTAAGTGCAGCGTGGCCTCGCCGCCGGCATACTTGAGTTTGACGCGCCGGAAGCCATGCCGGTGGGCGGTATCAAAGATGTGCGCCAGCGCCTTCAGCCCGGTGGCCTCGTCCATACGCGCCGACGATTTGCGCACGTAGCAGTAGGGGCAGTCCAGGTTGCAGGCGTTGGTAATGTGCAGCCAGGCGGTGAGCGTTTCCGGGGTACGATACTGCGCCCGGAAACCGGCGTTTGCCGGTTGCAACAATGCCTGTTCGGCCAGTTGAAAATCTATCTCCTCTTGCAAGGATTGGGCACGGCCGAATGTTTGCCAGCGTGCATAAGCGGCCTGGTTCAGCACACTGGGGCCGCCAGGGGCATAGGGGCTGTAGAGGAGGGTGTGTACGGCCGTGAGGGGTTGGCTGTGGGTGTGGGGGGTGGTGGTGAAGGGGGTACGGCCGTTGGCTTCTGCTGTTGTTAACCCCCACCCTTTATCTGGGCAGGCGCAGTCAGTATCAACTTCTGTATTGGCATAATCAAACGCCAGCACAAATGCTTTGTCCGGGCAGGCGCAGTCGTCATCTTGTTCAAGTTGGTTCTGAGTGAGCAAAACGGGGATGTGGAGAACCATGTGATTGCCTATGAAGGCGTCACGGCCGTATCCGGCTCGTAATAGTCGCCAAAATTGTCACGCAAGAAACCTTCCAGATTGCCAAAGTTCTCCAACTCTATCTGGCGAACGTTATACTTCCGGCTGGCGTCGCGTTCGGCCTGGTAGAAGAGCTGCAACTCGTGCCGGTTCATGCGTTTGAGGTAACTGTACAACACGTCATACATAATGACCAGGGCGTCAGAACGGGGGATGAAGAGTTCAGCATAAGCCAATGCCTGCACATAAGCATCGGCTGCTTTGGTCAGTAACGCTTCTTTCTGTTTGAGGAAGGCGGCGCGGTCTACGGCCGTGTATAGGCGTGATTTTTCCTTTTCCACAACAGCTTCAAACTGCTTCAGCGCCATCTGGCCGTGCAGGCCATACAGTTTACCCAGTTGTTTGAAAAAGTGAGATGGCGCCGCATCGCGCCGTGGCGGGGGCTGCCCCACTTTCAGCAGCGCGGCAGCGGGCACTAATTTTTCGGCTAATTGCAAGGATTCAGAGACGGCCGTCCACTCTTGCGCATAAAAATGCGTCCAGGCCAGGTTGGCCCGCGCATCCAGTTCCAGCCGTACCAACTGGCGCTCGTGCGCCATCTGTACTGCCTGCAGCAAATAATCCACCGCATCCCCATACCGCCGCTCCCAGATGCGCGGTAATTGCACCCGGTCGGTGATGAGCATCCAGTTACGATACAGGCAGCCTGTTTCCAGATTGGCTTCGATCAAGCGCACACTTTCCTGCAAACTGGCGAAAATTTCACGGGCCTGTTCCAACGCTCGCTCCGCCTCACGATAGATCTCATCCGGCGAGTCCTCTGGTGCAATTTTGAACAACACCAATCGGCGCAATGCCTCTCCCAACTGTACCAAAACCAGACCAATGGTACGCTCATCGCCTACTCTGCTAGCAATAGCCAGGGCACGGGCACAGTATTGAGTAGCTTCATATGGCCGGTATAGATCATTCATGATCAACCCCAGTGTATTATAAGAAAGAGCAATAGGCAGCCACTCTCCCACCTGAATTCGTAACTCCAGTGCATCCTCACATACCCGCAACGCCCGCTTTTTACCCATTTCCCCTAATGCCCGCGACAGGTTGTTACGCACTGTGGCTTCTCTAGCTTTTGATTGATTAGCCCGCAGTTGGCGGATATATCTGAGACTATTAGCATATGATTGGACACCCTGTTCGAACTCACCTAAAGTTGTTTGCACATAACCCAAATTGTAATAAATGAGCGACAGGACCAGGATGACTCTCTTTTCTGCCGGATGGCCGCGAAAACCGTACTCTTTTCGGTCAGGAAACACAACCGTGTGTATGTCTGCCTGCACTAGAGCCTCTAGTTCTTTAGCTGTTTCCTCCAAAATGGCAACGGACTGTTGAATATCTTCAGCTTTTAGCAAGCGAGCATATTCACGCCAACAGGCCCGTTCGCCATACGCCAGGGTATGATTCCAACTGTGGTACTCGTTAGTATCTGTTAATTGAGTGACCACGACGTCAATTTCATTGGCCAGAGCAATGGCTCGATCATAATCTTTGCGTAACACAAAGCGAATTATCCATTTGGCTGCATCATCTGTTTGGGCGGCCCGACGGAGGATAACAGGTAAGGGTTCAGGGTCTCCTCCGTAACGTGGTCGTTCAGGTATATCAATAAACCGAAAGGTATTATTATCATGCAGGATGCGCCACATCTCGGCCTGGAACATGGCAACTTCGGCTTCCTGATAGGTAGAAAGTCGCTCATTCGCCATATTGTAATAAATGTCATTGAAATGCACGTTGGGGTCTATCAACAACGTATAATGCAGATATTCCAGTTCGGCTTCTAGCAGGGCGGCAGCAGCCTGATTGCGACGACGTTCCTCAATGGCCGAGGCGGTGGGCATACGGGTGCTGAGGATGTTAGACGGCCGTTCCACATGAATCCGTTTCAAATCATCGCGCACATACACTTCATCTTCCTCATCCAACTGCTGCCGCAGATAATCGGCCCAGGTCTGCATCTGGCGGTAAGCGGCCTGGCGCGAAATCATCTCCTTTTGCCGGTCAGCCTCATTAGCCGACATGCATTCGGCATAGATGCGGTACATCTCGTCCTGTAAACCTACCCGTCCGCCGGGTTTGTTTTTGACAATGGACAAACGGCCAATGTCGTTCAGTTCGGTCCGTATGGCTTCCAGTTGGCGCGTGTTTGGCTGCCACTCTTTCACTTTTTGCTGCGGTTCGCTGTCTAGAATGAAGTGCAGTTGCTCGGCGTTCAGGCCGCGTGTGGCCCGGGCCAGCGAGCGCAGGATGCGCGCCCGCAAGTCTGGCTCGGCGCTAAATAGCAGTTGCACAAATTCGGCCTCAATCTCTTTTTGGATGGCAGTGAGGGTTTCCGGATTGGCGGCGGCGCGGCGCGCCGCCGGAAGGGGCGAGAGGAGGGGTTCGGGAATGGTACGGCCTTCGACCAGCACGTCCAGGTAGAGCGCCAGGCGGATGGGTTGGCCGCCGGTGAACAGCCACAACACTTCCAGCCGTTCAGCGTCAGCGCGGAGCAGTTCCAACACTTTGCGGATGTGTACGGCCGTTTCCTGATCTACCTCGTGCGCCAGTGCCTCATGCCAATCTTCGTAAATGGTATCAAAATAGGCGCGGGTGTCGGCCAGCTTAAACGGCTGCAAGTTAACGGTGATTAGCTCACATTTATCCTGGGCCTGATGGGCTGTTTGCTTGAGCAGGTCAAAGAAAAGCGCCCCTTCTTCCTGCCGTCCGGCAATGATGATGGTGGTATTGGCAAAACTACCGGCTTTGATCTGATCCAGCAACCATTGTTGTGTGTTAAACGCGGTATCTTCCGGGCGAATCAGCCCTCGATCCAGCAGCCATTTGGAACTGATAATGGCTAACTGCTCAGTGGTGTCCATGGGAATAACCAGCCGTTGTTTTTGGGCGGCCTGCCGATAATCTTCCCAGAACGCTTTTTCAGACTCAACGGCGGCGGGTTGCAACATGGTGAAGGCTACGCCAAAGTCGGCCAACCGTTGGTAACGGGCATGGGCCTGAGCGTAGTGCGTAAAACGGATACGGCCGTTCCAGTTCAACGGATCCGCCAATTTTTCCAACAAGTATTCGCGGGTGTGCAAACGAACATCGGTAAAATCAATCAGGTCTGAAATAAGCACCTGCGGGCTGCGCTGTGACCAATCATTTTCCGGGCGCGGCGCCCGATATATCTCTCTCGTTTCGGGATGCCCCAGGCGACGCAGCACTTCCTCCACCAGGCGCGTCTTACCCAAACCACCGGCCCCTTCCACCAACACCAGGCGACAACCATCCCCCTCGTCAAAAATAGCCTGGCTGATGGTTTCCATCTCTCTTTTGCGGTTCACCAGATGGACCGGCCGGTTCACAACAGCTAACAAACGTCTTTGACCCATTTCACCCTCCTTAAGGTTGCCAGGACACCTTTGGTCTTGCCTGTTGCAAGGCCAGTAATAAATCTGACATACGGCCGTGACGCTCACAATACTTGACTAACTCAATAACCTTCTCCGTTAATGTGTCGCCTGATAAGTTTTGATACTTAATGTCCAAATCGAAACAAAGCGTCTTTATCTCAGCCAGATCAAAGTGTTTTTCTATGAGCGTGCGTAATTTGATCGGCTCATATTTCACATCTATCACATTGACGTCTGAAAATACCAATTGCTTTTGCAGATATAGCGTGACCAGTTGGTTAGCCAACTCAGTAGGTAAGTCCAGCGCAATTCTGATCCGGTCAGGGGTAGTCACGACATTCAGCACGTTTTCAGAATGCACGGGCATCATGGTCGCCAACTGCTGCAACAGGCGTTGTTCCGTCTGTTCTGCGGACACATCAGGGGTTGTTTCCACCGTCACAGTCGTCTGCAATTTCAGCGCAGTTCGGGCAAATTCGCGCACACCATCGGCCACCTTGTAGCGGTTATACGCGATATTAACTACCAGGAAATTGTCTATCAATTTTTGGGCGCGCTGCCAGGCTTCGGTATTAGACACATTTTGCCAGGCGGCCAATTCTTCAATCACCCACTCATCGGCGTAGTCGGCCACATATCTTAAGATGTCAATCAATTCGCCCGTGTCATGCGGCGAAAAGGGATTCAGCGACTCCAACATGATGCGCATAAATTCAACCGACGGTTGGGGGTTGGGGTATTTCTCGGCATAGAGAAAGAGGAAGGTGTTGATGCCAGGGTGTGTTTTGTTATATGTAGGCACGGCTTCAAGCAACTGAAGCACCTGGGGTAATAAAGTGGGGAATTCCTGACTCAATGTCTGGATGTGTTCGTCACCGGGATGGGGTTGGGGGTCGCCATCGGCCGCCAGATCACCCAATAATAATCGTTGCTGTCGCCAGGTCAGGGGGAATTGCACTTTCTGGTCTTCGCGCAGGGCAATAACCAGGCGCAGCAACTCTTCGCGGGCAAATGGTTCCAAAATGGTGCGTTCAAATAAACGCCAACTGCTGTCAGACACAATGTCACCATTGTCAATGAACAACACCACTTGCTGACCAAGAAAACAATGCCGGCACATTTCTTTTGCCACTTTTTCAATTTGCTCGGATATGTCTGCTTGTGGCTGGAATTTGAGGCGTTTGGCGTCTGGACATTGGGCTGCTAATTGTTGGAAGAAACCTTGAAACCAGGCGGATTTGGAATCTGGAGTGATTTCACCCGGAGGGCGTTTGGGCGGTGGCAGCAGATCGTCCACATCTATCCACACCGTCTTAAAAATGCCATTGTTATCCAGTTCTTCGCGGAGTTTTTTCAGGAACCAGGTTTTGCCGGTGGCGGGGGGGCTGGCGACGGTAAGCAGTTGTTTGTTTTTGTCATGCAGCCAGCGCATGGCGGATTGAATTTGGGGACGGTGAATGTATTGTTGAGGGTTATATTCCCGGCGAATATCGGGCACGGCCGTCGAGTTGGTATCTGTAGGTTCTCCGTTCATGGTCTATTCATTCCCTGCCATTTGATGGTTTGTAGTGATTGAAAGGGGAGGGGGTGAACCATAATTCCACATCTGACACATGCGGTTCCAGTCTACGGCCGTTAACAAAGGTTCATCTGGATCACGGCTGGCATGGGCATCAAATAGCAAGTTAATCACCTGTAACAAGCGACGCGGCGATTGGTCTCCTGTTTGAATGATCATCTCTTCCAACCTTCCGGCAATATCCTGGCTGGCAATGGTGTTCAACCCGGTAATCCGACTGCCTGCACTACGAAACCTGTGTTCGATGATGGTGTGCAACGCCTCTGGATGATTCCATTGCATTATGGCAGAGAGCGTTTGTGGGGTCAACCACCCCAGGGAAGTTGCCAGATTATTGACATGATTTTGCCAGCGTTCTGGTAAAAATAGTTTGGGGTAAATAGGGATTGGCGGGTTGAGTGTACGTAACACATGCAGCAAAGTAGTCAGATGATCTTCCAGGTTGAGTCGCTGCCTCTTACTACTGTCAACCACATCTACCAAAAAATAACTCTGTCCAAATCCCAGACTTTTGGCTAAAGACAATCCTTCATAGAATTGCTCCTGTCCAATGTTAACGACAGAGGGGATATTGTTTTCCAGAGCAATGAGTTGTTGCCAGAATGAGAGGCGTTCTGCCGTGAGCGGCGTGTAGCGAACGACGGCCCGTTTCCATGTTGTCCACCAGACAGGGGAGATGCCCGTCACGGTATTGGGTTGGAAGCGTTCCAGGTGCAGGCGCAGGTTACGGCCGTAATGTGGAATTGCCGCATACCAAAACCGTGCCAGCCGTTCTGTCATGTGGGCATCAAGCGGCGGCATGGTATGAAACTGCTCCATCACCTGCACAAATAAATCAGTGGCCAACGCTTGTGTTAATGACCGCCAGACGGCCGTCGCCTCATTCCCCGGCGCTTCTGTTTTGCCCACTGTGTATGTAACCGCTAACGTGCGATCAGGCGCCACCCGGCACTCCGCCTCTAGCGCATAACGTAACGTTGTTTTTCCACTACCGGCAGCGCCAAAAATAAAAACCGGGTTCGCCTCTCGAATACGTTCCAGGATATTGTCATGGGGGGGAACTGTCGGCGGTGGCACAAAATAGGAAAAAAATGGCGGGTCTTCTGGTTTTGTTTTTAGCTCTAATTCGGCCGTAGCATAGGCAAAAGGATCATGGGTTAATTTAAGCGTCTGGGTAATAAAACGCTCACGCGGTGTTTGTTTGGGTGCAGTGGCTTGAGCAGTCAACGTGATATACCTCGCAAGGATATTTCAAAGGTATTGCCAATAAAAGTTTTTGGGAACGGCCGTCACCCAACCCTCTGTGCAGATACCCTCCGATAATATGAGTGGTCACTGAAATTATAGACCGCGTCACCTTCAACAAACGGACGTGAATCTAACAACTGTCTGACAAAATGGGGAAAACAAATAGAGGTGGCTCAAAGAATAAAATTTTCCAACCAATAACCCTGGTCACGGCGATTGTGTAGATAGATGTTTGTTTTGCCCTTAATGGGTTCTATCTTTTGGCGCAGGCGATTGGCAATGGTATTGAGATTGGCAACGCTGCCGGCAATTTGGTAAAGAGCCTCCGGCGCGGGATTGCCCCGTTTCTCAAACAACATTTTCATCATCTCAAATGGCTGGTTTTCCAGAGGAATAAATTGGGGGCCGCGCCACAAACCCTGCTTTTTCCCATCCAGGCGCAGGTGAACGTGCCGTTTGTAATAGGTATAAACGGCCGTCTCCTCATCCTGTGCTATCCCCCCGCCCCCTGCCTGCAAATGCAACAATGTCTCCGCCCAATTCAGCCAACCGGCCAACGTTTCCGCCCCATACAGGGTCGTCATTTCTTGTTGGGCGCGCACCAACACGGCCGTATCCGCCAATAACTCAATGGTATGGACACGGCCGTCGGTGGCGGCCTGCACATGGCGCGAAACAATCGTCTGCATGTCGGCAGCGGCATAGTCCAGCCGCATGGGATATAACCGGCCGCTTACACGTGGCAACACCTGGCCTTCAATGACATCAGACTGCGGCAAAGCACTCCGCAACAACCAATCAGCATGTTCCCAAAAATCAAGACGGGAAAACAAATCGGTCAGATCGTCCCGAAATAGAGATGCCTCCATTTCGCTCAAATCAATAAGCAAGTTGATTTGGGTAAAACCTAGCAATTTTGCCAGTTCAGCGGCTTCGCCAATCTGCCCCCAAACATCACCTTCGCCGGTATCGGTGGGGTAAATGTCGGTAAATTGCAGCGGTATTTTTATCGGGGCCTGATGCGTTTGTTGCAGCCGCTGCGCCAGCCGCACAAGGGCACGACGGCCCAGATATTTTTCTACCAGCCAGGCCAGAAACTCGTGCTGCGTATCATTCAGATCATTCACAGCCAGAGTTTCGGGGTGAGCCTCCAAATAAGCCACAATTTCCAACGCCAAAATTGACATAATCTGGCTGAGATGCTCTTTAGCCGGTGCTTTGGGGCGAGCGCCATGCGGCCAATGCACAGTCGGATAGCGCAAATGGAGCGTCCATTGCTGTGTCTGGCGCATCATATAGTCCAGCGCCACGCTTTTGCCATTTCCGGGCAGGCTGGTCACGGCCGTACTCCCCCCCGCCTGGGCAAAGTTCTCCACCGGCAACACCGGCAGAAAACAATGCGCCCACCATTGTTCATTTTGCTCTGGGGTGCGCATGGTCGGGGGCAAAAACGGCCAACGCTCGTAACTTTGTTCCATAAGATGACTCTCAAAAGCATCAACAGGCTGCACGGTACGGCCGTATTATATGCCATTTACCCCTTTGACAGAAGGTTGTGAATTGCCATCATTTATGTTAATATCTGCCCGCAGGTGGGAAAATAAGTGTGACCTGTTATAAGCAACGACATTCAGATCGGTTAAAAGTAACGTTATGGCTAATCTTGATCCCAAACGAGCAAAAAAGTTAGGCGAGTTAATTCAAACTGCGCGCGAACACAGCGACCACACCCCGGCCGAATGTGCCCAAATTCTGGGCATTTCCCTGGCAGAATACGAACAGGCCGAAGCCGGTGAATACCCGGTCTCTTTGCCCCAACTTGAGGCGCTGGCAATTTTTTTCAAAGTCACCATGGGCTACTTTTGGGGCAGCGACTCCTTGCCCCAAGACCCGGCAGTAGATTACGAAGATATGATCACCCTGCGCAACCGGGTTATTGGCGTGTTGCTCAACCAACTACGGCTGCGGGCGCATCGCTCCCGCAAAGAAGCGGCCGAACACATCGGCGTCAGCGAGGCCGTGATTGAGGCGTATGAAATGGGGGACACGGCCGTGCCTTACCTCCACCTGGAACAACTGGCCCGCTACCTGGATGGTTCGCTTTCGCTCTTCATGGAAGACACCCATGGCCCGCTGGCTCGCCACGAAACCCGCCAACAGTTGCTCAAACAATTTGACCGCATGACCCCAGAATTGCGCGCCTTCATCACCAACCCCGTCAACGCCAGCTATATGGAAACCGCCCGCAAACTCAGCCAGATGGATGTGCGCCGCCTGCGCCAGATTGCCGAAGATTTGCTGGAAATAACTTTCTAAAATGGCTGGAGATTGGAGATTAGAGATTGGGCAATCTCCAATCTCTAATCTCTAATCTCTAATCTCTCTTATGACCACCCCCACCGCCGACCAACTCAAAACCCAGGGTTTGGCTCTCTTCCAACAAGGCAAAAAGGATGAGGCGCTGGTGGTGTTTGAAACGGCCGTCACCGCCTACGCCCAAGAGGGGAACGAAGACGGCCGTGCTGAAATGCTCAACAACATCGGCGTCATCCAGCGCGTCAAAGGGAACAACCGGGCCGCCATTGCCGCCCTCAGCGAAGCCGGCGAGATATTCTCCCAACTGGGCAACACCGACAAACAGGCGCAAACCCTGGCCAACCTGGCCGATCTTTACGCTTTCAACAAACAACAAGACCAGGCCGCCCGCTGTTACAGCGAAGCCGCCGCCCTTTTTGCTCAACTTAACCAGCGCCAAAAACAAAGCCAGGTCCTCCGCACCTACAGCCTGATGCGCCTGAAACAGGGGCAATGGCTGGAAGCCATGCTGCGCATGGAAGAAAGCCTCACCGTCCGTCCCCACCTCGGCCCCCTGCGCTGGGCCTTCCGCGTCCTCCTCCGCTTCACCCTCAGCCTCTTTGGCGTTCGCTGACCGCCGCCAACCTAGGGCGATTGCATACTCCCTGAAAAGGCAGATAAATCTGTACCAACAAAAGGCAAAGTCGGCCTTCGCCGACTAAAACCCGGTGGATACCAGCCCACGAAGTGCCTGCCCTGAACCTGGTGAAGGGTGGGCTTTGCTGTTTGTAGCCGCGATTTCAATCGCCGGGAATTGAGTATGCAATCGCCCTACCGCCAACCACCTGCCACTAGCAACCCCCATTGCCACATGATAAAATTCGCGGAATTTGCCTCAGAGCGCAAATTAACAATTTGCGCTACAGGCTGCAAAATAAAGGGAAGAGAAACAACATGCTAAAAACACACAGTTGTGGGGAGCTACGTCTGGAACATGCCGGGCAGACCGTCACCCTGGCCGGGTGGGTCAACCGGCGGCGCGACATGGGCGGCGTCATCTTTATTGACCTGCGTGACCGGCTGGGCAAATGCCAGGTGGTTATTGATTCGGGCCGCACCGCTGATGGCTTCAAACTGGCGGAACAGGTGCGCGGCGAATACGTGCTGCAAATCAAGGGCAGGGTGTCGCCACGGCCGTCCGGCCAGGAAAACACCAATCTACCCACCGGCGCTATTGAAGTGCTGGCCGAAGAAGTAGTTATCCTTAATCCGGCCAAGACGCCGCCGTTTTTGATTGACCGCGACGAAAACGTAGACGAAAGCCTGCGCCTGAAATACCGTTACCTCGATTTGCGCCGCGAACGCTTGCAGCGCAACCTCACCATCCGCCACAAAGCGATCAAATTCATCCGCGACTTTCTGGATGAACGCGGTTTTCTGGAAGTGGAAACGCCCATCCTGTTCAAAAGTACACCGGAAGGAGCGCGGGACTATCTGGTGCCCAGCCGGGTACATCCGGGCAAATTTTACGCCCTGCCACAAAGCCCGCAGCAGTTGAAACAATTGCTCATGGTGGCCGGGTATGAACGCTATTTCCAGATCGCCCGCTGCTTCCGCGATGAAGATTTGCGCGCCGACCGCCAGCCAGAGTTTACCCAACTGGACATGGAGATGAGCTTCGTCTCCCGTGACGATGTGCTGGACTTGATTGAAGCGTTGATGATCGGCATGGTGCAACACACCAGCCTGGTGCCGCTGGCGTATGACATATTCCCCCGCCTGAGCTACCACGACGCGATGAACCGCTTTGGCACCGACCGCCCCGACCTGCGCTATGGCCTGGAACTGACCGAAATCAGTGACCTGGTAGCCAACAGCGCCTTCCGCGTCTTTGCCGAAAATGTGGCCGTCGGCAAGCCGGTAAAAGCGATTTGCGCTCCTGGCTGCGGCGATTACAGCCGCAAGCAGTTAACCGACCTGGAAGAGTTAGCTAAAACAGCCGGGGCCAAGGCGCTGGCCTATTTAGCCATTCACCCGGAGACGGGCGAGATTCGCGGCCCTATTGCCAAGTTTTTCACGGTAGAGCAGTTGATTGCCATTACCGAGCGGATGGGGGCGGGCAATGGCGACCTGATTCTCATTTCCAGCGATGAGAAGCGTATTGTCCATGCGGTGTTGGGCACATTGCGCGAGGAAATGGGCACACGGTTGGGGCTGAAGGACAAAAAGGAACTGGCCTTTTGTTGGGTGGTGGATTTCCCGTTATTTGAAGAGGTGATGGAGGATGGGCATTATGCGCCCAGCCATCATATGTTCACCTCGCCGAAGCGGGAGCAAATTCCGCTGCTGGATACGGACCCCGGCCAGGTGCTGAGCGAGCAGTATGACCTTGTATGCAATGGGTTTGAGGTGGCGGGTGGCAGTATTCGGATTCACGAACGGCCGTTGCAGCGCAAAATTATGGAACTCATCGGCTTCTCCTGGGAAGAGGCCGAATCTCAATTTGGGCATATGCTGGAAGCATTTGAGTATGGCGCGCCGCCGCACGGGGGCATTGCCCCCGGCATTGACCGGCTGGTGGCCCTCATGTGCGGCGAACCCAATATCCGCGAAGTGATGGCCTTCCCCAAAACCGCCCAGGCCACCGACCTCATGTCAGACACCCCTTCCACGGTTGCCAAAAAGCAGTTGGATGAGTTACAGATTGCGCTGGCCTTAAGACAGTAAGCAGTAAGCAGTAAGCAGTGAACAGTGAGCGGTTAACCCACTGCTTACTGTTCACCGCTCACTGCTGACTGTAACCCTTTCACCGCTCACTTTCCTCTCAGAAAAGCTGGTTGACATTTATGACGCAGTGTGTTATATTTTGCTTATGATGCACTGCGTCATAAAAATTTTAACCGTAACCTGCCCTGTGGCAGAGAAATAATTTGGAGGCAAATCATGACTGAGACAATTGAATTCACCGAAATGGAAGAAAAAGGAAACGTCGTTTTAGAAAACGCGCGTAAGGTTTATCTGCTTGGTTTAGGCACGGCTTCTTACACCGTCTCTGTGACCACCGATACCGTGAAAAATGCCCGCACCAACGTGGGTGATTTCTCCACCAAAATGTTGGAGCGCGGCGAGAAACTGGAAAAAGATACCCGCGAAAACGTGAACAAACAACGGCAAGCCCGTGAGAAGAGCATCCGCAATACCCAGAAGCGGCTGGAAAAAGAGTTTAGCAAGCGCATGGAATCCCTGCTGCACGCCATGAACATTCCTTCCAAGAATGACATCAACAGCCTGAGTACCAAAGTGACCAAGCTGAACAAGAAAGTGGAAGAGATGAGTAAACCCGCCGTTCAGTAAGCGGAAAGCAGTAAACAGTGAGCAGTTAAGAAGCAGGCCATAAGCCTGCTTCTTTTTTTATGCGGCGCGGGTATACTTAACAGGGTGATTATGTAGGGCGATTTTCCAAATCGCCCATCATTTTAGAGGGTAGATAAATGAGCGAAGATGTTATTGTTGTTGAAGAAGAAATTGTAGAGATCACGGCCGTAACCCCCGCAGAAACGTCACGCCGGTTGGTAATGGCGGGTATTGGCGCCGCTGTCGTTGTCGGCGGCGCGGTGAAAGCGCGCATGAGCCGGTTAATGGAATCTGACGAAACAGAGCCAGAAGCAGCGTCCTCACAAACACGCCGCCGGTTGCCAAATCCGGTGAATTCCCTGCTGGTGCGCCTGAACGTGCCTACCAAAACGGACATTGATGCCCTAAACAGCCAGGTATCGGCCCTTTTGGACAAGATAGAGGCGCTGCAAGAATTGGAGGAGCAACGGCCGTTGCCCGCCGCCACAGAGAATTCAGAAGTTGAGGAAATGGGAGATCTATCCTGAGCCTGTCGAAGGATTAGGAGATCTGTCCCTCACCCTGATCTCCCTTTTGCATCCCCCACAATCCCGCTTATAATTCCTATGACGCACTGAATCATAAAATAGTGTTGGTGGCCTGGGGCTGGTACTAGCCCCAGGCCACCAACTACCGGCTCAAGGAACGGCCATGCGGGTCATCAAACGTTACCCCAATCGCAAATTGTACGATACGGAAGAGAAGAAATATATCACGCTGGATGGCATCGCCGACCTGATCCGCCAGGGAGAAGAAGTGCAGGTGGTGGACCACACCACCGATGAAGACCTGACGGCCGTCACCCTCTCCCAAATCATCTTTGAACAAGAAAAACGCAGCAGCGGCTTCCTGCCGCAATCCGTCCTCGCCGGGCTGGTGCAGTCAGGCGGCGATACCGTCAACGCCTTGCGTCGCACGCTGACCGCGCCGCTGGGGATGCTGCACCACGTGGATGAAGAAATTGAGAAACGGCTGCAAACCCTGGTTAATCGCGGTGAACTGGCGCGGGAAGACGCCACCCGCCTGCGCGACAAACTCCTTTCGATGGGGTCGGATGCGGCCGAAGCGGCGTCGCCGGGCCAGCTCGGTCGTTTGTTTAGCGCCCGCGGCGTGCCTTCGCGTGATGAAGTGGAACAACTTACCAGTCAAATAGAAGAATTGTCATCCAGAATTGACAGCTTAATTGAAGAAAGCGACAAATCCCACCCCACTCACTCCCCTGAACCGCCTCCATGATGCAAATTTCCGGCTCGATACAACGTACATTCATTTTCCCTGCGGAAGTTCAAGAAACCCTCACTTTTTTTAGCGAGTTGATTCAAGTTGCTCAGTTTATGCCCCACATTTCTCTGGTGCATACCTATGCCCCCAACCAGATTCGGGTGATGTATGAAACGGTGGAACTGGGGTCATACACCATCCGCATCTTCACCGACCTGGAAGGGAATATAGACCGTCACGCCCATACGATTTCCGTCTACCCCGTTAAGTTGGAAACGGCCGTGCCCATCAAAACCGAAGCCACCATGCGCGAAACGGTGGGGCAAGGTCTGTTTGCCATCCAGGCGCAGTTGTATGACCTGGGTGGGCAAACGCGCATAGAAGCCAATTTGCGCCTGCAAGCAGAATTGGAACAACCGCGCGGTATGAACCTGATGCCTAAGCGCGTCATCAACCGCATTGCCCAGGGCATTACCGACCACCGGATGCGTGAAATGGCCGACGGTTTCATCCGCGCCGCCCTTGCTGCCTACCACGACTGCGAAGGTTGCGAAGCCATGTGCCTGCTGGCTGACTGATTACTTATATGGAGTGGAGGCTTTAGCCGGAACGAAACGGCTACAGCCTCCACTCCGTGTTTAGTACATTTTTTGACACCCTTCCCCACTTTAGGTAAAACAGATACAATAAACCCGTCTGAAATTCAGGCAACCCTCACAACTCAACTATAACGTTACCCAATCCTCAAGGAGATAGTGATGAAAATCAACGGCACACATACTTTTGCCGCCCCCACAGAGGTCATCTGGCCGATGCTTCTAGATCCCCACATATTAGCCAGCGTTATGCCCGGCTGCGAAAAATTGGAACAGGTAGCTGAAAACGAATACCAGGGCATTCTCAAAATCAAGGTTGGCCCGGTGCAGGGCAATTTTAACGGCAACGTTGTGTTATCAGACATTCAATCGCCGGAGAGCTACGCCATTGCCGTAGATGGCAAGGGCGCGCCGGGGTTTGTGAAGGGCAACGGCCGTCTCCGATTAGAATCCGATGGCAACAACACCATCCTTCACTACGAAGGCGACGCCCAGGTAGGCGGCCGCTTAGCCAGCGTTGGCCAAAGGCTGCTAGACACCTCCGCCAAAGCCATCATTCGCCAAAGCCTGGAAGGGCTGGAAGCGCAAATTGCGGCGCGGGCAAACGGGAATGGGCAGGCCGGTGCCGATACGGCGCCCGCCCCCACTCCGCCCCCCTCCCAAACCGAATTCGCCCTTGGCGTCGCCCGGCATATGGCCGAAGAAGTGTTCGCCACTGAAGCCCAGGCCGACCTCATCCGCAAAGCCCTCATCGCCGCCGGCACCCTGTTCACCCTCTACATCCTGCTCGATTGGTTCGCCGGGCGGGTGGCGGGCAAAGTGGTGAAAAAGATGAAGTAACTGAGTAATTGAGTAATTGGGTAATTGAGCAATTACTTAATTACCTGATTACCCAATTACCCAATTACCTCTTTTTTAAGGAGGTGATACCCCCAAATACAGACACCCAAATCCCCCACTCATTTATCTGTTCGTTCACAATTCAGGAATAG
>JAHBVI010000072.1 GCA_019637635.1 Anaerolineae bacterium
GTAAATGGTATGGCCCGAATTGCCTGGATTGAAGATGCGGATGCGCAAGGGGAGGTGGCCGAGGTGTTTGAACTGGCCCGGTCGCGTTCGGAGCGGGGGTATGTGGCCGATATTTTGCGCTCCATGAGCCTGCGCCCGGACTTTTTGCGGGCGATCATGGATGCGTCGCGGCTGCATTTTACGGATGGGGCGCTGACCCGCGCCCAGCACGAGATGATCGCTTCGTATGTGGCGGCGTTGAACCGCTGCCACTACTGACTGAGTTCCCATGCCTGGTTCTTGCAGTTGCAAGGCGAACAGTATGTGGACACGGCCGTTGCCCTACGCGCCGGTAATCTCGATTTAGCGACAATTACCCCGGCGGAGCGTCTCCTGTTGGAATTTGTGGAAACCCTGACGCGCCACGCCTACAAAATCACCGACGAACAGGTGCAGGGTTTGCGTGACGTGGGCTGGAGCGATGCCCAGATTGCGGAAGCAGTGTACGATGGCGCCCTCTTTAACCTGTTTGTGCGCCTGGCCGATGCCTTCGACATTCATCCGCCACCGATGATGGACCCGGATGGAGTGCCGACGGCCGTGACGGGTTAGAGCGGAGCAGGGGGGATACGGCCGTGCCGGATCTCCTCCACCTGCGCATCACTGAATGGTTGTTGGTAGAGGCTGGCTTCCTGCTGGCGGGAGCGGAACAGGTCGGCGACGAAGTTCATGCGGTCTTCCAGGCTGGCCCAATCACGGGCGGCGCTGCCGTGAGAGGTGTCTGGGGTGCGGTCTAAGAGGGCGAGTACGGCCGTTAACGCCGCCAGTTGGGGGGTGGTGAGATGTGGGGGAAAGTGACGGCCGTCGGGCAGAGGCGGAATATCCATACCCAGGCGCAGCGTTTCCGTGGGCAGCACCAGCGTCATCACCCAGCGCGTCGAAATCCCGCGCCAGTCATTGGCAATGCGGTGTGAAATCCCCTGCAACCGCCGCTGCCACAGCAGTTGAATCAGCCGGGAGACGCCGGGCGGCGCAGTACGGCGAATAATCTCGTTGGCTCGCTGCATAAACGCTTTTTCAAACTCATTTTCCAGTGGCGCTTGCATTCCGCCCACAATTTGCGGCTGGAGCCGCTGCTGCTCGTGGTAGCCCACCAGCAAATTGGCGCACAAAATCAGTTCCGCCTTCGTCTGCGGCTCTGTGGCAAATATCGCCTGGTAATAATGCGTAAACGCCTGTTTGAGTAAATCCTGCCCACCCTCGGCCAATGGCCCCGGCTGCAAACGGGATAGGAACGCATCCAGCCGCGCCTGGTCATAAGCCGGGCTGTCGGCGAAATCGGCCAGAAAGCGGGCAAACAATGGCCCTAATTCGGCAAAGACGATCAGGTTGCCGCTGCCCACCTGGCGGGCGATCTCCGCCGGCACACTGTTAACTGCCTGGAGGACGAGCGTTTCCTTGAGCGCGGGATGTGGCTCAAACCAGGCCAGGATGTGCTGCAAACTGGACAATTTGTCTTCAATAAAGTCCGTGCGCTGTACATATTGGCGCACCATGCGGTCTACTTCGTCGCCGCGAATAAACTGCCCGGCAGTGCGGGAAGCCCAGGTGCCAAAGGCGCACCAGGTCACGTTCTCGCTGCCCAACAGGTGGGTGAGGGCGATGGTTAATTCGTGGTAGGTTTGGGTGATTTGTAGATTACGTTGGGCGGCGTCTGGCAGGGCGGCAATGGCGTGGGCGGCTTCTTCGGTGGGGATGGGCCACTTGAGGGGAAGAGCGGATAGGGATGGAGCCATAGCGTGTGGAATACTGCCCGTTATTCGTAATCCGTGATCCGTTGT
The DNA here is from genome assembly GCA_019637635.1 of Anaerolineae bacterium. Classification (GTDB taxonomy): domain Bacteria; phylum Chloroflexota; class Anaerolineae; order Promineifilales; family Promineifilaceae; genus CAADGU01. The sequence continues at coordinate 1,821 of JAHBVI010000072.1, forward strand.
CCGATCACGGATTACGAATTACGGTTTACGGATCACGCGCCTACCCTCCCGCCAGCAAACGGGCGGCGTTCAGAGTAGCTTCGGCCGTTAAATTAAACAACCCTTCGGGGAACAGCCCTAAGACCAGGGTGGAGATGGCCATAACAAAAACGGCAAATTGCAGGGCACGGCCAGTGATCAATTCACCTTCGCCGTCAAACATATACATCAAGTAGACCACGCGCAGGTAGTAGTAGCCGGAGATGACGCTGGTGATGACGCCAATCAGCACCAGCCAGTACAGTTCGGCTTCGATGGCCGCGCCAAAGACGTAAAATTTGGCAGAAAAGCCGCCTGTCGGTGGGATGCCGGTGAGGGAGAGCATGAAGTAGGCCATGGCCAGGGACAGCCAGGGGTGGCGTTTGGCTAAGCCTTTGAAATCGTCCAGCAGGTTGCCTTCGTTGTAGCTGTGTTCCAGAGCGATGACGATGCCAAAGGCGCCCAGGTTGGTGAAAAGGTAGGCGAACATGTAAAAGAGGGCGGAACTGACACCCGCGGGGTTATCGGCAGCGGCGGCGACGGCGATGAGAATGTAACCGGCGTGGGCGATGGAGGAGTAGGCTAACATGCGTTTGATGTTGCCCTGGCGGATGGCGACCACGTTGCCGATGATGAGGGTGAGGGTGGAGAGGACGGCGACGGCCGTGACCCATTCCCCACTCGCCTGGGGCAATGCCAGTACCAGCACCCGCAGCAGCGCCGCAAACCCGGCCACCTTGGCCCCCACGGACATGAAAGCCGTCACCGGCGTCGGCGCGCCCTCATACACGTCCGGCGTCCACATATGGAAGGGTACGGCCGCCACTTTGAAACCCGCGCCCACAATCAAAAAGGCCAGCCCGGTCACAATCAGGGCGTTCAGCCCGTTGGCAGCCACATGGTCAAAAATGAGCGGGATGGCTGTCGTCATCGTCGCCCCATAAACCAGAGCAATACCAAACACAAAAATGGCCGAGGAGAACGCCCCCAGCAAGAAATACTTCATCGCCGACTCTTCCGATTCCTGGCGCGGCCACAACATGCCGCACATGATGTAAAGCGGGATGGACAGCACTTCCAGCGCCAGGAAAACGAGGATGAGGTCATTGGCCATGCCCATCAGCATCATACCGCTGATGGAGAAGAGCAGCAGCATGTAATACTCCGGGTTTTCCAGCCCGGTGCGCTGCAAATAACTGCGGGAAAGGGGAATGACTAGAAGCCCACTGAGCAAAAAGATGACGTTCAGGAAAATGGCAAAGTTGTCCATGACGACCATGGGGACGCCATTTTGGGGGATGAAGGTGGCGTAGTTGCCGTTCCACAAGGCCACGTTTTGCACCAGCGCCAGCAGCAGGCCAATGGCCGCCAGCCAGACAGCCCACCCTTTTTTGCCGTCCGGGGTGAACAGGTCAATGACCATGCCCAACGACCCGGCGGCCATGACGATGAGAACGGGGCGCAATGAGCAAATTGGATTTCGAGGTAAATCGCATCTCTTCCAACCTTGTTTCTTTGTTCGTACCCAAGACCTGACAGGTTTCCAAAAACCTGTCAGGTCTGAACAGGCTTGTTTGTTCCAGGCGTCACAATGATACCACACTGGTTTGGCGCAGGCACAATTTCAGTAGACATCGCTTTCTCAGCCAATGCTAAACATTTTATGCGTTTGTGTTTCCTTTGTGGGCAAAACGGCCGTTGGCGATAGACTAGCCCGTACATCTTTATTAAACCGTCCTTTCAAGGACCGATCAAAAAGGAAACGAAGAATGAAGAAATTTACCCTTGTGTTTGTCATGTTGTTGCTGGCGATGGCACTGGCGGCGTGTAGTGGGACAGCAGGCTCAGAGCCAACGGCCGTACCTGTTGTAGAGGCTACGGCCGTGCCCGTCGTCGAAGAAGCGCCGCCAACTATCACCGGCATCCTCTGGCAGTGGCAAGAGTTCCAGGATACGGCCGGAGAAAACGACATCACCGTAGAGAACCCGGCTAACTACAACATCGTCTTCAACGAAGATGGCACCTACAACGGCCAGGCGGACTGCAATCGTATCGCCGGTAGCTACACATTGGACGGCGCGTCGCTGATTATCCAGCCCGGCATTTCCACGATGGCGATGTGCCCCGAAGGTTCGCTGGATTCGCAGTTCAACGCCTTCTTGAGCAATGTGCGCACCTTTGTCATGGACGGCGACAATCTGGTAATGAACCTGTTTGCCGACGCGGGCAATATGGTCTTTAGCAATGGCGGCCCGGCCCCGGCCGATATGCCTGCCGAGACAGCCCCCATCACCGGCATTCTCTGGCAGTGGGTGGAATTTCAGGACACGGCCGGGGAAAATGACGTCACCGTAGACAACCCGGCCAACTACAACATCGTCTTCAACGAAGATGGCACGTATAACGGCCAGGCGGACTGCAATCGTATCGCCGGTAGCTACACATTGGACGGCGCGTCGCTGATTATCCAGCCCGGCATTTCCACCATGGCGATGTGCCCCGAAGGTTCGCTGGATGCGCAGTTCAACGCCTTCTTGAGCAATGTGCGCACCTTTGTCATGGATGGTGACAATCTGGTGATGAACCTGTTTGCGGATGCCGGGAATATGGTCTTTAGCAATGGCGGCCCCGCCCCGGTGACGATGGCCGAAGTGACCGGTACGGTCTCTTACCTGGTGCGCATTGCTCTGCCGGATGATGCCAATCTGTTGATTCAGCTTCAAGACACGTCGTTGGCCGATGCGCCGGCTGTGATTATGGGAGAATACAATGCGCCTACCAACGGGGCGCAGGTGCCGCTGCCCTTTGCCATTCCCTATGATCCGGCGGCCATTGTGGACAACCACACCTATACCCTGTCGGCGCGTATCACGGATGGGGCGGGCAATTTGCTGTTCATCAACGATACATCCATTCCGGTGATCACCGGTGGCAACCCGACGACGGATGTGGAGGTGTTGGTGGTGCAGGTGAGTCCGTAAGCGGTTATCGGTAAACGGTGAATGGGAAACGGCCGTCGCCATGCGACGGCCGTTTTTGTTTGATGATGTGCAGGTGGCTGGTCTGCGTAGGTTTGCTACCTGCTCGACTCAACGTCACCAGATGTTAACGATGTCTTTCATCTCAAGCCTCCCATTCGGGCTGCCTGGCAGACAGATCAGAGATCGCCGATGGATTGAAGCCCTTCCCAATCATCCAGACTGCAAAGACCATTTCCTGAATGGCGGTGGGGATCATGAAACGCCCTATGCCAGATTCGATCAATGGCGCGGTGTGCAGCGGCGCAAACATACTGGCAATTTTGGCGACGAAGTACAATACCGCGCCAATCATGCCCCAGACTGACAACCATCGTGGAATGAGCCTGGTTTGATAAAACAGGGCGAAGATCAGCACCGTACCAATGCTGAAAACGATGCCGGCGATAATTTGGATCCACTCCCCTGAAGCGATGAGTAGGGATCCCACTGTTTGAACATCTGCTGCGCTGGTCTCTCCATATATCTCGCTAACGGTCAACAACAGAAGCATACTGATGACCAGGAGTATTTCACATATCGCTTCAAATACGCCCCTGAACAAGACCCCGCCGAGCGCCAAAACTTCATTGTGCTTTCTTAGGATTGGATACAACAACACGGGAACCATAGCCAGAGATAATCCCATCAGCAAGATGAGGAGACAGCCCATAATCCATTGCGTTTCACTGGCATCCACATTGAGTGGATATGTCGCTCCTGCTCTGATCGGGGCAGTAAGAGCGCCAGCCAGGATGCCGGAAACTGTGCCCATGATGAACAGAATACCAACGATTACGGCCGTCTTTCTTTAGGTGTTCATGTCGCATCTCCTGTTTTGATGAACGTTGTTTCGTGAACGTATCCGATTTTATGCTGCCCTATCTGATTGCTGCGAAGCAGCACAATCCCCAGCCACACGAACCAGATGATCTGACCCAGGCCAAAGACGCCGGTGAAATCGGTCAGCGCCGGGATAATTGTGATGATGCCCACCGCGCCAACCAACAGGCCGAGAATGTTCAGACCCCTCGGAAGCCCGCCAGCCCGCAGCGCCGCCAGACTGACCAGCAGCGTCCAAAGGCCACCCAGGATTTCGCCATTGAAGTTGCCAAGCCCGCCGGCTACGGTTTCAATTACCTGCCAGGTCAACGCAGCCTGAGCCGGGTCATGGGCATAGAGGGCAACGACAGGGGCGATCCCGGCATTGGCAACCATGCCGCTGGCGACCAGCGAGCCAGCCCAGATAATGCCAACCACCGTGGCCACTTGCATCATTGCCGGTGCGCCGGATTTCAACCTGTCGTACAACGCCAGCGACAGGATGATCAGCGCAAAGCCAAAGAACACGTACATGAGCAGGTTGGTCGAAAAGGTGATCAACTGCATTTCGACGAGCAGGGCCACCTTTTGCGCCGGGTCGGTGATGCTGGGATAGTCCAGAACGGCGAGAAAGATAATCATGCCAATCAGGTAAGCAACGGCCGTGTACAGCGCCGCGATACCGCCAGATTTCTGTAAGGTTTTCATGTTTGTCTCCTTTTATTTTGAATGGATCAGGCTTCTACATTGCGCCATTTCCAGGCAAACCAGATGATCAGTAAAAGACAGATCATTTCAACGGCCGCAATGAAAATGTAGTGAGGATAGGACGCCCCGCCGCCTATAATAAAGGCAATCGTGATGAGGCTGACGATGATATTGGCCCAGCGATTGATGCCATACTTCAAGACGCGGGACAGGATGATCATGGCAATGGCCATCTCCATGATGATCGCGCCGCCCAACATCAATTGAGGAATCGAAGCGCCAGTGCTGGTAGCAGTTCTTGCCAATTCTTCTGCCGCGCCGGGGATGTTCAGCGAAAGGATGTCCGCTTTCAGCATGTTGATCATGACCACAATCCACAGGGTGGAAAGCAGGACTCTCGTGTCAATCTTTTTCGTAGGGGTTGTGCTTGTGTTCATTTTTTCTCCTTTTTTGAATCAATATGAAGTAACGCAGCAAGAGGTAACTGATGCAGAATCCGACCATCAGGCCGCCGATAATGCAAGTATTGGCAACAACATGGCCAAAATGAAACCCACCAGCATGATGCCATGGAGACGTTTGCTCTTTGGCTGATTTACCCACTGCGTGAGAATGACTGATAATAACAATGTCTGTGAAAACACCTCCGGCCAACCGACTAGATGATCCCATAAGGGTAAATTGAAAAAAATCATGCCCTCAATGCCTCCCCAACTAGCTGAAAATGGCGTAAGAATCCCTATAACGACGAGCATACACCACATGATCAGCCAGCCTTTTCGATTGCTGAATAAGACATCTCTTAACAGGTAAAAGACAATTGCCAATAATGCCGCCCTAACTGGCTGAAATAGAGGGCTGGCTATCAGTATCGGATCCGTCATTTTTCGGATTAGCGGGGCTACATCTGGCCGGATCATTCGCGTTGCATATCCAAGGAGAACAGTAGCGACAACGCCAATAGCGAAATAAGTGACAGTATGGGAAATAATCGTCCGATACAGAATTGATCGGAAAGAAGGTTGTAGGTTATTCATCATCAGTTTGTTGCTCGTGTTCATTTTTTCTCTTTTTTGAATGCACGAGACCTGACAGGTTTTTAGCCTGCGAGGTTTCAAGTTGAACTGGTAAAAAACCTGTCAGGTCTGAACGGCTACAATTTAACTTGAACGGCCGAGATCAATGGCATTCCTAAATCACGTACTTTTTTGAGCAAACCATGCAGGGCCGCTTGATCAGCCACCGGGCCGGTTAGAAGGGTACTTCCGTCTTCTTCAAGCGAGACGGCCAGACCCTCAAACCAGTCCATCCATTGCGGGGACAGGTGGCCGGCAAGCCGGATTTCGTAGATAACAGGTGACGTTTCCATGTTTGTTATTTCCGCCTTCATGCAACGTCAATATACCGGCAAGGAGGTATTGCCTGGTAGCAACTTTAGTATTGTCTGGAGTATCGTTTTTGGGGTTAGAGCAAACCCAACTCGCGGGCGCGGGCGACGGCCTCAGTGCGGTTTTGGGCCTGGAGCTTGTCAAAAATCCGCAGGTTATGACCCTTGACTGTGCTGAGAGCCAGGTATAGCCGTTGGCTGATCTCGGCGTTGGAGTGTCCCTGGGCAATCAGTCGCAACACTTCCAACTCGCGCTGGCTGAGCGGCTCAACCAGGGACGGATGGTTGAGCGGCTCAACCAGGGACGGATGGCTGGAAACGGCCGTGAATTGCCGTTCATCCTTCTTTTCTGCCTCGAAGGCCGCCAATAGCTTTTTGACATAGTTTGGCCTGATCTCCTGCTCAGCCGCGGCGTACAGAAGTTCGGCCATGCGAGACCCTTCATCCAGGAAGAGGCGGACGAAGCCTTCCGGTTCTGCAAGTGTCAGTGCTTCGCCCAATAAATCCACAGCCTGGTTCTTCTCATCATGTGCGTAGAGTGCGAGTGATTGGAGAACCATGGCTTTCAGCCGCTCATCCGCCCAACCCCGGGCTTCCATTTGCTGGCGATAAGGCTCCAGTATGGACAACGCCGCGGATGGGTCATCCTGGGCGATGAGTACACGCGCCTGAATGAGCGGGAGTTCGTATTGCCAGGCCAGTTGGGCGGCGGCTGCCAGATGACCCTGGCGAAGGAGGATAAGCACCTGGATGGCCGCAATGTCCGGCATTCTTTTGACAAAGTTTTGCTGGCGGGCGGTTAGATCGGCCTTCTCTATCAAATCGGCCGCACCTGCGATGTCTTCCCGGGCAAGTTTCAAGCGGGCAAGAAACAGTTCACAGATCACGTGTCTATCAACCGTGTGATCGTACTGCTGTGCCAGTTGCAGACTTTGTTGACCGTACTGCACGGCCGTATCCAGGTCGTTCCATTCATAAAATATGCGAGCCAGGCCAATATACTCTTGATCAGCATTTGGAGGTTGTTGATCACTGAGCAGTTGCAGGGCATGTCGGTAGGTCTCAGCCGCCTGATGAAGCTGGTTTTCAGATTCCTGTACGTTGCCTAAACCGGTTAGTGCCGAGACAGTGAGGTGGATATTCCCGGACGTTTGTCTAATAGCCAGGGCTTCGGTATAGAACTGGCGGGCGGCGGCACGGTCCCCCTCGATCTGGTGGGCAAATCCCAACGTGCGGAGCGCTCTACTGCGGAAAGGCAGATTATCAGGGTGAAGGTACTCCAGGGCGCGGTGCGACTGGATGATCATGGCTTCCGGCTGGTATTGAGCGAGCGCCAATGTAGCTCTCGAGGCAGCAATTTGCCCAATCAGGTCGCGGGTTTCGTGATCGCCATCGGCATTGTGCAAGGCTTTTTCTGCTGCTTGCAGCTTCTCTTCCACGCCGATTGTCTGTCCGGCATTCAGCGCCAACATGGCCGCTCTCACCCACAACCAGGGATTGGCATCCAATACAGCCCGTGGCAGAAATTCCAGCCAGTCGAGTACGGTAGTCACGGCGGCATGTGAGTGCAGGGGAATCATGCCGCCTTTGATCAGCCGCTCGGCGCGTTCCATGTCATTGGCAGCAGCCGCGTGATGGAAGGCTTCAAATGCCAGGTTATTGTTTTCATACCACTGGCTGGCCCGGATTTGCAGCCCGACAATCTCTGCGGGGGGGAGGCTTTGCCCCAACTGTTGGCGCAGCAGATCCCCAAAGAGATGGTGATAGCGATACCAGCGTCGTTCGTTATCCAGGGGAACAATGAACAGGTTTGCGAGTTCAAGCTGTTCCAGGATCTCCTGCCCGGAAGCGGAAGGGTCAAGCAGGATGGCCTCACAAAGCGAGCCGCACATGCGATCGAGGATCGAGGTGCATAACAGGAAAGCATGAATCGTTTCTGACTGCTGTCCCAAAACATCTTCCACCAGATAGTCGAGCACGAAACGGTTACTGCCAGTGAATGACTGGACAAAGCTGGCAGCGTCTTGATGCCCCTGCATGGAGATGGCGGCTAACTGGAGACCGGCGATCCAACCTTCGGTGCGGCTTTCCAGGGCGGCGATAGTTCCCTCAGAGAGGTTTAGCTCCATGACGCGATTGAGAAATTCGGCGGCTTCGGCGGGGGTGAAACGCAGATCGGCGGCGCGGACTTCGGTCAGTTGACCTCGAGCGCGCAAGCGGGCCAGCGGCAGGGATGGGTCTTCGCGGGTGGCGATGACCAGGTGCATCTGCGGCGGTTGGTGTTCCAGCAAAAAGGTGAGGGCTAGATCAATTGACTGGGCATCCAGGGCGTGGTAGTCGTCCAGAACGAAGACAAATCCTTCCGGGATAGCCGCCATGTCATTGAGCAGAATTGTCAGGATGGATTCGAGTGACGGCAGTTGTGGGGATTCAAGTATTCCAGACGTTCTTTTCCCGATTTCGGGCGAGAGTGTTTGCAACGCAGCGATGAAGTAGGCAAGAAAGCGGGTGAGATCGTTATCTCTTTCGTCTAAGGAGAGCCAGGCAAACGGCCGTTCACATGCGGCAATCCATTCCGTGACCAGGGTTGTTTTGCCAAAACCGGCCGGAGCCGAGATGAGGGTCAGTTGGCGGTGCAGCCCCCGGTTGAGTTTGGTGATAAGGCGGGGGCGGGGGACGAGAGACGGCCGTATGCGCGGCGCATACAATTTTGTTTGCAGTAAATCGCCAGACATGGACAGATTATAGTGGAAAGGAATGTGGCGGCGAGAAACAGTGCTTCCTCACCTACACCCTGCCGGCGCGTATCACCGAGGGTGCAGGTGAATCCGTTATCGGTTATGGGTAGTTGGTGAATGGGAAACGGCCGTCACCTGCGCGACGGCCGTTTTGTTTTGTCGGTGCAAATCACCTGGAAATGAAATTCCCAGACTGAGACAGGAAGTGGCTGAGACAGGAAGTACGCTAAAGTGCACTGGGAAAGGTATTTGCGCTATCAAATTAGTGTGCTAACAACAGGGTTTCCTCAACTTCTTCTGGTAAGTGGAGGACATAAAAACGATGGGCGGCATAAGCATAATCTTCGCCGCTTTCGTCCACGAGACGCAAATAGCCATGTTGCACGGCCGTATCATCCGCAATCACCCGATACAACTTGCCTATTTCAAGGGAGACTTCATACCCTTCATTAATCAAACATAAAGCAAATTCTTGTTTTAATGGGATGACGTTCATTTGCGCCAAATCCACACCCGGTTACTATGGTAGGTGGACTGCCCGGCCATGTCACCCAGAGTATCGGGGGTGGTGTAGTTGACGTGCCCGCCTTCCAGCACCCCCCACCGCCCTTTGGGGGAAGCGACCACGCCGGGGCGGATACCGTCGGTGAGGATGGCTTTGAGGGTGCAGGCGCCACGGCCGTTGCCCACCACCACCCAGTCCCCATGCGCAATCCCCCGCACGGCCGCGTCCGCCGGATGAATCTCCACGAACGGCTCTCCCTCCCGCGCCCGCAAATCCGGCTGCCCGGCAAAGGTGCTGCTGGTGAAGTGGTGGGCCGCGCCGGTTATCAGCAGCAGGGAGTCGTTATCCGTAATCGGTAATCCGTTATCTGTAAGCGGTTCATAATTCCTAATTCCTAATTCATAATTCCATCCGCCATCGTCTTGTTTGTCGGCCCAGCCGGGTAGGGGGTCTATGCCCATATCGGCCAGGGTTTGAGAGAAAAGTTCGACTTTGCCGCTGGGGGTGGGGAAACGGCCGTCCCCAAACGGCACACCTTCCTCATGTTGCAGTTCAATCGAGTGGGCGGCTTTTAGTTGGGGGAGGGTGATGCCGTGGAGCGCGGGGTTGTGTACGGCCGTTGCCGCCAACAACTCCTCTATCACCGCATCCACCGGTTGGTGCAGCCAGGGTTCGGTGAAGCCCATTTCCGCCGCCAGCAATTGCATGACATCCCAGTTGCTTTTGCACTCGGCCAGCGGCGGGATGGCGGGGGCGTTGTAGGCCAGCATCCAGGTGCCGTACCCTTTGTGCAGGTCGGCCTGTTCCAGTTGGGAAGTGGCAGGGAGAACGATGTCGGCGTGTACGGCCGTGTCCGTCATAAACAACTCATGCACCACCGTAAACAAATCCTCCCGCTGCAACCCTGCCACAATCAGCCCGGCATTGGGGGAGGAAGTGGCCGGATTGGCCCCAAAAACGAACAGCGATTGGATGGGTGGATCGCTTACTTCGCCGGTTAAAGCTGCGCCCAGCCGGTTCATATTCACCCACCGGCCCGGCGGCGGACATTCACCCCACTTGTTCACCGTTTCTCCGTCCCACTGCAAATAACCGCTGGTAGAGTACATCAGGCCGCCTCCACGACGGCCGTACTGCCCCGTGATCGCCGGCAACGCACAAATCGCCCGCACCGTCTGCCCGCCGTTGGGATTGCGCTGCAAGCCATCGGCAATCTTGATCACGCCCGGACGGGTTGTGCCATACAATCTCCCCAATCTCTCAATCTCTCCAATCTCCAATCCCGTAATTTCCGCCACCCGTTCCGGTGGATATTCCGCCAGCCGTGCCCGCAGTTCCGGCCAGCCGACAGTGTGCGCGGTCAGCCACGCCTCATCCTGCCACCCTTCGCGGATGATGATGTGCGCCAGCCCCAACGCCAGTGCGCCATCGCTGCCTGGTTGGGGGGCAATGTGCCAGTCGGCCTGTCTGGCGGTGCGGGTGCGGCGGGGGTCAATGACCACCAGTTGTGTGCCGTTTTTGCGGGCCTCGGCCAGATGGGGCATGAAGTGGGGGGCGGTGCTGACCGGGTTGTGTCCCCAGACGATGACCAGTTGACTGTGCCCTACTTCTTCGTAGCGTGGGCTGCGCCGTTTGCCTAACGTGACTTCCACGGCCATCTCGGCCGCCGCGCCGCAGATGGAGCGTTCCAATTGACTTGCGCCCAACCGGTTCCAAAAACGGCCGCTGCTGACGCCCATTTGCACCGCGCCCAAGGTGCCGCTGTAGCTGTAGGGCAAAATGGCTTCGCTCCCATATTCCGCAATAATGGCCCGCCAGCGGTTGCCAATTTCGGCAATGGCTTCGTCCCAACTGAGGCGCTGCCACTGCCCGCTCCCCTTTGGGCCGACGCGCTTCATTGGATATTGCAGCCGGTCGGGGTGGTAGACGTGGTGCAAATACGGCCGTACCTTGGCGCACAACCACCCCTGTGTCACCGGGTGGTTGGCGTCGGCATAGAATTTAACCGCCTGCCCATCGGCCACTTCCGTCACAAAGCCGCAGGCATCGGGGCAATCATGGGGGCACACGCCGTAAACTTTTGTCATCATGGGAGTTCCTCAGGTCTTGAAGGAAAAATAGAACGCGGATTTTTGGGGATTTTCAAGATTCTCGCGGATTCTTTATCCTGGGAATCCGCGCCAATCTGCGTTTATCCGCGTTCTATTTTGAATTCGTCCACGCGCAGCATTATACCACCCCTGCTGATTACCGATAACCGTTCACCGATTATCGGCCCTACGGCCGTACAAACACATGCTGCCTTACAATTGTCTGTTCCGGCAATAACTGGACGATGTTGAAGGCAGGCGGGTAATCGGGATCGTGCCCGGCGGTCAGGTCGGTGGGCCAGGCGGAAAATTGGGAGTAGGTGGAGGGCACGGCCGTGTACCCAATACCGTCGCGTGTGGTTTGCATGGATTGGTGGACGTGCCCATGAAAGACGCCCCGTAGCCGGTGGCGGGCGGGCAGCAGTGCTTCATGCAGCTTTTCGCCGTTCAAAATGAGCATGTTTGCGTCCATCCAGGGGGAGTTCAGCGGCCAGACGGGGAAATGGAAAAATACGGTCAATGGCAGGCCGTCCGGTGTGGCTTCTTGCCGCACAATCTCAAGTTGCTCCTCGGAGAGCAGGCCATGGGGATCGAGGTGGTCGGGGGCACGGCCGTCCAGCACCAAAAAACGATACCCCTTGACCTCAAAGCGATAACACAGCACGTCTGGATCATCCACCAGCCACGTCAGCGGCCCCATCGGCAGATAGTGCCGGATCAACCGCGCCAGATCATGGTTGCCGGTCACAAAATAACACGGCACGTTCAGTTTGCCAAACACGTCTTGCGCCAGGGCATAGGCCGCTTCGTCCGGGTTGGTAGCCACATCCCCCGTATGCACCACAAAGTCCGGGCGCACCGGCAGTGAATTGATGACCTCCACCAGTTTGACGGCGCAGGGGTAGGAGAGGTGTTGGTCACGGCCGTAGACGGCCGTCGGCCCAAAATGGGTGTCACTTACATGCACAAAACAAACCGATTCCACCATCTTGATTTCCTCACATCAGCGTGTAATGAGCGCGTAGGCATAATCCATGCCATCCCAGGCCAATAATAATGAGGTTACAGGCACAGTCAGAGGGGACTGGTTGGATGCCGGGTCATTGACCAAAAAGTTGGCGTCGTCATACCCCACCACCACAATCGCATGTTGGGTATCTGCCTGCCAATAGGGAAGGAATTGTGTTCTTAAAAAGACGATGGGCGGTGTTTGGTGATCAATAGCTTCAATGAGGCTGTTTTGCTCACCAAATGAACGAATAGAGACGGCCACATCAAACTGCTGCAATCGAGACAAGCGTGAAAATGGCACACCGAATGGCGTTGGTTGGAATAGACGATGAAGTGAACGTTGGCTTTTCTTGATCCCCCAAAACCGCAATATCATTTGTGAGCAGGCGGCCAGACAACCAGCCTCACTTTCTTGTGGAAAATGGTCAACCGGCAGAAGGGGCATTGTCCAGAGCGGTTAACGTATGCATCAGTTCATCAGCAAACAAGACAGAGCCGTCAGAGGCAGCCAGGAACATGTGCCCAATTTGTTGCGGTGTTCCCCCTTGCGGCGAAGTTAAAATGACATCTAGTTGCCATTTAAGGAGATCGTCATCGAGCAAAAGTCTTGGATTTGTAGCCCGCAGTAAATGGCCGACGTTCATTGCCAGGTAAAAGGAAGCCTTGCGGCAGGCTGTCTCCGCCGAAATGACCGATGCCTGAATATTTATCTCTGTGTAACTGTCCTTTCCGTTTACCTGGGGCAAAATCAATGTTGTCATGGCCGCAGTATACTCGACGAGACGGACAGATGTCCAGGTAGTGCCAGGCAAGGGGTTTTGCGGCGTTGGTGAGCCAGATCAGTTCTGCCTCTTGCCTGGCACGGCGTTTTACTGTCCCAACAACGCAAAAGACGCCACGCGCTGTGCCAGTTCGGGCACATTCATATCAGTTAACAGCGTCGTTACGCTGGTGTCCATCAGGTTAAAGTAGCCCGATGGGGCAAGACCCACCCAAAAGACAAACAGCAAAAAGACGCACATCACAAACAGGTCGCGCCGGTTGATGTCCCGCAGCTTGTTGTTGGCTTCCACCGTCACCGGCCCCAGGAATACCCGTTGGAACATCCACAACAGGTACACGGCTGCCAGAATCACCCCCGTCACTGCAAACGCCGTGTAAATCCAGGCCGGGGCAAAGGTCATCGCGCCCATCGAGCCGAGCAAAATGGTGAATTCACCCACAAAGCCATTCAGCCCAGGCAGCCCCATGCTGGACAGCACAATAATCAGCGTCAGTACCGAGAACACCGGCATCACTTTCCAGACGCCACCGTACTCCTTAATCTCCCGCGTGTGCCGCTGTTCATACAAAATGCCGACGATAAAAAACAGCGCGCCGGAGCTAATGCCATGATTAAAGCCCTGCAAAATGCCGCCCTGAATACCCGCCTCCGTCAGCGTGAAAATGCCCAACACCACAAAGCCCAGATGGCTGATGGATGAATACGCCACCAGCTTCTTCACATCCTGCTGGGCAAAAGCCACAATCGCCCCGTAAATAATGCCAATGATCGCCAGCACGGCAATCGCCGGGGCAAACTGTGCGGACGCTTCCGGGAACAGGGGCAGGTTAAAGCGGATCAGGCCATACGTGCCCATCTTCAGCAAAATACCGGCCAGAATCACGGACCCGGCCGTCGGCGCTTCTGTATGGGCATCCGGCAGCCAGGAATGGAACGGGAAAATGGGCACTTTGATAGCAAAAGCCACAAAAAAGCCGATGAAGAGGAGATTTTGCACACCGGCAAACATCTCCCGCTGGGCAATCAAGTCCGGGATGGCAAAGGTAATGGGATCGGTTTGCAGCCCCATATACAAAATCGCCAGCAACATCAGCAGCGACCCGGCCATGGTGTACAGGAAGAACTTGATGGCCGCATACACCCGCCGGCCGCCACCCCAAATGCCGATCAGGAAATACATGGGTATCAGCGTGAACTCCCAGAAAACGTAAAACAGGAACATATCCTGTGCCAGGAAGACGCCCATCATGCCCACTTGCAGCAGCAGCATGAAGATGTAATACTGCTTCACCTGCGTCTCAATGGCGCTCCATGAGGAGATGATGGCCAGCAGCGAGATAATGGTCGTCAGCAGCACCATCAAAATGCTGATGCCGTCCACACCCATGTAATAGGATATACCCCAGGAGGGAATCCAGGCCACGTGATCCACCATCTGCAAGCCAGGGTCGCCAGACCGAAACGAGGCCAGCACCACCACAGACAACACCAGGGTGATAGCCGAGGTAATGATTGCCGTCCACTTAATCTGCGTATCGCTGACGCCGCGCCACAGCAGCAAGATCAAAACACCCACTAACGGGAAGAACGTGAGTAAGGTTAATAGACCGTTGAATTCGCTTTCCATTGCTTCTCCAAAACGGTAGGACAAGTTTGTAAACTTGTCCTACTGCCCCATAACATAAGGCCATAAGAAATAAATCAACAAAGCCACTGTGCCCAGGAAAACACCGAGCGCATACGTGCGGGCGTAACCGGTTTGCGACACGCGAATGCCGTCGGCCAGCCAGCGGGTAACGCTGCCCAGGCCGTTGACGATGCCGTCTACGCCTTGCGCGTCCAGCACATTGGCGCTCAGGTCGGCAAACCAGACAAACGTGTCGCGGATGACCCGCTCGTGGAAAAAGTCATGCCAGAAAGACCACTCAAACTTGTGGCCCAACCAGTCAGAAAAGCGGTTGAACCAGGGGATGAGCAGGCTCATGTAAAAGGTGTCTATAGGCAAACGGCCGAACACTCCCCACAACCCCGGTATCTTCTGCGTTGGGTCGGGGTCGGACACCGTTTTCGGCTTGTCCCGGTACACATAAAATGCCAATCCCAGGAATGCAAGCGCCAGGCCGAGCGACAACGCGGCCACTTCCACTATCAATGACGTAGGCGTGTGTGGCGCATGAGCCAGGATGCCTTCCTCCATCAGTTCAAATGTCTGAATGGAATGTTCCAGCCAATGCTCCAACGTCAGTGACCAACCAAACTCCAAAGTCAAAACTTTGGGTAAGTTGAACAGCCCGGCTACTGTGCCAAAAACAGCCAGCAGCACCAACGGGAAAGTCATAATCGGTGAACTTTCGTGGGCATGACCGGCGGCTTCATGGCGCGGTTGGCCCCAAAACACCATGCGCAACTGCCGCCCCATGTAGAACGCGGTGCATACGGCCGCCAACGCCAACATGATAAACAGCACCAGAAATAAGCCATACTCACCCTGGTTGGCATTGGCGTGGGCCAGAATTTCGTCCTTTGACCAGAACCCGGCAAAGGGGAAGATGCCCGCCAGCGCCAGCGCGCCTACCAGGTAAGTCCAGAACGTCACCGGCATTTTGTGACGCAGGCCGCCCATGTAGCGCATATCCTGGGGGTCAAAGCCGTCATCATCATCACGGCCGTGATGCCCGTGTGCAACCTCATGGTGGCCGTGTTCCATGCCATGAATGACGGAACCGGCGGCCATAAAGAGCAGAGCTTTGAAGAAGGCGTGGGTAATCAGGTGGAACATGGCGGCCACATACGCGCCCATGCCCGCAGCGGCAATCATAAACCCTAGCTGGCTGACGGTGGAGTAGGCCAGCACTTTTTTGATGTCATATTGAGTGAAGGCAATGAGACCGGCGTAGAGCGCCGTTGCTGCCCCTACCAGGGCCACAATATCGCCTGAAGAAATCGTGCCGCTCTCTACCGAAAGGGCGCGGGAGATTTCATACAACACATTGCTGCGTACAATCAGGTAGATGCCGGAAGTGACCATGGTGGCGGCGTGGATGAGGGCAGAGGCAGGGGTGGGGCCGGCCATCGCGTCGGGCAGCCAGACGTGCAGCACCAACTGGGCAGATTTGCCGGTGGCGGCAACCAAGAAGAGGATGGTGATGGCAAATAGCGCCGTGCTAAAGGCCATTTCGATGTTGGTGCCTACCAGCGTGACCATCTCTTCGTGGGATTCAAAAATATGGATGGCTTCTTCAAAAACATGGTTGAATTCGACGCTGCCAAAGACCCAGAAGGTGAGGATGATGCCCAAAATCATGGCCGCGTCGCCAATGCGGTTAACGATCATCGCTTTGCGGGCGGCGTTGGCGTTTTTCATCACGCCATCTTTGGTCAGCCGTTCGTGCCAGAAGCCGATGAGCAGATAGGAGCACAACCCCACCCCTTCCCAGCCGACAAACAGCACCAGATAGTTGTTCCCGGCGACCAGGATGAGCATGAAAAAGAGGAAGAGGTTGAGGTAGGCGAAGTAGCGCGAATAGTCGGGGTCGCCGTGCATGTAGCCGATGGAGTAGATGTGGATAATGGAGCCGACGCCGGTGACGACCAGCATCATGGCCACGGAAAGGGTGTCTATTTGCATGGCCCAGGGCACAGAAAAGCCCTGTCCGGGAATGACGATCCAATCCCACAACATGACCGTTTCGGCATGAAAATGATTGGCGTGCAAGGCCAGATTGAGCAGCACGACCACAACAAAGGCGCTGAGGGCCATGATGGTGGCAAACCAGCCTGACCAGCGTTCGCCGGTTTTTCGGTCATGATCCACAAAACGCCGCCCAACCAGCCCGTTGAACAAGACGCCGATGACGGGAAAGATGAGAATGAGGGGGGCAAGACCAAATAGTGATTCCATAATTACGCGAGACATCCGATTTTTTCAAAAAATCGGATGTCTGTTCTCTATCCCTTCAACAGGTTGATTTCGTCAATGTTGATGCTGCGTTTGGTGCGGAAGATGGTGACGATCAGGGCCAGGCCCACAGCGACTTCGGCCGCCGCCACCACGATGACAAAAAAGACCAGCACTTGCCCATGTAAGTCGCCTAAAGAGCGGGCAAAGGCGACAAAGAGCAGGTTGGCGGAGTTGAGCATCAACTCGATGCACATGAAGACGATGATGGCGCTGCGGCGCAGCAATACGCCGAGCGCGCCAATGGTGAACAAGATGGCGCTGAGGGCCACGTACCAATCAATGGTGACAGTCATACGGCCGTACCTCGCTTTTTTCGCAGTGTGAATATGGCCACGCCAATGATGGCCGCCAGTAACAGGACGCCGGTCACTTCAAAGGGGAAAACGTAGCTTTCAAACAGGATGAGGCCGAGTTCCTGGGGGCTGGTGATGGGCATGGTGGGCACGGCCGTACCGCCGCCCGCCCCCTCACGATTCATCAATGCCAGGGTCACGGCCGTGACCAGCATCACCCCCAACAGCGCCGCCACCGCCTGGTGGAACCGTTCGCCGCGGGAACTGACGCCCGCGCCACGCAGTTGTTCCGCGCCCAACAGCATAATCACAAACAAAAACAGCACCATAATCGCTCCGGCATACACCGTAATCTGCACCATGGCAATAAAGGGTGCGTTTAGCACCACGTAAAAAACAGCAATCGTGGCAAAATTCAGCACCAGCCACAGCGCGCTATGCACGGCGTTCCGGCTCGTCACCATCATCAGCGCCGCCACAATGGCCACAATCGCCAACATGCCAAAAACCAGCGGATCTCCCATAACCTTTCCTCTCAAGTTCGTAGTGGGCGATTCATCGCCCTTCTACAAACGGCGATAAATCGCCTACTACCAACTTACTTCGGGTTCTCCATATCAGGAATAGACCGCGTAAACACACCCGGTTCGACAACTTGTGGGGTAGGACGGCCGTTCACCGGCACATCCACAATCAACATCTCTTTGGTGTAAATGGCGCTGGCCCGGTCATAAAAACTCAGTTCGTAGTTGTGTTCCAGCACAATCGCCTGCGTCGGGCAGGCATCTTCGCAGTAACCACAGAAAATGCAGCGCAGCATGTTAATCTCATAGGTGCTGGCATACCGCTCACCGGGTGAGTACCGCGCCTCGTCCGTATTTTCTGACGCCTCCACAAAAATGGCATCTGCCGGGCAGGCCGCCGCACACAACGAACAGCCAATACACCGTTCCAGTCCGTTGTCATACCGTTTCAGTTCATGGCGACCCTTAAAGCGCGTGCGCACCGGCCGTTTCTGTTCCGGGTATTGAATGGTCACCGGGGGCATAAACAGATGTTTTAGCGTTGTGCCCAGACCTTTGATGATTTCACCAAACATGCAGAATCTCCAAAAGAAGAGATTGGGAGATTGAGAGATGAGGAGATTGGCGACATTACTAATCTCTCAATCTCTTAATCTCCTAATCTCTAAAATCCTAAAACACCCTCTTCCACCAACACAATCATCACCGCCACGATAATGAAGTTGACCACCGACAGGGGCAGCAACACTTTCCAGCCAAAGGACATCAGTTGGTCGTAGCGCAGGCGGGGCAGGGAAGCGCGAATCCAGATCATCACACACAACCCCAGGATGACCTTTAGGGCGGTGTAGACAAAACCGAGCGCCGGTACCTGATCCACAAACGGGCCGCGATAACCGCCCAGGAAAAAGACGGCAAAGAGGGCGCAGAAAATAATCATCTTCATATATTCGGCCATAAAAAACATGCCGAAACGCATACTGCTGTATTCCACCGTAAACCCGGCGGAAAGTTCTTGCTCTGCTTCTAACAGGTCAAAAGGGGCGCGCTGCAATTCGGCCAACGCCGCAATCCAGAACACCAGCGCGGCAATTGGCTGCAAAAAGACGTACCACATGCCCCGCTGACCCTCCACAATGACACCCAGGTCCATCGAGTTTGCCAGCATCACCGGCACGAGTACGGTCAGCCCCATCGCCAGTTCGTAGCTGATCATTTGTGCAGAAGCGCGGATACCACCCAAAATGGCGTATTTGCTGTTAGATGACCATCCGGCCAACACCACGCCGTACACGCTGATGGAGGTGATCGCCAGAATGAAGAGGACGCCGACGTTAATACCCGGGGCGATAGCAAAATAATCTCGACCTGCCGGCGTGATGGCGGGGATAAAACCGGCCCAGGGAATGACGGCCAGGATGAAGATGGCGGGGATGACGGTGATGATGGGGGCCAGGAAGTAGGTCCATTTGTCTACCATGACCGGCGTCATGTCTTCTTTGAAGAAGAGTTTGACGGCGTCGGCCGCCGGCTGCATAAAACCGCCTAGCAATTTACGTTCCTTGCCGCCGCGTGTGGGGAGGGGAATGTAACCGGCGCGGTTTGGCCCGACACGATGCTGCAAACGCGCCAGCAGTTTACGCTCTAGCAGGGTGGTGTACGCAAAGCCGGTAATGACCACAAAGGCAACGATGAACCCCACAATGAGGGAGTAGACAGCCAGTTGGGTAACGGTGTTGATGACCATGTTTCCTCTTTGACCGATAACCGATTACCGATTACCGATTACCTCCAATTCCACCACGCCGGGAAAATAAGGCACACCGCGCAACACGGCCGTACCCTTGAGCGCCTTTCCATTCACCTGCACAATCGCGGGGATGGCACGGCCGTTGACGGCCACATTGACCACATAACCATCCGCCACCTGCAAATGGGACGCATCCGCTTCATTGAGCCACAGCGTCGGCTGCGCCAGCCGTTCGGCCAGCACCGCCGCATGGTTAATGAGCGTACCCGGCGTAAACAATGCCGCCGCCCGAATCAGCCGGATACCATTGGGCTGACGGGTTGGTGTATCCGCCGCGTCAAATGAGTCTACCGCGGCCGTTTCCGCAGCTGCCGCCCACTGCTGCCCCAGGCCATGTTTGTTATCGTAAGCGGTGCCGCCGTAGTACAAATCAGCCCGGCCAATAATCGGCCATTGTTCTTCCACGCGGGCCAGGGAGCGGTAATCCATGCCTTTGTAGGGGGGCACGGCCGTAGCCACTTCCTTAAATACCAGGCTGGCGGCAAACGGCGTCTTGCCCAGGCCCAACTTCTCGCCAATCTGGGCCAAAATGCGCCAATCTTCACGGCTCTCGCCTACCGGCGGAATGGCCGGGTAATACCGCTGCACCCGCCGCTCACCGCTGGTAAACGTGCCGTCCCGCTCCGCCCAACTTTGCGCCGGCAAGACCACATCCGCCAGTTTCGCCGTTTCCGTCAGGAACAATTCCTGCACCACCAGGAAATCCAGCTTACCGCGGTCCGCCAGCAAACCATCCCCCACCGGGTCCGTCCCGGCCACGTACAAAGCCGTAATCTCGCCACTTTGCACACCGGCATAAATGGCAGCGGCGTCCTTACCGGGGTTAACCAGCGCCTTGTTACCAGGGCCAAAGGCAGGATGAATACCCATGTCCCACGCCCCCTGGGTATTGTTGTGCGGCCAGACGGCAATCAGCCCATTATTTTCGCGGCCGGCGTGTGGTTGTTCACCCTTGACTAACAGCAAATTGCCGAGCAGCCGGGCGATGGTGTCTGTTTCCGCCAGCGTCAGCCCTTCTGCGCCGTAGAAGGCCACCAGGTTTTGGGCGTTGATGAGGGCGTCGGCGGCGGTATTGATGGGGTCTGGTTCGGCCGTTTCCACGTCAATTTTGGCGGCGTTCACCAACTGACGGGTAGTGGCTACCGCTTCGCCAGGCCGGTAATAGATGGTGTGTGCGGCGTATTTGTCCAGCCGGGTGGGGCGGGCGTTCAAAATAACCAGCGTCGCCCCGCGCTGCGCGGCTTGCTTCACCCGCAGCCACCAGACAGGTTCTTCTTCGTGCAAATCGGAAGCGACAACCACAATGGCATCCCCTTTACCCAAATCACCCAGGTTGCTGCCGCTGCTGATGCCCACTTTGGCCGTGACATCGCCGCCCATGATGGTGCGATTACCCAGGTCAATGTGGGGCGTTTTTACACCCTGGCGCAGCAATTTTTGGAAGAGGAACAGGTCTTCATTGCTCAGGCGGTCGCCGCTGAGACCGGCGGCTTTTTCGCCCAGCCCGTTCAGATTATTGGCAACCAGTTCAATGGCCTCATCCCAACCGGCCTCTACCAACTGACCATTTTTGCGAATGAGTGGCTTTTGCAGCCGGTCGGGGGCATCGCTAAATTGATGCACAAACCGATCCCGGTCGTGAATCCAAATTTCGTTGACATTTTCATTCTGGCGGGGCAAAACGCGCTTGATGACAGAACGGCCACCCGACTTTGCCTCACGCCGGGTGCTAAAGGTGAGATTGGCCCCGGCCGGTGAATGTACGGAAATGGAGGCGACGGGGATGAGTTCCCACGGCCGTGCGCCAAACCGAAAATCGCTCGTCGTCAGCGCCCCCACCGGGCAGATGTCGGTGGTGTTACCACTCCAATAGCTGTCGAAGCCAGGGTTAGACAGGGTGACAATTTCCAGGCTGCGGCCGCGATTGTGGAAGCGGATGACCGGATCATCCACAATCTCTTCCTGAAAGCGGATACAGCGGGCGCACTGGATACACCGTTCCCGATCCAGGTAAATGAGTTCACCTAACGGAACGTGTTTGTCCATCTTCAGTTTCAGGCTGTAATCCATCTGGGTCGTGCCGGCGCCGTGGGCCATCGTCAGGTTTTGCAGCGGGCACTCGCCCCCTTTGTCACAAATGGGGCAGTCCAGCGGGTGGCTGGAGAGCAAAAATTCAATCACGCTCTCACGGGCCTCGTCTACGGCTTTGGTGGCGGTGCGCACCACCATGCCCTCGCTGACCACGATGGTGCAGCCGGTTTGCAGGATGCGGCCAAAGTTCACTTGTGGCGTGCCGTCCTCGTTTAGCACCAGTTCACCGGTGGCCCGGTCCCGCACGGGCAGCCCAATTTCCACCAGGCACATGCGGCACATGCCCACCGGTTCCATCTTGGGATGGTAGCAAAAGACGGGAATGTCATTCCCGATTTTTTTGGCGGCGTCTACGACCAGGGTGCCTTTGGGGACAGTCACGGCCGTGCCGTCTATCGTCAACGTTACCAGATCACTCATGCTGATCCTCTTCTTCTACCAGGATTGCTTCTGTTTCCCCCATCAACTCGGCCAGATTAAGCGTCAGACCAGGGAATAGCTGTGGGGTAAACGGGTCAGGCGGGGCCACAATTTGCGTCAGCAAGAACCCCTCCGGTGTATTTTTGTATTCGATGATAAGCAGGTCTTCGTCAATGAGCCAGTACCAGGGCACGGCCGTTTTTTGGTAGGTGATGAGTTTGCGCGATTTGTCACGCACGGCCGTAGAAGGCGACAATACCTCCACTACCAAATCTGGCGCTCCCTGAATGGCAATATCATTAGCGAATCGGGTCAGGTGTTCTGTTGCCAGATAACTCAAATCCGGCACATACGTGATCATCGGCGTCAAATCCACTTCTACTTCAGGCCAAATTTCACCCAACTTATTTGGTTCAACGTGAGCTGAAATAACGGAGTACACTTTGCCAATAATTTTCTGATGTCTGCCGCGCGGTCTGGCCATCTCCAACAACACTCCCTCTTCCAGCTCAAAAAATGGCGGACCTTCAGGCAGCAGCCGAAATTCAGCCTGTGTCCAGACCTTCCCCTTTCGTTTTGGCGATTTTTCCCTTTTCGCCGAAGGCGCTGCTGTCAATTCTATCATCTCACCAATCCCTGTTTATTGTTCAGCCGCCAGATGAATAGTTACCCCGTTGGCTGGGGGAGTACCACTACAATGCGTAATCAATTGTACCCAATCTACTCGTAATGTTGAGGCAGTTGTGTCGCCGTCTGTCAAACTGCTGATGCTTGGGCTAATATTGCGGCGGTCTAAGGCACTGATATTACCAATGTTTAATCTCCATTCCAACCATACCTCATTGGGGTAGTTCGTGGACGTATGGTCAACGACAACATCATCTATAAGACTGAGACCAGTTTGGGCATCTTTCAAAGTAAAGATGAATTTATCGCCGAAATCCGTGCCATGTCCCAACGGCCCTTGCCCCCGGATTTTGATAAATTGTCGCCATTCTACCCAACTGGTTCCACCGGGTATACGCACACTTTGTACCATTTCCTCGTCCACAATGCGTCCCCAAATTACTTGATTACCGAAGAGAGTGCTATGTTGTCCTTCCCACGCCTGGTAAGCATCATTCTCAACAATGTGATAATAATGAATGTTGGGTACATCAAAGAATGTAGTTATTTCAAACCAGGGACGTGGGTCATCAACCGGAAATTCAAAGCCTGGGTTGTAAAGGACAAGGTTCTGCCCTTCTATACATGATTCATCTGCGCGAACGACAGGTAAATAGACGAAATGACTGATGAATGGAGGTATTAATCGATCCTGGATAAACTGGATCGGATTCAGGTAGCCATAGCTATCAGGCAGGTCAGGATAGGTGTAGCCCACTCCAGGAATATAGTTGGTGTTGCAATCTGGGAAATTGGGAAATAGATTGCCGCCATCGTAAAAAGTACGAATTTCAAAGTGTAAGTGTGAGTCATCGGATCCATAAGGGTGGACATCAGGAAAACGACCTGTATAGGGTTGTTGAAACACATAACCGATAATTTGCCCCGTTTCAACTGTATCTCCCTGACTGATTTGTGGGTTGCTCATATGCCAATAAGCTGACCAAACATTTTCATCAGGATGATAGATAACTGCAGCAACGTTATCTGTTCCCCCATCAATATACTCCACTATACCCGAAGCTGCTGCTCTGACGGGAACCCCTGCTGTATTGCCATCTCTCAAGTATAAATCTACTCCGGCGTGATAGAGTCTGTGCCAGCCCACATCAAAACAAGTAATATGATCTGGAAGGGGATGGACTAAATCCAGGTTCTTCACAGCAAAATCCGTATTTTCAAGTGTGGTGCCATGCTTTGAATTGGTCAGGACAATAAAGTCACCATCTAAAGGCCAGGCCCATACTTCAACCGGCGTCGGCACAGCCGCTGCTGTTGATTGCGTTATAGTGATCAAGCACGAGGCCAAAATGACTACAAATAACAGGCAGAGGAGGTTTTTATATCGCATCAGTTCGTTCCTTATTCATCCTTGTTTTAAGCTTGTGTCGTTGGAAAGAACTAAGTGGAGCATTGCATAAGTTTTTTCCGAGTTTAGGCGGCTTGTACCTCTGGCAAAAGATCGGAACAGATTTAAGCAAAGCTGTACTAAGGAGTAAATAGCTCCACTGAAGCCAGAATCTCATTAAACAGCTCTAGAGTTTGCTTACATGGAGGGCCGTGAGGTGGCATTGGACTATCTGCACCGACATATACCCGGATAACCTGATCATCATGCGGAATGAAAACATCAGGCTGATCAAAGGTGACACCATCCTCAATGCGTAATGCCTGAGTACCCGCGATTTCCACAAGACTTTTGCTTGTTTGAAAGCTCTGAACTGAATCTTTATGCGGTGGCGTAGAATCAAGATGAAATTCTTGTTCTACAAACTGCTCCATAGACAATCTTTCGGGATTTTGCAGCACACTTACAATAACGCGATTTGAACCCGAACAGGTTTGTCCATAGCAGGCTGGTTTCAGATAGATGGATATAGACCTATAGGTCTCGTTGGTACTGGGCGATTCTTTCAGTTCAGATTCAGCCGGATATTGTAGCGAATACCCTGCTACAGTATCTGTATAGGTGACCCATTCACCGACAGCAGTACAGGCATTTTGCTGGTCTGAACTTGTGGACGGTGGTGCCGGATAGGGGTCTGGTTGCTCTATAACTGTGTCGGGTCCTGGGTAGCCAGGCTGTTGTTGTGTCGCTTGGGCCTGTTGCCCCAAGCCATATATGAACATGACAATTAGTAATCCCAAAAACAGGAAACCTATCAGGCTTTTTGTTTTGCTCAAAACATGCATTGCGAAAACTCTCCCTTTAATGTTCTGCTATTCAATCAGAACCTCATTACCGATTACCGGCTTCCGTTTACCGGACTATTCGCTTTTACCTTCGCTTCATACTCTTCAGGGAAGTGCCTGACGGTACTTAAAACTGGGTTGATGGCAAAGTCACCCAACGCGCACAGCGTCCGCCCGCCAATTTGCCCGGCGACGCTTTTCAACACGCGCAGGTCTTCGGCCGTGCCATGCCCGTGATAAATTTTGTGCAGCAGTTGATCCATCCAATACGTGCCCTCCCGGCAGGGTGTACATTTGCCACACGACTCATGCTTGAAAAAGTGGACGCACTTCATCGCCATCCACACCATATCCGTCGTCTCGTCCATTATGACCACCGACGCCGATCCCATCACCGAGCCGTATTTGTCCAGCCCTTCGTAGGTAATGGGCGCGTCCAGGGCATCTTCCTTCACCACCGGGCCAGAGCCGCCGCTGGGCAGCATCGCCTTAAACTTCTTGCCGCCGGGAATGCCGCCACCGTACTGCTCGCCGAAAATCAACTCCCGGTAGGTCATGCCCATGATCACTTCGTAGTTGCCCGGTTTGTTCACGTGCCCACTCAGGCAGACGATTTTCGGCCCGGTGCTGCGTTCCGTGCCCATGCTCTTATACCAATCCGCACCGTTCGTGATGATGGCGGGCACATTCGCCAGCGTTTCTGTGTTGTTAACGACGGTCGGTTTGTGGTACAGCCCTTCAATGGCCGGAAACGGCGGTTTTGACCAGGGCTGCCCCAATTCACCCATCAGCGAATTGAGCAGCGCCGTCTCCTCGCCGCAAATGTAAGCGCCTGCGCCGTAGTAGGGGGCCAGGTCACAGCTAAAATCGCTGCCCAAAATGTTTTCGCCCAACAAACCGGCGGCATAACACTCCTGCACCGCCTCCTCAAAGGCATAACCAGCGTCCATAAATTCGCCGCGCATGTAGTTGTAGATGCGTTTGGCCCCCACCGCATAGGCGCAAATCAGCGCGCCCTCAATCACCTGATGCGGATTGTATTCCAGCAGTTCGCGGTCTTTGAACGTGCCCATCTCCGATTCGTCGGAATTGATGGTCACATACACTTCCTGCGCCCCTTTAGGGATGAATGTCCACTTGAGGCCGGTGGGAAAACCGGCCCCACCCCGGCCCCGCAGCCCGGACGCCTTGACCACATCGGTCACTTCGGCCGGTTTCATGGTCAACGCTTTCTTGAGCGCCTCATAGCCACCATGTTCCTGGTAAACGTCCAGCTTTTTTATATTCTCAATATCCCGATGCCGTAATAGTATGTGTGCCATATAGCTCTCAAAGACCCTAAGGGTTTCTGAAACCCTTAGGGTCTGACCAGTTCACCACTTTTGGCGTATGCCGTGATCTTCTCAACCACTGAGGTATCAACTGTTTCCGCAGCGGCCTCTTCACGCAATCGTTCCAGGAGCGCGTCAAATTTTGCTTCGTCCAGGTTTTCTTCAAACTTGAGATTGCACTGCAACATAGGGGCGCGGTCACAGGCGGCCAGGCACATCACCGTTTTGATGGTGAACAGGCCATCGGCCGTTGTCTCATCCACACCTATGCCCAATTTGCCACAGGCCATTTCCACAAACTGATCGGCTCCCCGCAGGGCGCAGGCCAGGTCGTTGCAAATTTCCAGCACGTATTTACCCACCGGCTCTTCGTAGTACAGGGTGTAAAAACCGGCCAGCGACAGGATGTGCGTGGGGTCTAAATCCAAAATGGCCGCCACTTCGCGCATGGCCTCGTCGCTCATATAGCCGTAGTGGTGCTGCGCCAGGTGCATCAGCGGCAGCACGGCCGACTTTTTATGCGGGAATCGGGCAATGATGCCCTCAATTTCTGCTGCGTATTTTTCGGTAAATGTCATGGTTGTCACCGGTCAATTTCACCCAACACAATATCCACCGAGCCAATGATGGAAACCACATCGGCCACAAACCGCCCTTTGGACATGTGTGGCAGCGAGGCCAGATGCACATAGGAGGGGGTGCGGAAGTGGCAGCGGGCCGGTTTGGGGCCGCCATCGCCGCGCAGATAACAGGCAAATTCGCCGCGTGGTGACTCGATGCTCTGGTAAACGTATCCGGCGGGGGCAGTGAACCCTTCTGTCCATAGTTTGAAGTGGTGGATGACGGCTTCCATGCTGCGGCCTAATTCGGCGCGGGGTGGGGGTACAATTTTGCGGTCGTCAATGTTGACGGGGCCTTTGGGTAATTTATTCAATGCCTGTTCAATGATGCGCAGGCTTTGCCGCATCTCTTCCATGCGACAGAGGTAGCGGGCGTACACGTCCCCCTCGGTGGCTACGGGCACGTCAAAGTCGTACTCCTCGTAACCGCAGTAGGGTTGGGCTTTGCGGATATCCCAGTTGACGCCGGAGCCACGTAGAGACGGGCCGGTCATGCCCCAGGCTACGGCCGTAGCCGCATCCACCACGCCAATATCCTTCGTCCGCGCCAGCCAGATGGGGTTCTTTTTGGTTAAGGCTTCGTAATCGGCAATCCGGGCGGGCATAAATTCCAGGAACTGCCGCACGGCCGGTTCAAACTCTTCCGGTATGTCCCGCCACAACCCACCAGGGCGGAAATAGCTCACCATCATCCGCTGCCCACTGCACATCTCAAACAGGTCTAAAATATATTCTCGTTCGCGGAAGCAGTAGAGGAAAACGGACATCGCCGCCAGGTCGAGCGCATGGGTGCCCAGCCAGACCAGATGGCTGCTGACGCGCGCCAGTTCCGTCAGGATCACCCGGATCACCTGAGCGCGGGGCGTGGCTTCTACCCCCAGCAGCTTTTCCACCGCCAGGATGTAGCCCAGATTGTTGGACATCGGCGAGAGGTAATCCAGGCGGTCGGTCATCACCAGCGCTTTGGTGTAGGTTTTGGCCTCCATGTTTTTCTCCACGCCGGTGTGCAGAAAACCAATATCCGGGGCCATATTGACCACATTCTCACCATCCAGTTCCAGCAACAATCGCAGCACGCCGTGTGTGCTGGGATGCTGTGGCCCCATGCTGAGGAGCAAATGCTCTTCGGCATCCTCAATTTCCATCCCCGTGCCCACTTTGGCCCGGAGTTCTTCTACCGTTAACTCTTGAATGGTGTCACCGCCAGAGGGTAGTTGCATAGTGTCCTCTAAAACGTAAAACGTAAAACGTAAAACGTGAGGGAGCATGACGTTTTACGTTTTACGGTCAATCTTTTGCGTATGGCTTTTTCGCGTCAATTTCCTGCCAGTTGAACGAGAACTGGACTTCTTCGTAGCCGAGCGGGTAATCTTTGCGCAGGGGGTGCCCCTGCCAATCTTCCGGCAAGAAAAGACGCCGTAAGCCGCCATTGCCCTGAAAACGAATGCCCATCAGGTCATACACTTCCATTTCCAGCCAGGTGGCAATGGCCCACACCTCGCCTAATGTTTCTGGCCCCTCGTCCGGGTCTTCTACCCAGACACGCAGGCGCAGCCGGTGGTTTTTGGGGATGGAATAGAGATGATAACTGACGGCAAAGCGGGGAAAATCGGGCAGATAATCGTCGCCCACAATATCCGAGAGAAAGTTGTATTGCAATTCGGCGTCATCGCGCAAAAGGTGGCCGATGGCTTTTAGTTTGTCCGCCTGAACAATAAGCGTGCGCTCCCCGCGAAAATCCACCACTTCTTCAATGGCCTCCGGGTAAGCGGCTTTGATTTTGTCTACAACGAGTTGATCCTGGGTCATCAATGCCTCTCTGTAAGAAGCCGGGTTTTTCGCAAAAACCCGGCTTCTGCTGGACGGTCAGGCGTATTTGGTCAATTTTTCGCCGCGCACTTTTTCGTGCAGGGTCATAATGCCGTTGATGAGCGCTTCGGGGCGGGGCGGGCAGCCGGCGACGTAAACGTCTACGGGCACAATCTCGTCCACGCCTTGCACAATGGCATAGTTGTTGAAGATGCCACCACAGGAGGCACAGTCGCCCATGGCGATGACCCATTTCGGTTCCGGCATCTGGTCGTACAGGCGGCGGACAACGGGGGCCATTTTGCGGGAGACACGGCCGGCGACAATCATCAAATCCGCCTGGCGCGGTGACGGCCGATTCAACTCCATGCCGAAGCGCGAGGCGTCAAAGTGTGAAGCCTGGGACCCCATCATTTCGATGGCACAGCAGGCCAGACCAAACAGGAGAGGCCACATGGCATTGGTGCGGCCCCAGTTCACGACATCTTCCAGACGATGGGTGACAACACCCATATTGCCCAGTTTTTGTTCTATTCCCATTCCAAAATCCCTTTTTTCCAGACCCAGACGTCACCGAGAATGAAAAGGAACATAAAAACCCCCATCACTGCCAGGCCATAAAAGCCCAAGTCGCGGAAGGTGACGGCCCAGGGGACTAACAGAATAATATCCACATCAAAGAGAATGAAGAGAACGGCGATCCGGTAAAACTTTACCGGCAGGCGGCGCTGTGCTTCGCCAATGGCGGCCATACCCGACTCGTAAGCGACGTATTTGTGGGGGGCGGCATTCTCAGGGGAACGTTTTGGCCCTAACAAGAGGGAGAGGGCGGGCAGCAGCAGCGCAAAAAAGAGGGCCACCAGCAGCAGCATGAAGATGGGCAGGTAATCAACAATGATTGGGTTATCCATGTGATGGTTTCTCTCTTCCGCGGAGTTACACGATTGCAGGCTCAAGAAACGGATTAGGGGAGGTACGCACCGGTGACGCGGTTAGAAACCGGTCACAACTATTGAACTGATCTCTCCTGATTTGTAATGGCGCCTGCTGTCGTCACTTCCAAAAGTTACTATGTGCATTCTATCACAAGCACCAGGGGGCGACAACAAAAGCAAAGGGTGGCAGTACCAGGCACGGAGCAAACGGCGCTGGATATTCGCACTATCGGCTTGTGCGATTTTTGGCACGGCCGTGACCCCCATCGTACAATCTGGGAGAACGTTCTTTCTATACTGCCAGGAAGATTGATACGTCAGGAACAAATGATATTTTTATGCAAAATTCATCGTTGACGGCCGTACCGCACCCCGCTACAATCCGGCCCCAGTTGTGTGGAGCCACCGGTCAGCCAACCGGAGCCGCTCAACTAATGATAATTTATAATTGACAATTTCAGGAGGAAGTACACATGTCGCGTCGTCAGTTTTTGGTCATTGGCCTCTTTCTGGCCCTGTTTGCCCTGTTCACCCCCCCCCCCATATATGGGCATAAATGCCCAGGAAACGCCGCCAGACCCCATATCTAGCCCCCCATCACCCACCGAACCGGAACAGCCCGACATGGCTTACCAACCCCCGGCCGACGCCGACGAATTGAGCGACTTCCTGCCGCCGGCGGGGGAAATCATCGCAGCGCCACCGGCCGAACCCATCACGCCCACCCTGCCCGTCACTCCCACCCTGCCCTTTACCCCCACCATCCCCATCACCTCATCAACTTCGGTGACCGTCACCGAACCCATTACCAAACTCGTCAGCTTTGAAGAGGGCAAAGTGGCCGTCGTGTTTGAAGAAGGCACGTTGACGGAGACGGCCGAAATCCAGCTAACCTTGCTGCCTTTGCCGCAAGACCCGCTGACGGCCACCAACACCCTGTCCAATCCGGTGGACAGCCTGGTCTTGCAGAAATTCCAGATCGAGGTGGCGCAGGACGGAGAGATCGTCTCCGACGAATTCGCCAAACCGGTGCGCCTCATCGTAGACCTGCGCAGCCTGATGGGGCAGTTGGACGCCAGCTACCAGACGTGGACGTATTACCTGGCTTACCAGCACGAGAACGACCCCGACATCTGGATTGAGGTACCGCTGGATGTGTACCAGCCGGATGGTCTGCTCAGTGCAGAGGTGACGCACTTTTCCAACTGGGCAGCCGGGGTGCGGCCCGACCGGGGCTTCACCGGCCACCTGCACAACAACCTCGGCAATGCCCCCGATGACATTGGGTTGGTATACATGCAGGCTCGCTGGCATTTGCCCGGTTTGGCACGCTTCATCAGCGCGGACACCATCATCCCCAACCCCGCCAACCCCCAATCCTATAACCGCTACAGCTATGTCCTCAACCGCGCCCTCAACTTCACCGACCCCACCGGTCACCGCCCAAGTGACGGCTGCGATGACTATGAAGGTTGTAGCGCGCCTGCCGAGAATCTTTGGCAAGACACCGATGGACAATACTATTCTTATGATCCTAAACTAGCACGGAAGTTTAGAGATGGTGCTGACTACACAACAGCTGAGATCTCAGTTGGTTCTCCCCTACCACCAGTAGGAGGAAACATATCTGTGACAAAGGATAGGTATGACAATTGGTATTTTGGCGTGGGTGTTAATGTTGGAAAATCCCCCCTCATCTTGGGTGGGCGTGTGGTATTAGGAGAGATGGATGATGATGGGTTTTGGCCACTAACAAACAATGTTCCTGATGAAGATATACTTGAAATGCATTTGACAGGTTTGGGGGAAAATCTAGGTGGGGGATTTATAGTGGGGGGAGGTATTACAGCACCATTAGATTACGATGAAAGGCGTGACGTTTTGAAGGAAGGAGGTTTATATACTCCTCAAATCGGTCTAAGCGTCTCATACAATCTTCTCATATATGATAATAATTCAGATACTCCTTGGATATGGCAGAAATGGATTGCTACAATAATCGAATTTGGAGAGTAATGATGGCTGATCTGTTTTTCTTGTTGGTGCTATCTCCAATTCTAGTTGGAGTCTTTGGGTATTGTGCTTATTTAGCGTGGTGTAGAAAAAATCAATTTCGCAATCTGTCGAAAGCACATAGTGAGCGATATCATGAATGGCCATTAGGGCGTTTTCTTACTTCTTGGGAACCAAAAGAATCATATTTTTGGTTTGCAAGATTGGTTTCGGTCTTTGCTTTGGTGATTTCTTTATTCATTTTCGTGATAAGCTACGGGGCCGTGTTGTTAGCAATTGTAAAACTTCTTGCACCTTGACGGAATTACTCAAGGATTTTGAG
>JAHBVI010000073.1 GCA_019637635.1 Anaerolineae bacterium
CGTCAGTCGGCGAAGGCCGACTTTGCCTTTTGTTGGTGCAGATTTATCTGCCGCCGCCAGCCAAATTGAGAATTGCTACTGTCACCTGCCACTTTGTGACAATTTGCACTTTTGCAAAGACACCCCGTATTTTCTCCTGTAATGTTCTGCACAATAGGGATTGATTGTTTGCAATTGCCAATTGCCAATTGCCAATCACCATCCCCCTTTCTAATCACACAATTCACAGGAATCTGGCAACGGCCGTGCGGTCAACCGATTACCGATCACCGATTACCGTTTACCGATTCCCCAAAACAGGAGAAGAACAATGACAAAAGAATGGTTTTATCAACACAAGTTAGGGTTGCTCAGCCTGCTGGTGGTCATCCTGGCGATTGGCTTGCTGGCAAGCTGCGACCGCTCCGAAGAAGGCGGCAGCAGTACGGCCCAGACCACCGGCCTCTCGGCCGACGCCAACGCCCTGGCGCAGGAACGTGGCCTCACGCCCGACGATGTGTACGCCGCCCTCAAGACCTACATGCCCACCGGCGAACTTGACCCGTACATCATGTTCGCCTCCGGTGGGCAAGGTGGACAGGTATTGGTCATCGGCGTGCCCTCCATGCGCATCTTGAAGATCATCGGCGTCTTCACCCCCGAACCCTGGCAGGGCTACGGGTATGGCGGTTCCAGCAATGACGTGCTGGCCGGCGGCTTCATGGATGAAGACCACCCCCTCCTCTGGGGCGACACCCATCACCCCTCCCTTTCCGAAACCAACAGCGAATACGACGGCAAATTCCTCTTCATCAATGACAAGGCCAATGCCCGTTTAGCCGTCATTGATCTGCGCGACTTTGAAACCAAACAAATCATCAAAAACCCCAACGCCATCAACGATCACGGCGGCGCATTTGTCACCCCCAACACCGAGTACGTGATTGAAGGGCCACAATATGCCGCCCCCATCGGTTGGGAATATGCCACCCTGGACGATTACGAAGCTAAATATCGCGGCCTGATCACCTTCTGGAAATTTGACCGGGTGAGCGGGCGAGTAGACGCAAGCAAATCCTTCCAGATTGAACTGCCCCCTTACTGGCAAGACCTGTGCGACGCCGGTAAAGGGCCGAGCGATGGCTGGGTGTTCTGCAACTCCTTCAATACCGAACTGGCGACCGGCGGCGTAGAATTGGGCAATCCGCCCTTTGAAGCCGGCACCACCCAAAACGACACCGACTACCTGCACATCATCAACTGGAAAGCGGCCGAAGAAGTGTTCAACGCCGGTAAATATGACATGATTAACGGTATGGCGGTCATCAGTATGCAAACGGCCGTAGACGAAGGACTGCTGTACTTCACCCCCGAACCCAAAAGCCCGCACGGCGCTGACGTTACCCCCGGCGGCGAATACGTCGTTGTCGGCGGCAAACTGGACCCACACGTCACCATTTACTCCTTCGACAAGATCATGAAAGCCATTGAAGGTGGCGGTCTGGGTACCGACGTGTACGGCGTGCCCGTTATTCCCCTGGACGCCAGCATGGAAGCGCAGGTGGAACTGGGTCTTGGCCCACTGCACACCGTCTTTGACGACAAAGGGTACGCCTACACCTCGCTCTTCCTGGATTCGGCCGTAGCCCGCTGGGCGTTGGGCGGTCCGTATGCCGACAAACACCCGGAAGAGGGCTGGACGCTGGTGCAAAAACTGCCCGTTCACTACAACATCGGCCACATTACCGCCGCTGAAGGCGACACGGCTACTCCTGATGGGCAATTTGTGGTGGCGCTGAATAAGTGGAGCATTGACCGCTTTGCCAACGTAGGGCCGCTGCTGCCGCAAAACTTCCAACTGGTAGACATTTCTCGAACCGGCGACCAGATGAAACTGCTGTACGACATGCCCATTGGCATGGCCGAACCACACTACGCCCAGATCATCAAGGCGGATAAATTGCAACCTTTTGAGGTGTATCCTGAAATTGGCTGGAACCCGGAGACGATGAGTGTGCATCCCAACGCCATCACCTCACCCGAAGAAGCACGGGTCGAGCGGGATGGGAACACGGTGGAAATCTGGATGGCCGTCATCCGCTCTCACTTCACGCCCGAACGGGTGGAATTAAAAGAAGGCGACCACGTGATCTGGCACCTGACCAATCTGGAACGCACCCGCGACGCCACGCACGGCTTTGCCCTCTCCGGCTACAACATTAACCTGAGCCTGGAACCGGGCGAAACGCAAACGATTGAGTTTACCGCCACGCAGCCAGGCACCTACACCTTCTACTGCACCGAGTTCTGCTCCGCCCTACACCTGGAAATGCTCGGCTACTTCCTGGTGGAACCGAAGGAGTAATTATGAATTAGGAATTATGAATTATGAAGGGGTTTTCATAATTCATAATTCCTAATTTCCCTCCCAAGTGTGTCATGTTCGATTCAGACGTACAGGTGGTGCTACCAGATGGCAGTACCCGCCGCTTACTAGATTATTTACTGCCCAGCGCGCTGCTGATGTTGGGGGCGCTGCTGTTGGTGGTGTCCATCTTCCTGCCCTATTGGAGTATGACGATGGAAGCGCCGCAGTATCCCCAGGGATTGCACGTGGACGTGTACGTCAACCGGCTGGAAGGGGATATGCGCGAGATTGACGCCCTGAACCATTACCTGGGGATGCCGGTATTGGATGAAGGTGGGCAGTTGGAACGCTCCATCTCCGTGATTTCCATTGTCACGTTGGGGCTGCTGCTGCTGGCGGGGGTGTTTGTGCATAACCGCTGGGCGGCCGTCCTTGCCCTACCCGCTATCCTGTTTCCGCTGGTGTTTGTGGCCGATTTGTGGTGGATTTTGTACCAGTACGGCCACAGCATTGACCCCAAGTCTGCTCTCGGTGGGGCCATCGAGCCGTTTACGCCGCCCATTGTGGGGCGAGGGGTGGTGGCGCAGTTTGCCACGGTGGGGCAGTTTGAGATTGGTTTTTACCTGGCGCTGGTTGCAGTAGGTGTGGTGCTGGTGGGGCTGTGGTTCCACCGCCGCGCTTACAAACCGGTGCAGGATGCACGGGAACGGATGAAAACGCCCGTACCCACCCCCTCCTCATGAACCATTCACGCGCCATAAGGGTCATCATCCTGATGGGGATCATCTGGTGGCTGGTGGGCGGCACGGCCGTAGCCACCGCCCAATCCAACACCCGCATCGTCTCCGCCAACGGCCCGTATACCACCATTACCGCCGCGCTGGAAGCGGCGCAGCCTGGCGACACCATTGAAGTTCACGGCGGCATTCACCCGGCGCTGACGGTGGACAAAACCGTCAATCTGGTTGGCCTGGATTGGCCGGTGATTGACGGGCTGGGCCAGGGCGCGGTGGTGGTTATCACCGCCCCCGATGTGCAATTCCAGGGTTTTGTGGTGCGCGGCAGCGGCAATGAACCCGACCGCAACCACGCCGGCATCACCGTTGCCGCCCCGCGCGCCCTGGTAGCCGATAATCGGCTGGAAGATGTCTTGTTTGGCGTCTACGTGGCCCAGGGCGCAGACACCATCGTGCGCGGCAACGATATTACCGGCAAGGCCGAGTATGACGTTGGCCGCAAGGGGGACGGCATTCGCCTCTGGTATAGCTCCGGCGTGGTGGTGGAACAAAACGACATCCACGAGACCCGCGACGTAGTCGTGTGGTATTCGCCGGGCGTGATCATTCGGGACAACATGATTCGGAACGGCCGTTACGGCGTTCACCTCATGTATACCGACCAGGTAGAAATCAGCCACAACCACCTGCTGAACAATTCGGTGGGGGCCTATGCCATGTATGCCGATGACGTGGTCATCAGCCACAACCTGATCACGGGGCAGCGCGGCCCCAGCGGTTACGCCCTCGGTTTTAAGGATGCCAGCAACGTGCTGGTTCACGACAATGTATTGGTAGACAACGGCGGCGGCGTTTTCCTGGATGGCACACCGTTTGATCCCCAAAGTTACGGCCGTTTTGAAAACAACATCATCGCCTTTAACGACGTAGGCGTGACGCTACAACCGGCCGTCAAAGGCAACAGTTTCAGCGGCAACACCTTCTGGGAAAACGTCTCCCAGATGACCCTGCAAGGCGGCGGCACACCCGGCGCCAATAACTGGCAGGGCAACTTTTGGAGCGACTACAACGGCTTTGACGCCGACGGCGACGGGCTGGGTGACACCCCCTACATCTCCGAACGCTTTTTTGAAAATGTGACAGAGCGGGAACCCCGGCTGCGGCTGCTGGCTTACAGCCCGGCGGCGCAGGCCATCGAATTTGCCGGGCAATCCTTCCCCATCATCCGCCCCCAGCCGAAATTGAACGACCCCGCGCCGCTGGTCGAACCGGGTCTCATTCCCGCCTTTGCCGCGCCGCCCGCGCCGCCGATATGGCCGTTGGTGGGCACGGCCGTAACCCTCATCCTGCTTGGTCTTTTCTGCGGCGGCCTGGCCACCTTCGGCGCACCTATCCGCCGCCCCCAACCAACCAATCCACCCACACAGGTGAATCCTATGAACAACTCCTCCTCGCCCATTGCCAATCTGCGCATCACCGGCGTCAGCAAACGCTATGGCAAAGTGTACGCCCTGCAAGACATCTCCTTCACCGCCCAAACCGGCGACGCCATCGCCCTCTGGGGAGCGAACGGGGCCGGCAAGACCACCCTGCTCAAAGCCATTTTGGGGCTGATTACGTTTGAGGGGCAGATTGAAGTGAACGGCCGTGACGCCCGGCGTGATGGTAAAAATGCGCGGCGGCACATTGGCTACGTGCCTCAGGAAGCGGTCTTTTACGATTGGAGCGTCACCGCCACCATGCAGTTCTACGCCCGGCTCAAAAAAGCCGACCCGGCGCGCATCCCCTTTTTGCTGGATCAACTGGGGCTGGCCGAACACAGCGCCAAACCGGTGCCCGCCCTTTCCGGCGGCCTGAAGCAGCGGCTGGCTTTAGCCATTGCCCTGCTGGACGAGCCGCCCGTGCTGCTGTTGGACGAACCGACCGCCAGCCTGGACGCCCAGGCACGGCGCGACTATCTGCAACTGCTGATTGGCTTGCGGCAGGCAGGCAAGACCATCGTTTTTGCCTCGCACCGGCTGGAAGAAGTGGAAGCGTTAGCCGGCCGGGTGCTGCTGCTGGAACAGGGGCGGCTGGTGGAAACAGTGCCCGCCAATGAACTGCGCGGCCGTTTTGCGCCGGAAGTGGAGATGGCGGTGTGGGTGGCGGAAGGGGTACGGCCGTTTGCCCTGGCGCATCTACAACAAATCGGCCTCAACCCGCATCTGAACGGCCGTGGCAGCATCGTCACCCGCGTCCAAAATGGCCAGAAAATGAACCTGATCCAGTCCCTTAACGACAACGGCATTCAGGTAATGGATTTTGAGATCGAGCAATAATTTTCGTTCGTAGTAGGCGATTTATCGCCTGCAAACGGCGATAAATCGCCTACTACGAACGGGGAAAGAATGAGCATGGAACTCACACTACTTTGGGCCATTGCCCAACGAGAACTGCGCGAGGCGCTGCGGAATAAATGGTTATGGCTGTACGGCCTGGGGTTTGCCGGGCTGGCATTGGCATTGTCGCGGGCGGGGCTGGCTTCGGCCGGGTACAGCGGGTTGGGCGGCTTCGGCCGTACCGCCGCCAGCCTGATCAACGCCCTGCTGCTCTTTGTGCCCCTCATCGGCCTGAGCGTGGGCGCGGGGGCCATTGCCGCCGACCGGGAGCGGGGCACCCTGCTTTACCTGCTGGCGCAGCCCATCAGCCGGGGTGAACTCTTTTTTGGCAAGGCGTTGGGCGCGGCGCTGGCGGTGCTGGCGGCGCTGGCGCTCGGTTTTGGTCTGGCTGGCCTGGGGCTGAGCGTGGGCGGTGGCGGCAACACCTTCATCTATCTGCAACTGGCCGGCTTTTCGCTGCTGCTGGCGCTGGCAGCGTTGGGCATGGGTTTCATCATCAGCAGCCTGACGCGCAAAGCGGCGGCGGCTTCCGGGGCCGCCCTCATTCTCTGGCTGGCGCTGGTCTTTGTGGGGGATTTGGGGCTGATTGGTTTTGCCCTCAGCGCCCGGCCCTCGCCGGCAGCCTTGTGGAGCGCGCTCATTCTCAACCCCTTACAGGTGTTCAAGGTGGGCGCGATTTTCAGCTTGCGGGCCACGTTGGATACGCTGGGGCCGGTGGGCCAATACGCCGCCTACCAGTTTGGCGCTAATCTGCCCCTGCTGCTGGTGGGGTTGTTGACGCTGTGGATCATCGTCACTTTTGGTGTGGCCTTTGTCATCTTCAGCAAACGAGGTGATTTATGAAACCGATCCGCGAAGAACGCGAAGGGCGCGAAGGAAAAACTTCGGCCGTTCGTCTCACTGCTTACTGCTTACTGCTCACTGCTTACTTCTTGCTCACTCTTACCGCCTGCGGCGGCAACAACCTGGACGCGCCGCCGGAGATTGCCTACGGCCGTGACGTGTGCGTCCAGTGCGGCATGATCATCAGCGAACCCCGTTTTGCCGCCTCGTACACCACCAAAACCGGGGATGTGCGCCTCTTTGAAAGTATTGAAGACATGGCGATGTACCACATTGAACATCAGGAGGATGTGCATCTATTTTGGGTGCATGATTACCACACGGAAGAGTGGGTGAAAGGGGACGAAGCCGTCTATGTGTTAAGCGACACCATCGTCACCCCCATGGGCGCGGGTGTGGTGGCGGCGGCCGACCGGGCCGGGGCGGATGAATTGGTAAAAGAGGGGGGTGGCACGGCCGTGAGCCTGGAACAACTCCTCACCCTGGCCAAAGCCGGCATGTTGGGCGGACACGACCATTCCATGTCTCACTAGAAGCACTGGAGTGGAGGCTTTAGCCGTCAATGACAAACGGCTAAAGCCTCCACTCCGACCACAAAAACATTATCTTGAAATTAAACTTTGGAGAACAACACTATGAAAAAACAACTACTATTACTCGTCTTGATTTTGGCGACGGCCGTTGCCCTGGCGGGCTGTGGCGGCGGCGGCGATAACACGGACACAGCGTCCGTTGCCCCACGCGGCCAGAATACCTCGGCAGGGGACCCAGAAGAAGGCAAGACTTTGTTTGCCGGCACCTGCTCTGCCTGCCACGGGCCGGAAGGTCTGGGTGTGGCCGGGCTGGGCAAGGATTTGACCACCAGCACTTTCGTGATGGAACGCACCGACGCCGAGGTGCTGGAGTTTCTGAAAACAGGCCGCCCCGCCAGCGACCCGCTGAACACAACGGGCGTGGATATGCCGCCCAAAGGCGGCAACCCCGCTTTGAATGATGACAAATTGTTGGATATTATTGCGTATCTGCGTGTTTTGGAGCAGTAGTAAAAAAGAGAGATTAGAGATTGGAGATTAGAGATTGGAGATTAGAGATTGGAGATTAGAGATTGGCAATCACCCAATCTCCAATCTCCAATCTCCTTTACCTATCAAATGGTTTCTCATGTCCGCCATAGTGGAAGAACTGGACAGGATGACGGTAGATGAAGTGCTGCGCCGCTGGCCGGAAACGGCCGTGATTTTCCGGCAGTACGGTCTGGCCTGTCTGGGCTGTGCAGTGGCGCCCTTTTGCGAGGTCACGGCCGTAGCCAACATCTACAACCTGCCCAAAGAACAATTCCTGGCCGACTTACACGCGGCGATTGATCTCGCGCACCAGTGAAAATGCCGTTTACACAATAGCGATCACCTTTTCACCTTGTTCCTCCTTGGCCCTTACCCTTTGCATTTCCTTGAAATCTGGCAAAATACCACCCTATGAATCCGCAACAAAAACTATCGTGCCTTCTGGCCTCTATGCGGATCAATAAAGTGAAATATGCAACCAACCCCCACTGCCGCTGATCAGCCGGCTGACCGTATTCTGACCGAAACACGGGTCGTCGCGGCCCTGGTCATTCCCTTTTTGGTGCTGGCTTTTCTGATTTTGTACCTCTATCCTCAGGAGAGTGGCCGCCGGTTTGCCTGGCAATTTCGGCCAGACCTGATGGCGATGTACGTCGGCGCAGGCTACCTGGGCGGGGCTTATCTGTTTGGCCACACCCTCTTCGGGCGCGTCTGGCATCGTGTGACCAATGGTTTCCTGCCCGTGACCGCCTTTGCTACCTCCATGCTGCTGGTTACGCTGCTGCACTGGGATCAAATGGATATTCGCCATTTTCCGTTTCAACTCTGGCTCATTTTGTATGCGGTTACGCCGGTGTTGGTGCCTGTTATCTGGCTGCGCAACCGGCCCCAAGACCCACGCCTTCTGGCGGCTGGAGACAAGCGTGTCCCTCGCCTGTCGCGGCTGAGCATGGGCGCGATTGGCCTGATTTTTGTGGCACTGGCGGTCGCCGGTTTTCTTTTTCCCAATTGGTTGATAGATGTGTGGGTGTGACCGTTGGCGGCGCGCTCCGCCCGGCTGCTCTCTGGCTGGCACATGCTGTTGGGGGTTGGGGGGTTGGTCATCAGCCGCGAAGAGCGGTGGAGCGGCTGGCGTGTGCCCCTGGAAAGCATTGGCCTGTGGCAGTTGTTGGTGCTGGTGGCTATTTTCATGCAACCAGAGGATTTTCATAGCGGCACGGCCGTGAACTGGTACACCGCCTCAATCATCATCATCCTGGCCGGCATGGTAGGTATCTACCTGTTCATGTCCCGGCAGCCAAAGACGTAAGCCGTAATCCGTGAACGGTATTGGGGTTGGTGGTTGTTCAATCAAATTCAATATCGAGATGAAAAGGTACTGTTCACGGCCGAATTCCTGCCCGCCGGGACGTATCAGTACACCTATTATCTGCAAACCACCCTGTCCGGCACATTTCAAGTGCCCCCGGCCAGTGCGTGGCAATAGTTTTTCCCCGATGTATTTGGTCGCAGTGACGGGATAGTTCTTGAAATTGAATAGGGCTGGATGCGGCCAAAGGGGTAGACATACTCCTGCTGCAAGAGATGAACGAAACGGGCACAGCCCAGATAGCGCAGGCACTCCAGATGAATTTTGTCTATTTCCCGGCAGCAGTGGAGCCACGATATGACCAGAATTTTGGCACGGCCGTGCTCGCCAAATGGCCCATCCTCGAATCCACAAAGGTCATTTTGCCCCACAAAAGTTTCACCAGCCGCCTGAATCGCACTGCCACCAAAGCCACAATCATGGTGAATGATTTACCCATCCTGGTTTACAGTGTGCATACCGAAACGATTTTTACGCTGCCCGCCTACCGCCGCAATCAGTTTACGGCCGTGCTGGCAGACAGCGGCCCAGACGCAGAATATGTGATTGTGGGGGGCGACTTCAACACGGTGAACGGGGCAGATGTGGCTCAGTTGGAGGGGATATTGGGTAACGGCCGTTTTGTTAGAGCGTCAGCAGAAAGCGGCTTCACGTTGATCAAGTCTGGGTTGGAAGTGGAAGCAGACCACATTTTCAGCAAAGGGTTACCTCCACAAAGCGCCGGTAAAATCGCCGATGCCACCGCCAGCGACCATTTACCCATTTGGGTCACTTTATCTCTGCCTTAACAAAGTAGCCAACTCGCCCCGATCAGGGTATTTTCCTATGCATGAAACGATTAGTTCCTGTACTTCTGATCCTGAGTTTGAGCCTGTTTCTGGGCGTCTCGCTGGTGACCAGTCAGATCATCCCCGATCAGCCGGGTAGCGGCGGAGACCCGTCCGCCACACCC
The DNA here is from genome assembly GCA_019637635.1 of Anaerolineae bacterium. Classification (GTDB taxonomy): domain Bacteria; phylum Chloroflexota; class Anaerolineae; order Promineifilales; family Promineifilaceae; genus CAADGU01. The sequence continues at coordinate 9,691 of JAHBVI010000073.1, forward strand.
ACGTTGACCATCACGCCCACCCTGACGGTAACAACCACCCCCACCATCACACCGACAATCACCATCACCCCCACTGTGACGCCTACCCCCTCGATTACGCCCACACCAGAACCTCTACCGCCTACCGTCATTTTTTTGCCCATTGTTTTTTACATGGTTGGCCCTCTACCGCCACCCTATGATATGGTGCAATTTATGAATGGGGACGGGATTTTGTATGAAGTGCAGCACAGCGGTGGCTCACAAGCCCGGCACCAGACACAAGAAGAAAACCCGGTTTTCTTCCACACCAAAGGCAATGAATTTAGCGCCGAATGGGAAGAACTATGGTACACAAGTCAGTTCATTTACCGGGGCACCGACACCAGTCCGGGTAATGGACTTTATTACACCCTGCGCGATGGCGGCCTCTATGGCTCCAGATGGGCGCCCCGGTATTGGCGTGTGGGGGATGTATATGAACGTAACCCCACTGTCCTCTTCTTTCGCAAATCAGATTGTGAGCTGGTGCTGGGGGGCACACAGCGAAGCTGGCTGCTTTTTGAAGCGTACCATCCCACCTACACCTTCGCCAGCGGGTTGGAATTGTCCCACGTGGTGCAGCTCGCCTGGCTGCTTACGCCCAACGGCCAACCGGAGGAACGGTACTACTATGCCATAGGGTATGGGTTGGTCGGCTGGTCTAGCCGCACACATGGTTTTAGCTACATCAGCGAAATCCACGCCCCCGGCCAACGCCCGGACAATAACCGTGAAGTGATCCCCTGCCTGGACACTTCCCCGTTCTGGGCCGACCGTCGCTTTGATCGGCCGTTGCCCTATTGGCCAGGCAACCACCGCCGGTAAGAGGAAACACAAACAATGGCTGTCACCGAAACGCCTTTCATCCAGGCACGGCCGTATCAGGCCGTCAGCATTACCCACTTTTGCATTGATGTGCTGAACAGCGGCCGCAACCTGCTCATTGCGCTGCTGGCGATTGCGTTGGGGCTGAGCAATGCGCAGGTGGGCATCACCTTGCTGCTATATAACGTGGGCGCGTCGCTGTCGCAGCCGTTGTTTGGCTGGCTGGCCGACCGGATTGGCCCGCGCTGGCTGGTGGTGGGCGGCATGGGTTGGATGACCTTCTTTTTTACGCTGGCGGCGTTGGCCGGGAATTGGATTGCTCTGGTCGCATTAACCGTCGCCGGTATCGGTTCGGGCATGTTTCACCCCGCCGGGACGATGGTCGCCAGTCTGACCAGCCAGACCGCCCGCAGCCGGGCGACGGCCGTTTTCTTTTTTGCCGGGCAGATGGGGCTGTTTATAGGGCCAATTGTGGCCGGGCTGGCGTTGGACTGGCACGGCCGTACCGGTTACGTCCTCATCCCCCTCACCACCCTCTTTGCCTTTGCCTATGGCTGGCTCTGGCTGACCAACGACGCCGCCGGGTTACACGCCGAAAAAACAGAACGCGCCCAGGCCAGAACCGCTCGCGTCATTCAGCGCCAGGAGTGGATTCGGCGCGGTATCCCCCTGACCATCATCATCCTTACCAGCAGCACCGTCAGTATTGCCGCCGTTACTTTTGCCCCTAAGTTGTTCACGGAAGCTGGTTATGCGCAAACGCGCGTGGGCATTTTGTCCGGCATGTTGATGTTGGGGTCGGCGCTGGGCGGTATTGTCGGCGGCGCATGGGGCGACCGTATCGCCGGGAAGTGGGTGATTGTGACCGGCATGGTGGGGCTGATCGTGCCTATTTATTTATACATTCCGGCAGCCGGGTTGGTACAGCCGGCGCTGCTGCTATTGGCCGGCTTTTTTGTTGGCATGCCGCACACTATTTTGGTGCTGAATGTGCAGTCCTTGTTTCCGGGGCGGCGGGCGCTGGCGTCGGGGCTGGCACTGGGGCTAATGTTTGCCGGGGGCGCGCTGGGCAGCTACTTCCTGGGGCTGCTGGCCGACCAGATTGGGCTGGCGACGGCGCTGCAATACACGGCCGTACTGCCCATCATTGCCGCTTTTACCGCGCTGGTGTTACCGGCACGGCCGTGATCCGTGATGCGTAATCCGTAATCCGTGAACGGTTCACGGCCGGCGGTTTACAGTTTACGGATTCCCCTCGCCGCGCCTTTCTGGAGCCACAGTCGCACAGCTTAAAAATTTCCGTAACGCGATTTGACAAAGGGTGTGTTTTAAATAGGGTGGCAGGGTAGGGGCGGAACAGGCGGGCTAATGCCCTGACCAAATACCAGAAACCTTGTTCCCGCCTGTCTCGCCCCGTCTGGCGAATCAGATTTTGGGCGAGACGGCGCGGCAGAAATTTTTGGTGTGCGGCAAAAACCATACCGCGCCGCCCCGCCCCTACCACACGCCATAACTGAAATGAAACGCACCCTCTGACAAATTACGCTACATCGCTAAAGGAGGCTTCACGGGCAGTAGCCCACCACGATGAATGAAAAACCACAGATTACCCAGATTTTTACCTGCGGAATCTGTGAAATCTGTGGTTTATTTACGAAGGGGTATGGATGGCGTTGCTTACCACGGCCGTGCCCCCCTCACCCCTCCGCCTTCCGCCCCACCAAAATCGCCTCCCGCAAATAGAACACCGTGCCACTGTCGGTGACGGACGGCCGTAAAAATTCCGCCGCCGCCCCTTGCACTTCCGTCAACATTGCCTGCAGGTAACGCTGCATGGTGGCGTCGTGCCGGGCTGCCCAGGGGGCAAACTCCATCTGCTTGTCTATTGTTTCCACGTGGGTCAGCGCCAAACCGGCGGCCGTATACGCCTGCTGCCACTCCGCCAGACTCAGACAACGGCCGTGGCTCAAATCCCGCAACTTCTCAAACGCATTCACAAAATCACCGGACGGCCCCGCCGGTACCACATTATCCACCACCGCCAGCAAGCCACCCGGCCGCAGCACCCGCGCCGCCTCGGCCATAAACCGGGCCACGTCGGCAAAATGATGGGCGGCAATGCGGCAGTTGACTAAATGGAAACGGCCGTCGCCATAGGGCAGCGCCTCCGCCTCGGCATATTCGGCGGTTACATTCGCCAGCCCCCGTTCCGCCGCCTGTTGCTGCACAATGTCCAGCATTTCGGCCGTCATGTCCGTCGCCCACACCTGCGCCACCAGCGGCGCAAAGGCAAAGGCCGTATGCCCCGCCCCCGTCGCCACGTCGAGTACCTGCCAATCCGCTTGCGGCGCCACCAGTTCCACCAGCCGCCCCAGGCTCTTGCCTTTGGCATGGGGTTTGCTGTGGATATAGTCCGCCGCATGAGTTCCGAATTGTTCCTGCACCAACTGTTTGTCCATCCTGTTCACTCCTTAGTAGTGCCAGGCAAGGGGCTATACGGCATTAGCCAATTCAAATGGTTCTGCCCCTTGCCTGGCACTACCCGTCACGCCAAAATGCCTGCCGTCAATAGAATTGCGCAATCTATACTGCCAAATGTCGTTGGTGGCAAGTGGCAGGTCAACGGCCGTGCCAAATTTGGCTTGCTCGACGAAGAAGAAACTTTTAGCCCATTACCTGACCCAGACCCAATAGAAAGTCAAAGATGAGGGCGGTAAAGACCATTTGTTTGAGGAGGGGATTAAGGCGGAGGGGGTCATGGGTGCGCTGTACGGCCGTGCCATGCCGCACCAGCAGCGGCGCCGCCAACACAAACAAAAATTGCCACAGCGACTGATACGTAAACCAGGCATAGATGCCCGCCAGCACAAAGGCCATCATCAACAAACACCAGTGGTAAATGCGGGCGCGTTCCGGCCCCAACCGCACCGGGATACTGCGTTTGCCTGCCTGTTTGTCAGACACAATGTCGCGGATATTGTTTACATTGAGCACGGCCACTGCCAATAATCCGGCGCTGCTGGCAGGCAGCAGCAGCGCCCAGGAAAAGGTCTGCGTCTGCAAAAAATAGGTACCAATGGCGCCCACCCAGCCAAAAAAGAGCAGCACAAATAAATCGCCCAGCCCGGCATAACCATACGGCCGTTTACCCGCCGTATAGTTCACTGCCGCCCACAAAGAGGCCGCGCCCAATGCCAAAAACAGCAGCACCAGCGGCAGCGCCGCTAACCCAAAGGCCACCACCACCAATGCCAGCCCGGACACGGCCGATAAGCCCGCAAACAGCCCCATCGCCCGTTTCATCGCCTGCGGCGTAATGGCCCCGGACTGTACGGCGCGGGCGGGGCCGAGGCGCTCGCTGTGGTCGGCCCCATGCAGGCTGTCGCCGTAATCATTGGCCAGGTTAGAGAGGATTTGCAGCAGCACGGCCGTGAGTACACACAATACCACCACCACCCCATCCAGCTTATCATCTGCCGCTGCCAGAAACGCGCCCAGCATAATACAGGCCAGCGCCAGCGGCAGCGTGCGCAGCCGCATGGCGCTGAGCCACGCTTTGCGTTTGTCAGGAGTGGGCAGGTGTTGGGTATCTGGTGTCATGTGTCAGGTGTCAGGCGGCGGTGTAGGCCTGGCGCAGCCAGCCGATTAGCTCGTCGTTGACATCGGCCACGCTGCTGAGGCGGACGCGGTGGCTGACCATCGAATTGAAACTGCCGGACTTTTCCAGTCGCTCCGTTGGCAGCACATCTTTGAGGTTGATGCCCACATCCACCCGGCTGGCGGTAGAGGGCTGGATAAGGGCAAACTGCTTGTTGCGGCGCAGGCTGACGTAGGCTTTTTTGGGGGCTAACTCCACATCGGGGCCGAATTGGGTCACGGCCGTGACCAGCGCCTCATACACCGGCAGCAACCCGGCTTTGGCCCCCGCATACTGCGCCGCCACCAGATCGTCCGCCTCCTTTGGCTCGTCGTCCTGTTCCAGGGCTTTGATGGCTACCAGATTGGCGTAGCCATACGTCAGGCCGTGTTCGTCTTTCAGGCGGTTTAGAATTTCCCGGTGTTTGCTCAACCCAAAACTGCGGGCAATCGCCACCCACTCTGCCAGGCTTTTGCCCGTTTTTGTCTGCAAGTTCTGGATCATCGTCTGGGTCGCTTCATCTACAGTAGCCATGTTGACCTCCTTGAGTAGTGCCAGGCAAGGGGCAGAACCATTTTGGTTAACCCAGGTAGGACAGCCCCTTGCCTGGCACTGTAAATCTCCTTACACCGCTTCCAGTTCCGGCATGGCATCTAACAGGCGGTGCAGGCGTCGCTGGATGATCTCGTACTGCGCAGCGCGGGTTATATCGGTTGCCCCCAGTTGGTTGCCAATGCCCAGGCGCATTTGTTGGGGCACGGCCGTAGCATCATACCGGGGCCACGCCGGGCGACCAGGCATATTGGGGTTGCCTGTGCTGGCAAACTGGGTCCAGTAATCGCCCATCACCTGCGCCAGAGCATCATCATCGGGAGTGTGGTCAAACAGCGGTATTTTGCTGCCATGCACAAAAGAAAGTTCGGCAGCATGATACGCGCCTGCCGTTTGTCTGGGTGATGGCGGCGTGCGCGTGAATAAGTAATTGTAAACCGGCTGTCCCGCCCTGGCGGCCTGCGCCGCATAAAAATCCACAACCGCGCCAAAGAAGCTGTCACCCATCAGCGCCATGCCCGCCCGCTCCTCACCCTTTTCCAGGCCGGGATACAGAGCAAAGAGGGCGTCACTGTCCGCGCCATACTCCTGCCGGAGGAGTCCGGCAATTTGCGGCGGCTGAATGTCGTCACGGCCGTATTCAGCCACCGGTGACGGGAAAATGGCGTACAGCAGCGTTCCCTCGTCAGCATTACTGCCCACAATTAGAGGCACCTGCGCCTGATTACCCGCCCGGAAGGCAGCCGGGGGCGTTTGGGGCAGCACATAGCCATCCACCACCGGATGGAACATGTGAAAATCTTCGACCGCGCGCCACCGTTTGTAAAGGTCTGCCGCCGGTATCTGCCGCAGTTGGGCCACCTGGTTCTGGCCGTTACCCAAAAGATGCGTGGCAAAATCGCGCCCAAACTCTTCCAGCGCTGGCCGGTTCAAAAATGGCTGCTTCAAGAATAACATCTGGCCGGAATTACCGGGGCTTTCCATGATGGCCTTATGGAACAGCCCGCGCGCCAACGGCGAAGTGAGCATATGTGCGACTGATTCCCCCCCCGCCGATTCGCCAAAGATGGTCACATTATCCGGGTCGCCGCCAAAGGCGCTGATGTTTTCCTGCACCCAGCGCAGGGCGGCAATCTGATCCAGCGTGCCGTAGTTGCCAGAAACGCCGTGCGGTGACTCCTGGCTCAGTTCGGGGTGGGCAAAATAGCCCATCAGCCCCAGGCGATAGTTGAAGGTGACGACCACCACACCGCGATGGGCCAGTGCATTGCTGTCATAAAAAATCTCGCCGCCGCTGCCATCCTGGTGGTCGCCGCCATGAATCCAGACCATCACGGGCAGACGGCCGTCGGCGCGCAACAGCGGTGTACGCACATTGAGATACAGGCAATCTTCGCTTTGTTTGGGTTTGGGAAGTACCTTAAACAGCAGCTTGACGGCTTCCGTTTTCAGCCCATTCCAGCCCTGCCCCACCACCAAAGCATTCATAAAATCCTCAAAGCCCATTGCCAATTGAAAGGCGGTTGGGCTATACGCTGTGGCCGGGCGCACCCCGTCCCACGGCTCTACCGGCTGCGGCGGCTGCCAGCGCCGCGGGCCAACCGGGGGCGCGGCAAACGGGATGCCCTTAAAAACGGCTACCTGGCCGCGATCCTGATACAAACCCTGTACGACACCGGCAGCGGTGCGAATTTCGGGGGTTGGGGTTCCTTTTGCCATCGTTTCACCTCGTCTTTGGGAATATGAATAGTGGAAATTGTTTTATCGGGCGGCCTGCCGCCGAGAATGGCGGGCCTTCAACGTCGGGAAAATAGCACAGCTTGGGTTTTCAGGCCAACAGAAACCAGACCTGTCAGGTTTATCAAAACCTGACAGGTCTACGCGCCTGCCATTTGCCACTTGCCACCTGCCCCACCTGTGGCACAATTCAATACATGAAAACCCTTGTTTTGCCAGCACATACCCACATCAGCCTGCGATTGCGACTGCCGGCTCTGTCGCTGCTGCTGCTGTTGGTGGCGGCTTTTGTGCTGCCAGACCGGGTATGGAACACTTTGCTGATTGGCCTGGGCGGTATGTTCCTGGTGGCGTATGGCTGGGTGTGGTATCTGGCGCGAGGGCTGCACGCCGCACGGCAGACGGAGCGGCAATGGCTGGCCGTAGGCGACCGGTTGGCCGAGCGGTTTGAGATATGGAACAACAGCCCCGTCCCGGCGCTGTGGGTGGAGGTGATGGACGATTCCAACGTGCCTGGCTACCAGGCAGCGGTGGTACGCAGTCCGGGAATTGATCGCCTGGATCGGTGGCGGCAAACGGCCGTATGCCAGCAGCGCGGGCAGTACCGGCTTGGCCCCTGGCGTATTCGCACCGGCGACCCATTTGGCATCTTTATCGTGACCCGCCATTATCCCCAGAGCCAGGAAATCATCATCCACCCCCCCATTCATATCCGGCTGCCCATCAGCCTGCCCGCCGGGCAAAGCAGCGGGCGGCAGCGGGCGCGGCAGCGCAGTTTACAGGCCACCATCAATGCCGCCACCACCCGCCATTACGTGCCCGGCGATCCTCTGCGCTGGATTCACTGGCGCACCAGCGCCCACCAGGATCAACTCTATGTGCGCCAGTTTGATATGGACGCCACCGGCGACATCTGGCTGGTGCTGGATATGCAGGCAGCGGCGCAGTTGGGCAGCGGCATGGCGGGCACAGAGGAACAGGCGGTGTTGATAGCGGCTTCACTGGCGGCGCGGGCGCTGGCGCAAAATCGGGCGGTGGGGGTGGCGGGATACGGCCGTACCCCCCAAATTGTCCCCCCCGGTCAGGGGCAGGGACAGGAGTGGCGCATCATGCGGGCGCTGGCGCTGGTGCAGGCGGATGGGGATATTGGCCTGACGGTGGCGCTGCGGGATGTGGGGCGGACGGCTGAAAAGTACAGCACGGCCGTGATCATCACCCCCAGCGCCGACCCTTCCTGGCTGCCCCAACTACTGCACCTGACGCGGCAGAGCATTGACAGCAGCGTCATTTTGCTCGACCGGCCCAGTTTTGGTGGCGTGGAAGCCAGCCAACCTATACGAGAAGCGATACAACTATTGGGGGTAACGGCCGTCGTCCTTCACCAGGGCGAGGTCGGTGTGCCCTTACATGAGCCGAAAAAAGTGGAATATCGCGTAACGCCGTTGGGGAAGGTGGTGGAGGTGGGTAATTGAGTAATAGGGTAAGTAGGTAAGTGGATAAGTAGCGTTTATTACCAAATCACTCATTCCTTGTAATGGGCATAAGGCGGCGTAGGGGGGGATTGTGATTTTTGCCAGTCATGCACTACCATGCGGAAAATATCCGATTCCGTCAAAATACCTACCAAATTGTCGTTGTTGTCCAGCACGGGTAAGCCGCTGATCTTGTGTTGGTACATGATCTGGGCAGCTTCGCCGATGGTGGTTTCTGGGGTGGTGGTCAGCACCGGTTGGGTCATCACATCGGCTACCGTCAGGCGGGCCAGCAGGTAGTTGAGTTCCCAGGCGCTCAGCGAACTGGTGGTAGAGGGTTTGGCTTCGCGCACGTCGCCATGGGTGAGGATGCCCAGCAAACGGCCGTCCCCATCCACCACCGGCAGCCGCCTGATGCTCTTATCCCGCATGAGATTGCCCGCATCTAACACGCCCATATGGGGTACGGCCGTGATTACCTCCCGCGTCATCCAATCTTTCACCAGTTCCAGTCTCATTGCCCACTCCTCTTAAAGAAATTATGAATTATGAAGGATGAATTATGAAGGGCGGTTGATACCAGCCATTAACCGCCAGCCACCGGCTTCAGGCAGATTGTCTGCTACGTAGATAGCTGATGGCTAATACAAGGATGATTGTAATCAAAACGGCCGATACCAGGCAATACCGGCAGAAAGCATGAATGACAAACGCCTCCAATCCCGTCAGCGCCAGGGTAAAGAGGAAACCAAAACCGGCGGCGCCCACCAGCAGTTCCGGCAGGTAGCCCTCTCGCAGCGGCGACCAATCCTTCAGCCAGGTCAACGCAAATATGACGGCATATCCCACCAGACCAATCAGGGCCACAGGAATGGGGCCAACCGAGGCATAAGGCGCGCCAGGGCCGCTGACTGCGCCACAATCATCCCAACCAGAACCGGTGCAGCCAGACAACAACACCCCGTTATGGAACAGCAGCAAATAATGGGCCACCAACAGCCCCAACACGGCAATCGGTTGAATAACGCGCAACTGCCAATCCTGGCGCATACTCACCTCCGGTAATTTGGCAATTGGGTAATTGCCCAATTACTCAATTACTCAATTACTCCTCAATAACGACTCAATCCGCTGTTGAAACACGGCCAGGGGCAGGTTGCCGCGAATGATGTCGGCGCCGAGGGCAAAGCTGGGGGTGCTGTTAATACCTGCGCTGGCGGCGGCCTGCATGTTGCGGCGCACCACCTGTTCGTAGTCATTGTCCGCCAGGCAGGCAGCAAAGGCGGCTGTGTCCAGCCCGGCCGATGCGGCGGCCGCTTGCAGACCTTCTGTCGTGTTGTAAAGCGGCGAACTTTGCAGGTCAAAGGCAGCGCGATGGAACGCGGCGAAATTGTCCTGTTCGGCGGCGCACAGAGCGGCAATGGCCGAGGGCATGGTGCCGCCGGGCTGGCTGGACAAAGCATAGGGCATAACTACCCATTTGACCTGGCCGGTTTCCACGTATTGTTGGTGGAGTTGCACGGCCGTGTCCGTATTAAAATTGCGGCAGTGCCCACAACCATAATCAGAGACCTCCACCACCGTCACCGGTGCATTGGCCGCCCCTTCCACAATACAATTTCCCGGATTTTGTTCACAATACCGCTCCAATGTCAGTGTCTCCGGCTCGCGCAGCGCCACCGCCATCAGCCCCACCAAAACCATACCCCCGATCACGATGCCGCCGATTACCCACCAGTTGGTTCTTTGTTTTTGTTTTCTCGCGTTCTTTGCCATTGTTTACCTTGAATAGAGATTGGAGAGTGGAGATTAGAGAGTGAACCAATCTCCAATCTCCAATCTCTAATCTCTGATCTCCACATACCAATCCATCCCTCTATGAAGTCTAGCGCAATAGGTAAGGGAAGGCAGTGCGTATTGTAATTACTCGCGCCTGACATCTATCACAATCAACTGGACGGTTTAACAAGAGTGGGTATGATTTAGCGAAGAAGAACGTTGCCAGTGGTTGGTGGCTGGTAGGTTTACCAGCCACCAACCACTGGCAACAATAAGCGAGTAATTTTATGGCTGATCTGACCACAACTTATCTTGGAATGACCTTGAAGAATCCCCTGATTGCTTCCGCCTCGCCGCTGTCGGCCAGTGTGGAGACCATTCGCCAGATGGCAGATGCAGGGGTAGCGGCGGTGGTGCTGCCCTCGCTGTTTGAAGAGCAAATTGAACTGCGCGACCTGGGCGTTCACGACGCCAGCAAGGCCAACCAGGCCTTGCTGCCCGATGCACTGCAACATATCCCGGAAATGAAAGAGTATAACCAGGGCGCGGGCGGTTATCTGGCGCACATTTACCAGGTGAAAAAGGCCGTTTCCATCCCGGTTATCGCCAGCCTGAATGGGTATTACAGCGGCGGCTGGGTGCAATATGCCCGGTTGATTGAGGCGGCGGGCGCGGATGCGCTGGAGCTAAACATTTATCACCTGGCAACCAAACCACATATTTCGGGGACGGAAGTGGAGCAGATGTATTTGAACCTGGTGCGCAGCGTAAAGGATAAAATTCGGATTCCGGTAGCGGTGAAGATCAGCCCTTACTTTAGCGCCATGACCCATATGGCGGTGCAACTTGATGAGGCCGGCGCGGATGCGCTGGTGCTGTTTAACCGGTTTTACCAGCCGGATATTGACCCGGAAACGGAACAGGTGATTCCCAGTCTGGAGTTGAGCGGCGCCAGAGAATTGCGGCTGCGGCTGCGCTGGGTGGCTATTCTGGCGCAGTATGTCAGGGCAGACCTGGCGGTAACGGGTGGGGTTCATGCGGGGCTGGACGTGTTGAAATGCGTGTTGGCCGGGGCCAGGGTGGCGGAAGTGGCTTCGGCGCTGCTGGAATATGGCGTGGAACACATTGCCACGATGCTGTCAGACCTGGATACATGGTTGGATGGGCATGGGCATGAGGCGTTACGGCCGTTACACGGCCGACTTAGCCAACCCAATGTCGCCGATCCGGCTGCCTTTGAACGGGCCAATTATATGCATGTGTTGAAGACAGGATTTTGGGGGGATATTGAGAGATTGAGAGATTGAGAGATTGGAGATTGGAGGTTGAGCAAAATCACGGCCGTTGGTGACTTTTATCAATGACTGCCGGCCACTCTGTCTATTACACTGCAAGCAATGAAGGAGGTAAGGCCATGTTAACCGTCAATGATTTGATGACGCTTATTCCCAATACAGTAACACCGGATACGCCGCTGCGCACCCTTGTCGGCGTGATGAAATCACAGGGCTGCCGCCAACTACCGGTGCTGGATAACGGCCGTCTGGTGGGCATCATCACCGACCGCGACATACGCCTGGTGATGAATTCGCCCATTGTGCTGCACGGCCGTTGGCAAGACGAAGAACTGCTGGACAAAGTAACCGCCGAAAGCTGCATGACGCCCAATCCGGTGACGGTGACGCCCGACACCCCGGCGGCCAAAGCCGCCGAGATATTGGCGCTCTACAAGTTCGGCGCGCTGCCGGTGGTAGAAGCCGGTACGCTGGTAGGCATCATCACCGTGACGGACTTTTTGGAATATCTGGCGGAAGAGCTGACAGTGGAAGAGTCGTAATTCGTAACCCTTGATCGGATTACGGATTACGGATTACGGATTACGATTCACGCTTCACGGATCACCGGTCCGGCAACGTCAGGTGAATGGCCGTCCCCAGACCGGGTGCAGACTGGATAGAAAATTTTCCCCCCAAATCTTCGGCTCTGGCGCGCATATTGGAGAGGCCATGCCCCACCGAATAGTTGCGGGCGGCGCGGTTAAAGCCCCGGCCATCATCCTGTACCATCATGTCAATCACCCCGTTCTGGCGGGTGAGCCGAATGGTGACATGGCTGGCATTGGCATGGCGGGCCACATTGGCCAGGGCTTCTTGGGTGGTGAGGAAGAGGGCGCGGGCAACGGCCGTTGGTGTTGTCACCATATCCTCTGCTTCTGCCTGTAAATCCACCGGAATCATGGCATTGGCCTGAAACTCCCGCACCAATCGCTCCAGACCTTCCTGCAAATCGCCCCGAAACCGATGCGGCCGCAAATCTAAAATATAATTGCGAATATCCCGAATCGTATCATTCAACCCTTCAATCACCCGGCGCAGCAGCATATCGGCTTCATCCGGCGCACCCGGCAGCGCCAGCCGCGCCGACTCCAACGTCAGGCCAACTGCATAAATAGATTGAATGATGCCATCGTGCAAATCCATGCCAATGCGGGTACGTTCCTCGATAATCGCCAACCGGCTCACCTGTTCGTAGAGGCGGGCATTTTGAATGGCAATGGCCGCATGAGCAGCCAAAAACTCCACCACTTCCTGGTCTTCGGCCGTAAATTCGGCGGCGCCAATTTTTTCGGTGAGGTACAGGTTGCCCAACATTTCCTCACCGGCCATGACCGGTACGCCAAGGAACGCATCCATGGGCGGATGGCCGGGTGGAAAACCAACCGAGCGCGGATCGTCTTCAATGCGGGGAATACGAATGGCCTGCCCACTGCGAATGATTTCGCCTAACAGCCCCAACCCTTTGGGGAAATGGGGAATCTGGATCACCACTTCCGGCTCCATGCCACTGTGAATAAACGCATCCAAATACCCGTCACTGTGGGGAACACCCAGCGCGGCATATTGCGCGCCGACCAGGTCGCGGGCGGCGTCCACAATGCGCTGCAACACCTTATGCAGATCATCTAATTCGGCAATGGAAAGCGTCGCCTGATGCAGGGCGTGGAGGACATCGTGGGGAGTACGGCCGTTGCTCATCACATGACAAAATCTGACAGGTCTATACAGACCTGGCAAGTTTAGCTTTGCAGATAATCCTTCAAGCGATGTTGGATGGCATAAGCGGCGGCCTCAGCCCGGTTAGAAACTTGCAGCTTGGAAAGAATCCCGCTGACATAATTGCGCACCGTGCCTTCGCTCAGATAAAGAGCCTGGGCGATCTCCCGGTTGGTTTTGCCTTCGGCAATCAGCGCCAGCACATGCATCTCTTGGGCCGTCAGTTCATTGAAGGCAGTGGCTTCTTCTTGTTTGATAGAGCGGCGCATCTCATCAAAAATGCGCTGGGTCAGGGAGGGGTCCAGCGTGGCTTCGCCCCGCGCCGCGGCTTCAATGGCGCGGATGACATCATTGCCTCCCACCTGCTTCAGCACATAACCCACCGCCCCGGCACGGATGGCCGAAAAGAGCATTTCGTCTTCGGCGTAGGAGGTAAGCATGATGATTTTGGTAGACGGCCGTTGGGCCACAATTTGCTCACAGGCCTCAATACCGCTGCCGCCCGCCAGCCGGATATCCATCACCACAATGTCCGGATCATAGGCCAGTGCCTTTTGCACCGCTTCTGTCTGGCTGGCTGCCTCGGCCACCACTTCAAAGCCGGCGTGTCGTTCAATCAGGCTTTTTAAGCCCAACCGCACCACTTCATGATCATCTACCAGGAGGATTCGCAAATTTGCCATGCGCATAAGTATAGCCACAACTTATCGGTTGAACCAATAGTGACGGTTGGGCGCAAGTGAGGAATGTCATCTATGGAATATGACACGGCCGTTTGGCGTCATCGCTTTTTGCCGATATAGTAGAATGATAGGAGGTTAGCCTTGAACCAGAAAAGTAACCTTTACATGGTAAGCGTCGTGGCTATGCTGGGTATCCTGGTTGGGTTGAGCCTGTTTACCTTCAGCTATGCCCAGGGCGCTTCCTATCTGTCTGATGACCCCAATGCCTGTGTCAACTGCCATGTGATGCGCGAACAATTCGATGGTTGGAATCGCGGCAGCCACCAGGCCGTAGCCGTCTGTAATGATTGCCACACCCCGCACACGTTCCCCCAAAAGTGGATTGTGAAAGGCATCAATGGCTTTAACCATAGTTGGGCTTTTACCACCGGGAACTTCCCCAACACCATCCAGATCAAGCCATTTAATGCCCAGGTGGCGGAAGACAATTGTATTGATTGCCACGAGACGATGGCCATCAATGTGCATGGTTCTGGCGACAAGGAAACGCTATCTTGTGTGGCCTGTCATGGGAACGTGGGACACGGCCGTTAGCCCCATCAGAAGTCTAACTTCTCAAAAAAGTTGAACTTCTACAAAGAGGTGAAGTAAAGATGACTCAACGTTTAACACGCGAAAAATGGCTCTATGTGGCCGTCTTCATCCTGGCGGCTGCTTTAACCGTCGTCGTAGCCGCCCTTTTGCTCAACATCAACCAACGCAAACAAGAAGCGGTTCAATTCCCTTTGAAAGTGGTGGAAATCGCTCCTGGTGAATTAGACCCGGCCGTTTGGGGACTCAACTTCCCCAGCCAATATGATTCCTTCAAGCGTACCCAGGAGAATTACGGCGAAACCCCTTATGGTGGGTCTGAACCCTACAGCAAATTGGAACGATATCCGGCAATGATTCGCCTGTGGGCCGGTTATGCCTTTAGCAAAGACCACAACGAAGAGCGCGGTCATTACTACGCCCAAATTGACCAGGAAAACACCCAGCGGGTACAGATCGTCAACCAGCCCGGCGCCTGCATCAACTGCCACGCCGCCGAAGCGCCCGGCCTGATTGCCGAAATGGGCTGGGAAAATTTTAACCATACGCCTTATAACGACCTCAAGGATCAGCTGCATTTCGGCTCTTCCTGTTCTGACTGCCATGATCCGGTAACGATGGATCTGGTCATTACCCGCCCCGCCTTCCGCAACGCCATGGAACAGCGTGGCATTGACCTTAACCAGGCTACCCGCCAGGAAATGCGCTCCTACGTCTGCGCCCAATGCCATGTGGAGTATTATTTCCTGGGTGACAACAAGGTGCTGACTTTTCCCTGGAGCCAGGGTTTGACCGTAGATAACATTGAAGCGCATTACGACAGTTATGGCTTCACCGATTGGACCCATGCCGAAACCGGCGCGCCGATGATCAAAATTCAGCACCCTGAATTTGAGATGTGGAGTACCGGCCTCCATGCCCGTTCCGGCGTTTCTTGCGCCGACTGCCACATGCCCTATGTGCGCGAGGGCAGCGTAAAGGTGTCTGACCATTGGCTGCGCAGCCCGTTGGTAAATGTGAGCCAGGCATGCCAGACCTGCCATAACCGCCCCGAAGAGGAGCTGACCGAACGGATTTTGACCATTCAAAACACCACCGCCAGTCTACTGCGCCAGAGTGAAGAGGCTATTCTGGCGGCGATTGACGCTATTGTGGCCGCGCGAGAAGCCGGGGTGACAGACGTGGAACTGGAAGAGGCATTGTTGTTGCACCGGGGCGCCAGTTTACGCTGGGATTTTGTCTCTTCGGAAAATAGCACCGGCTTCCACAGTCCACAGGAATCGGCGCGCATTCTGGCGGAATCTATCAACCTGGCCAGGCAGGCAGAACTGGCGGCGTATAAACTCCAGGCTGGGAAATAGTAGTGCCAGGCAAGGGGCGGTTCCATTTCGGTCAACCGAAACGGTTTTGCCCCTTGTCTGGCACTGCCTCTTGAGGGACACGGCCGTGTCCCTTTTTTGTTGCCTGCCCCTACCCCATGCATTAGAATCAGGTCAATTGAGGACACCATGAGTACAGAACGAATTGGACGCTATGAAATTTTGAAACGGCTGGGGCGTGGTGGCATGGCCACCGTTTATCTGGGCCATGACCCCTTCATTCGCCGCGAAGTTGCCATCAAAGTGATGTCGGCGCAGTTGATGGAAAATGACCCCACCTTTTTTGACCGCTTCCAGCAAGAGGCAGAAACCGTTGCGGCCCTGGAACACCCGGCCATTGTGCCCATTTATGATTTTGGGCATCAGGGAGATCAATCCTACATCGTGATGCGCTATATGAGCGGCGGCACGCTGGAAGATCGGCTGGGGCACGGGCCGATGAAACTGCAAGAGATTGCACCCATCATTGACCGCGTGGCCGCCGCCCTGGACGAAGCGCACCGCAAAGGAATCATTCACCGCGACATCAAACCGGCAAACGTCTTGTTTGATACCAAAGACGAGGCTTTTCTCTCTGATTTTGGCATTGCCAAAAGCACAACTGCCGGCGCCGGTCTGACGGCCGATAATACGTTTATTGGCACAGTGGAGTATATGAGTCCAGAACAGATTCAAGGGGAGAAAGATTTAGACGGCCGTACCGATGTCTACTCCCTGGGTATCGTGCTGTTCTTCATGCTCACCGGCAAACTGCCCTTCAAAAAAGACACCCTGGTCAGCACCATTTTGGCGCATCTGACGGAACCGGTCCCCAGCGTCCAGGCGGCGCTACCCCAATCGCGCCTGCCCTGGGATGAAATCTTGAACAAGGCGCTGGCCAAGGATCGGGCTGACCGATATCACACCGCCGGCGACCTGGCCAAAGACGTCAACAGCCTGCTTTCCGGCAAGTGGTACTTGAACAAATTGCTCGATTAACGGCCTGGCAATCAGTCAGATTGAGGCCGCAAGATATTCCTTTGGCAGCCGATGTCCTTGCTAACCGTTTCTCACTACCCGCAGCGCCGCCAATCTGATTGTTTGCCAGATTTGTAGCAATGTGTCCAATAACGGCCGTGAAAATTCCTCACTTTCACCCATAATCAAACCCGGCCACTTTTGGTATGATTTTGCTGTTGTCAACATGCATATTTTCGCTATAAATACAGACCCTAAGGGTTTTTGAAACCCTCAGGGTCTTAACAAGAAATGTTTGTGAACGCTATAACCACCCAAATGATGTGCTTGTGTTGTATGTGTCCCTTCACGGGAGATGGTACTGCGCGTCAGGGTGGCTAGACAACACAAACAGCCCACAGGACAACGAGCGACCGCTCCCCACGTTAAACGGAGCAGTCGCCAGCAAACGCCCAGAAGACTGCTCTTCTGGGCGTTTTTTATTGTTGAACCAGACCTGACAGGTTTTCCCCAACCTGTCAGGTCTTAGCAGGAGGAAACGTATGACGATCTGGAAAGAACAACTCACTATCCCCGATGATATGGCGCATGAAATTGACGTATTTGAAAGCCAGATGGAACTGCGCCGCCAGGGAAAAATTGACGAAAAAGTATTCGCCGAAACCCGCCTGCGGCGCGGCGCATACGGCCAGCGGTATGACAACGGCCAGCGCCACGACGGCCTGACCACCCGCACCCTGCAATTCCCCCTGACCAACGTCACCAAAGGGCCAGACACCCTCTGGGATGCGCCGGGCATGATGCGCCTGAAAATCCCCTACGGCGGCCTGAACCCGGAACAGCTAGAAGTGCTGGCCGAACTGGCCGACGAATACGCCGACGGCATCCTGCACGTCACCACCCGGCAAGACATCCAGCTTCACTACGTCCACCTGGACGATGCGCCCGACCTGATGCGGCGGCTGGCGGCGGTGGGCATCACCACCCTGGAAGCGTGTGGCAATTCCGTGCGCAATGTGACCGCCTGCCCGCTGGCGGGCGTTTGCCGCACCCAGGCGTTTGACGTGACCCCCTACGCGGACACGCTGGCCCATTATTTCCTGGGGCATGATGATGTGCAAGACTTCGGCCGTAAATTCAAGATCGCCTTCTCCGGCTGCGAACACGAGGCGTGTGGCCTGACGATGATGCACGACATGGGCTTCCTGGGGCTGACACGGCAGATTGACGGGCAGACGGTGCGTGGCTTCCGCATCTACGTCGGCGGCGGCCTGGGCACGGTGCCCCACCAGGCCAAAGTGCTGGCGGAGTTTGTGCGTGAAGAGGAGATGCTGCCGCTGTCACAGGTGGTGTTCCGCGTCTTTGCCCGGTTGGGCGAAAAGCGCAACCGCAACCGCGCCCGCGTCAAGTTCCTGGTAGCCCAATTGGGCATTGAAAAGTTCCGCCGCCTGGTTTACGAGGAGCTAGAAACAATTCCGCCCGATGAAAAGTGGACGGGCTACCTGGAAGCGGTGGCCGCATACCAGGAGACGCCTTTGAAAACGGCCGTACCCCTCAACGGCGTCGTCCATCCTGATGGCTTTGACGAGTGGGTTAGCACCAATGTGTATCCGCAGCGGCAGGCGGGTTACACGGCCGTGACCATCAACACCCCCCTCGGCGACTTCACCAGCGAGCAAGCCTTCCGCCTGGCCGACATCGCCCGCCGCTACGTGGGCGATTCCATCCGCCTCACCGTCGAACAAAACATTATGCTGCGTTGGGTTTCCGAAGCCGACCTGCCTGCCCTTTACGCCGACCTGAAAGCCATCGGCCTGGGGCAGCCGGGCGCGGGCACCATTGTGGATATCACCTCCTGCCCCGGCACCGACACCTGCAAACTGGGCATCGCCTCCTCGCGCGGTCTGGCGGGTGAACTGCGTACCCGGCTGGCGGCGCAAAACGCCACGTTACCACAAGCCGTCAAAGATTTGCGCATCAAAGTGAGCGGCTGCTTCAACTCCTGCGGGCAGCATCATGTGGCCGACATTGGCTTTTTTGGCAACAGCCGCCGCCGCAACAATCGCACCGTGCCCCACTTCCAGGTGGTCTTGGGCGGGCAGTGGCGCGAGAATGCCGGGGCGTATGGGCTGGCGATGGGCGCGGTGCCCTCCAAAGCCGCGCCGGATGTGCTGGCCGCCATCACCGGCCGTTATGCCGCCGAACGTGAACCGCAAGAGAGCTTTCAGGATTGGGTGACACGCCTGGGCAAGAAGGAGCTCAAGGCGATCATTGACCCCTTCACCGACGTGCCCGATTACCTGGAAAACCCCACCTTTTACTCCGACTGGGGCGATCCGCGTGAATTTTCTATCGGCGACATTGGTGTGGGGGAGTGTGCGGGCGAGGTCATTTCCCTCTTTGCTTTTGAGATTGCTAAAGCGGAAGGCGAGGCGTTTGAGGCGTTGATTGCCCTGGATGAGAAAAATTTCGCCGAGGCGGATGCCAGAGCGTACCGGGCAATGATTATGGCGGCGCGGGCATTGGTGCGCAATCAGTTTTTGGATGTAGGCGATGACCCACAGCGCATTGTGGCCGAATTTAAGAGCCGCTATTACGACACGCAGTTGTTTTATGACCGGTACGCCAAGGGCAAATTTGCCCGCTACCTGCTGGATCGGCACGAGAAGCCGCCCGTGACCGTGACGGAAGACAGCGCCCGCGCCCTGGTGGAAGAGGCCAACCTGTTCATTGAAGCCTGCCACGCCTGTGATGCGCGGTTGGCCGGGGCGTTGGCGGGGGGTGTAAGTTTGTAGAGGTAATCGGTTATCGGTTATCGGTGGGTCTTACCGATTACCGTTCACCGATTACCGATTACCGGAAGCGAAGCAAAATATGAGCGTAAATCGAATCACCATTAAGTTTTTTATCGCTGATGGGGCGGGGTATGAAATTACCAACGTGACGCCGGTGTTTCATCGGTGGATTCAGACGGAGGCGGTACCGGGGCTGTTGATTGATGTGGCCGATTATAAACACGTGGCCGCGGGGCCGGGCATTATTTTGATCGGGCATGAGGTGGATTATGCGCTGGATTTGGGGCACGGCCGTGCCGGGTTCTTCACTCGCCGCAAACGCCTCAACGGGGGCACGCTGGCCGAAAATTTGCAAGAAGCGCTGGCAACGGCCGTGACTGCCGCCCACCAATTCAGCCAGGACACCGGCCTGACGCTGCGCCCGGACGAAATCGAAATCACCTT
Source organism: Anaerolineae bacterium (assembly GCA_019637635.1). Classification (GTDB taxonomy): domain Bacteria; phylum Chloroflexota; class Anaerolineae; order Promineifilales; family Promineifilaceae; genus CAADGU01. The sequence continues at coordinate 29,616 of JAHBVI010000073.1, forward strand.
CCCCGACCGCCTGCACGCCCCGAATAATGACGAAACCTTTGCCCAATTCAGCCAGGAAACGCTGGCCGTTTTGCAAAAACAGTATGGCAAAGTGGCATTGCGCAATGGCGCGGCGGATGGGCGACGGCCGTTGACGATAACAGGGGTAATTGGGTAGGGGAGTGGGCATCCTCAGATGCCCACCAGTTCGCATCTGAGGATGCGAACTCCTCTAACATGGAGAATTTGATGACCAGTGTTGGCAAAGTATTCATTGTGGGCGCGGGGCCAGGCGACCCGGATTTGATCACGGTGCGCGGGCTGCGGGCTTTGCAGCAGGCGGACGTGGTGTTGTATGACCGGCTGGCGAACCCGGCGCTGCTGCGCGAGATTCCGGCCCACGCCAAGACCATTTACGTGGGCAAGGGGGTGGGCCACAAGGCGTTTAGCCAGGCAGAAATTGAGTATATGCTCATTAGTGAGGCGCGGCTGGGGCAGGTAGTGGTGCGCTTGAAAGGGGGCGACCCTTTTGTCTTTGGGCGCGGCGGCGAGGAGTGCCAATCTTTGGCCGAAAATGGCATCCCGTTTGAGGTGATACCGGGCATTAGCAGCGCGTTGGCTGTGCCTGCCTACGCCGGGATTCCACTAACGCACCGGCAGACGGCGACTTCGTTCACGGTGATGACCGGGCACACGGCCGGGGAGGATGCGTATGCCATTGATTGGGCGCGGATCCCGGCGCAAGGTACGCTGGTCATCTTGATGGGCGTGAAGCAGTTGGGGAAAATGGCGGTAGATTTGATGGCCCACGGCCGTGACCCCCACACCCCTGTCGCCATCATCGAACAGGGTACTACGACCGACCAGCGCACCATCACCGGTACATTGGCGGACATTGGGGCCATGGCCCAGGCGCAAGGGGTACGCGCCCCGGCGGTGATTGTGGTGGGCGAAGTGGCAGCGCTGCACCATCAATTGCGCTGGTTTGACCCGGCGATTACTTATCAGACCCAACCGACTGAACTCTTTGCGGAGCAGCCGACGTTTGTGGGGGATTGATTAGGAACAGTCGTGCCAGGCACACCGCAAACGGCTCTGGAAAACCCAAAACCTGAGGTGGTGTGCCTGGCACGTGATAACGAAACATGATCAACCATATCTCCATCAAGACCATTGACACGCCGGTGCGGAACTGGAAACCGGCGAACCTGGAAAACATTAACCGTCGCTTTGAGAACCGCCCGCCGGAGGAACTGCTGCGCTGGGCATTGGCGACGTATGGCGATTCGCTGGTGGTCGCCACCGGTTTTGGCGGGTCGGGCATTGTGCAAATGCACATGATCGCCCAATTCCGCCCTAAGACCACCTTTTTTTACCTGCAAACGGATTTGCTCTTCCCGGAGACGTTGGCGCTGCGCGACGAACTATCGGCGCGGTTGGGCATCCAGTTTACGGAAGTCCATTCGGGCTTGTCATTGGGCGAGCAGGCATACCAATACGGCCGTGACCTGTGGGCGCGCAACCCGGACCTCTGCTGCCTGCTGCGCAAAGTGGAGCCGATGAAACAATTCCTGGCGGACAAACGGGCCTGGGTGACGGCCATTCGCCGCGACCAATCGCCCAGCCGGGCGCACACGCCGCTGGTGGATTGGGATTTTGCCAATGGGCTGATTAAGCTGGCCCCCCTGGCAGCATGGACAAAGGAGCAGGTGCAGGAGTACATTGATCGCCATAACCTGCCCTACAACAAGCTGCGTGATGCGGGCTATGGCTCGATTGGCTGTGTGCCCTGCACACGGCCGTTGCCGGCGGGCGAAACAGACGAACGCGCCGGTCGCTGGGCGGGCACGGACAAAATTGAGTGCGGCATTCACATTCAGCCAGATGGGAAAATTGTGCGTACCGGGCAGAAAAATGGCACGGCAAAAGTGCCTGTCGCTTTATAATGTTGGGGAGATTGGAGATTAGAGATTGGAGATTGACGTCTCTTTAATCTCTAATCTCCAATCTCCAATCTCATTTACCCATGAACCCCTACCCTCTCTTTCTCATCAATTTACAAGACCGCCATTGCGTGGTGATTGGCGGCGGGCATGAGGCGGAACACAAGGTCGCCGGGCTGCTGGAGGTGGCGGCGGCGGTGACGGTAATTGCGCCAGAACTGACGCCGACGCTGCAACAATGGGCGGACGACGGCCGTTTCGTCTGGCTAGACCGCGATTATGAAGCAGGCGACCTCAAGGGGGCATTTCTGGTCATTGCCGAGCGCACCGATGCCGGGCGTAATGCGGCCATTTATGAAGAGGCGGAGACGGAGCGGGCGCTGGTGAATGTGATGGATGACGTGGCCCACTGCAACGTGGTGGCGGGGTCAGTGGTGCGGCAGGGGCCGCTGGTGATTTCCATTTCCACCAGCGGGGCCGCGCCCGCGCTGGCGGTGCGCCTGCGCCAGGAGTTTGAGGGGCGGTTTGACCCGGCGTATGGCACGTTTTTAGCCTGGATGGCGGCGTTACGGCCGTCCATCGCCGCCGCCTATCCCCAATTTGCCGAACGCAAACGGCGCTGGTATGAACTGGTGGATTCAGAAGTGTTGGCGCTGATTCGAGACGGCCGTGAGGCGGAAGCGCGGCAGTTGATTGCGGACATTATGGGGGTGGAGATGTGAGAGGTGAGATGCAGATGCATATCACCCCCTCACCTGCTCACCCCATCTTCCCCCAACTCCTCGCCATAACCAAATAGTTCCATATCCTGCCGGTACCGGGCAGCGGCCAACTGCGCCAGCGCAGGTGTGTACATTTCCGGGTAAGGTTTGTGGGGCGAAGGGTTGAAATGGGGCAGCGGCCCCATGTTGGCCTGCTGCCGGACAAACTCCCAATCTGAGGCCAACTGCTCAAAGCGACCCACAAAATCCACGATGGGCGCGCCCTGCCGGTAGACAAAGGTGTGCTGCGAGCGAAAATGGCGGTCGGCACGGCCGTCGGAGATGGCAGCCACGGCCGTGACAAACTCGGCAAAACTCATCTCCGGGTAAAAACGACGGCCGTAGCGCCAGAACAGCAGCGGCAGTTGCAACTGGCGTGCATACAGCACAATCTTCTGTGCATAACAGGAAACCAGCCGGTCCAGCGGATGACGCACAAACGTAAAACGAAAATAATCGGTCAGGTCGGGCACGGCCGTTAAGGGCACAGTCTGGAAAGCGGCCTCATGGGGATCGGTGTAGGGCAGCCCGGCGGCGTCCGCCAGCGCCGCTTTAATCGAGCGGTTAGCCACTTTGGGCACAGGCACATAGAGCAATTTTTGGGCGGGCAGGAGGATGGCCGACGGCCGTTCCCAGGCGTAGCTGTACTCCAAAAACGGCACATAACGCGGCAGCGGCGAGCGCATAAACCACGCCCTGGCTGCCCTCGCTGCTTCCCTGGGTCTGCCTGATAATGACGCCATACCGCCGCATTGTAAAGCGGCTTGCACCATCGGCCAAATCATAGTTACACTACGCTCCCATTCATAATTCCTAATTCATAATTCCTAATTCCTAAACATGGCAACCCCTACACTCTCCCCCCCAGAACCCACCACCATTGAAAAAATGCGCGGCCTGCGCTGGAGCATTGCCGGGGATTCGGCCAATACCGTTTTTGTCGAATTCACCTTCTTTGGCTCAGTCTTCATCCTCTTTCTGGATGCGCTGGCGTTGAGCAAAGGGCAAATCGGCATTGTGCTTTCGCTTTTTCCCTTCGCCGGTCTCATCGCCCCCTTCATTGCTCCACGAGTGGCCCGCTATGGTTACAAACGCACCTTCATCACCTTTTGGGGCGTCCGTAAAATTTTCGCCGCTCTGTTGCTGCTGACGCCCTGGGTACTGGGTCAATTCGGCGAAAACGCCGCCATCCTCTTTGTGGCCTTTTGTACCGCCGCCTTTGCCCTCTGCCGCGCCACCGCCGAAACGGGCAAATATCCCTGGACACAAGAGTACGTGCC
>JAHBVI010000074.1 GCA_019637635.1 Anaerolineae bacterium
TCTCATCCCCCCCTCACTGGCAAAAGTCTGGTTTTTGTTATACTCTGGCGGGTTGACTCTTATTTCATACGGAAGTTGAGGAGCTGTAGATGATGCGATTACGCCAGGTTATCTGGTTCATTTGTGTGGGATTTGTGGTTGCGGCCTGTGGACAAGAGGGGGAAGAAACGCCAACGGCCGTCGCCCCCAATACCCTACCGCCGCCTATTCTCACTGCCGCCCTCACCGAACCATTGCCAACACACACAGCCGCTCCAACCGCAACGGCTGTCCCTTCCCCAACCTCCACGCCACCGGCTACCCTCACGCCCACCCCGTTGCCCACCAACACGGCCGTGTCCACCGCCAGCACCGTCACCATCCTCGCCCCGGCCCCTGATGCCGAAATCATCGTAGGGCAGGAAATCACCATTCAAGGCCGGGCTGTGCCGCCGCCCACCGAACCGTTAACTGTGCGCATCACCGCTGCCGGCGAGCGGGAGGTATGGCAAGAAACGGTTGCAGCCGACGCTGCCGGTGAGTGGGCGGTGACGGCCGTCTTGCCGCTCACCACCACCGGGCCGGCCGAACTGAGCGCCCAATTGGCCGGCGTGGCCAACGGTACGGCCGTGCCCATCACCCTGCTGCCCCAAACCGGCGCCGATAAATCATTCATCACCTTGAATCGGCCGGCGGCGGGAGATACGGCCGTAGCCGGTTACACCATCCTCTTTGAAGGGCGCGTCAATAACCCCGTCAATGAAACCATCACCATTACCGTGTTGGATCAGGCGTGTACCAGCAACGTGGCCAACCAGAGCTTCACTGTAGCGCGTGGGAACTGGCTTGGTTACACCATCGTCTCCACCCAGGCCACACCCGGCCCTGGCTGCGCCATCGCCTACACCGGCGTTCCCGGCCAGGAAAACCTGCGTGAAGTGCGCATCCCCCTCACCATTTTGGCAGCGAATGATGAGCAGGCCATTCAACTGCAATTGGGTAACAGCGGCGCCATTGGCTTTAGCGCCGGTCAAAACACCTATCTTTTTGGCATTGCCATCAACGCCCCGGAACGGGAAGTGCGCCTGCGCCTGGAAGCGGATGATCCGGCACGGCCGTCTGGCCTGATCACCAGCGCCACCGCCTACGCCAACCAGTATGGATTTTGGGAAATAGATTTGGAGATACCGGCAAATGCCAGAGGCGGGGCGCTGCTCTACATCACCACCGGCAGCAGCGACGCTACCTATCGGGAAATCCGGCTGCCGGTGATGATAGAGTGAATGATTGGCGGCAGGGCCAATTATTCACTCACTAAAACATCTGCTCATCCGCCAGATACTTCGCCAGCGCCACCGTGCCAATAAAACTCAGCGCCGCCAACCCCAGGGCCACATCAATATAGATACTGTCCTGAAAGATAAGGGAAACCAGCACCAGCACCGCCAAAAAGAGCGTTGTCACCAATTCCGTGCCCATCAGCCGGTCTATGACATTATCCCCCCACCACACGCGCCACACCGAAATGCCGATCAAGACGACGTGGATAATGAGGGAGACATAGAGGGCAATTTGCAATAGATTTGACATAATGGGAAAGATGGGTGTCTGGTAGTTGGTTGCAACTAGCTACCAGACCATGTTTCAGGAAAACATCTTTTCTAACAATTCGCGTCGTTCTTGCTGGGCAGCGGCGAGGCTGACGGCCGCCTGCTCCACATCCAGGCAGTGGGTGTACATGACGCCATTTTCGTCAATTTCCACCACCATTTCGCCTGGTGTCAGGGTGATGGCGTGGGCGCTAAAGGCCGTGGCCAGGTCGGAAGTGGTTTGGGAAGGAATGGCAATGATGCCGGGTCGAATGGACATCTTGGGCGATAGCACTATCCGCGCTACCTGCACGCCGCTGACCACTAAATCTATGACCAGCATGATCACATAGCGGACAAAGGCCCAATTGGCCGCCGGCCAACTGCGCCAGCTCATCTGCCAGTCACGATTACCGCCAGGCAGCAAAAAGGTCACGGCCGTTGCCACCAACACCCCCATCAACACATTCAGCGGCGTCAGATTAGCCGTCAGCGCCAGATAAACCAATGTCAATGTCAAAATCACCCGTACCCGTACCATTACCATTTTGCCTCACGGGAAGATGTAATTGGATGATTGCGTAATTACCCAATTACTCAATTACTCAATCTCTCAATTCCCCAACACCGCCGCCACATACGCTGCCGGGTCTGTTATCCAGGCGCTCACCGCCTGTGCGGCCTCCACCAACGGGCTGGCCCATATGCCCAAAAGTAAAATCAGCCCAATCAGCAGGATGGGCGCCAATAAATGGTCGCCCGTTGGTTTGGTGCTGATGCCCTCGGCCGGTTCCTGCCACCAGATGCGCATAAAGGCGCGCATGGTATACACCAGCGTCAGGATGCTAAACACCCCCAGGATCAGCAGCGGCCAAAAGGCGGCGGCTTCAATACCGCTGGAAAAGAGCAGCAGTTTGCTCACAAAGCCGCTGGTTGGGGGGATGCCGGCCAGCGCCAGACTACCGATGAAGAACAACAGCCCGGCGGTGGGCAACGGCCGTCCCACCCCCGTCACCACATCAAAAGCGGCCGACTTAATCGAAGCCCGGCTGGCCACAAAACCGGCCAACATCAGCATCGCGGCTTTGATCAGGCTGTGGTTAAAGGCAAAAACCAGCGCCGCCGTAATCGCCAGCGGCGTTCCCCAGCCAATACCCACCAGAATAAAACCAATTTGTGCCAGGGTGGAGTAGGCCAGCATCCGTTTGACGTTATGCGTGCCAATGGCCGACAGCCCGCCAAACAGGATGCCCACCAGGCCCAACACCAGCAGCAGCCCGCGCATCTGCACCGCCTGCGCGGCAAAAAGCAGGAAGGTCATACGCAAAAAGCCATAGACGCCCAGTTTCACCACTACCGAAGAGAGCATGGCGGACACGGCCGTTGGCGAAGCGGCGTGAAAGTCGGGCTGCCAGAAGTGGAAGGGGAAAACGGCGCTTTTGATCATAAACGTGGCCAGTAAAAAGCCAATGGCCGGTAAGAGGAGCAGACCATCCGCCTGTGCCTGAATGCGCACGGACAGGTCGGCCATATTCAACGTGCCATAGGAAACGTACAGGCAGCCGATGCCCAGCAGCATCAAAAAAGAAGGCCCGGCAAACTCCATGTAGAAGTATTTATGGAGGCCGCTTCTGTGCCAAATTTGTCATCAGATATGGCCGTCAGCACCGTGCCGGAAATGACCAGTAGTTCGGCAAAAACGTACATATTGAAAATATCACCGGTCATAAACGCCCCGGTCAGCCCGGTGCAGAGCGTGAGGAACAGCACTAAAAAGGCGGGATACTTCACCGCTTTATCCCCGCTGCCCAGGGCATACACCATGCCCGTTACCATCACCACCTGGGTCATCACCACAAAAAACAGGGCGAGAATGTCCGCCACCAGGGTGATGCCAAAAGGCGCTAACCAACCGCCACCCTGCCACACCAACGGCCGTCCTGTTTGCCACACATCCACAAACAACCACAAACTGACCCCGCACGAGAGGAGCATACTGCCCAATGACCAGCCGGCCTGGTACGGCCGTTGCTTGCGCAACAGCAGCGCCACACCCGCCCCCAACAGCGGGATGAGGATGGGTAATAAGATCAACTGCGGCTCAATCGTCATTGGAAAACAAAAAAAGGAGATTAGAGATTGGAGATTACAACAATCTCCAATCTCTAATTCTCTAATCCTAATTCTTCAAATTAGTCACTTCATCCATATTGGCCGTCTGATAGCGGGCGGAAATGATGTAAAGCATGGCCAGCACAAAGGCCGTACCACCCATGCTGATGACAATGGCCGTGAGGATGAGCGCCTGCGGCAGGGGGTCCGCGATTCGCTGCCCCACGCCGGTATACGTTGCATACGCCGGGTCTTCACCCAGATAAGCCCCCGTCGTCAGCAAAAACAGGTTCACGGCATTGGCCAGAATCACCAGCCCAATCGCCGAGCGGATCACATTCCGCCGCAGCAGTTGGAAGACGCCGATAGCAAATAACGTACCAATGGTGAGTGCTGTTAGTAGTTCCATAATTATCGTGAGACGTGATGCGTGGGCCGACTACGACTCACGCATCACGCAGTACCCTCCGCCTCTTCGCCAGGGTGCCCCAGCGCATTTAGCATATGCGTGGCGCTGCCCAAGACGGCCAGGCAGATGGCTATTTCAAACAGGAAGGACGAACTGATGTGGAAACCGCCGGGAAGTGGCAGCCCCACCAGTTTGCCGTAATCTACGTTGCCTAAAAAGTGGCCGGTAAAAAGGGTCACAATGATCCCATTCACAATTGCCAGCAGCACGCCGGCGGCAATGAGCGCCGAGGCGCGCAGCCAGGGCAGGCGGGCGCGCGTTTCGGTGTAGCCAAACACCACATACCACAGCGCCACCGCCAACCCAATCACCACGCCGGCCGTAAACCCATCGCCGGGCTGATCGTGCCCAAACATCATCTGGACAATGCCTAACACCAGCGCCACCGGCAAGAGGGCATAGGCCGGTGCGCGCAGAAATGGTGAAGCCCGCCGCCCGCCAATGCCCAGGGTTGAGAATGTGCGCCGGACTTTTTTCTCGCCCTGGGCGTGGTCGCCGTGCGTGCGGGCGGCATAGTTCAACAGGGTAAAAACGCCCAGCCCGGCCAGGCTGAAGACGGTGATTTCCATCAAGGTGTCCATTGCCCGGAAATCTACGATGATGGCCCCCACAATATCAGCCGCACCGGTTGCCTCTTTGGCGTTGGCAATGTAGTAAGGCGTGACCAGGCTTTGGCGGGGGCGGGAGGTTAAGGCTGTCAGGGTGATCAGGGCGACTACACAACCGATGGCCACAGAGGCGATGGCGTCGCGCAGCAGCAAGGGGCGCGACGGCCGTTCTGCCCAGCGCATTCGTTGTGCTTTCAGGCGCTGCGCCCGGGGCAATTTTGCCAGCGTCAGCACCAGGATGACCAGCGACAGAATGTCTACCACAATTTGCACCAGGGCCACATCGGGCGCCGGTTCCAACACAAACCAGACGGCCGTGCCCAACCCCATGGCGCTCATGGCCAGGATGGCATAGAAGTCGCGGGGCAAAAGCAAGGTCGCCAGGGCCGAACCGGTGACAACCAGCAGCGAAAAGAGGCGCAATAAAGCCATCTCCCCCGTAAAATCGAGGCCGGGCCAGGTGAGGCCAGCCAACGAAATAGTGGGCCAGCCCATAAAAAAGAAGACCAGGGAGACGGCTGCCAGGATCATAATGACCAGATAGGTGCGTAATTTGCCCTGCTGCAAGCGAGTAGCGGCATATCCCCCTTTGTCCATGGCCGCCAGCACACCAGTATACAGCCGGTTAAAGGTGAGTGCTGCCCCCAGATGGTCTTGCCAGGCGCGCAGCGGCCAGCGGAAATACCAGATGACCGACCCCAACGTGATAGCGATGATTGAAAGCAGCAGCGGCGCATTCAGCCCATGAAAGAGCGCCAGCGATACTTTGACCTTGCTGCCAAAAGCGGCCGCGGCCGCCGCCGCCAGAAATGCTGACTCTTCCTTTGGTCCCGGTAACAGCACAATGATCAACGACAATGCCGCCGGAATGGCCGGGGACAGCAGCATCGTTTGCGGCGCTTCGTGGGCATGGATGGCAGGGTCACGGGGTTTGCCCAGGAACGTGTCTATTACAAACAACCCGGCCTGGGCCAGCATCAGGGCGCCGGTGAACACGGAAACGACCGCCAGCACCGGCTGCAAGTTGGGATGCAGCGTAGCCGCCAACAGCGTTTCCTTTGCCAAAAATCCAAACAGGGGGGGCAGCCCGGCCATGGAAAGGCCGGCCAAAAGGGCAATGGCAAAAGAGACGGGCATGGCCCGGCGCAGTCCCCCCAGGCGGGTAATGTCCCTGGTGCCGGTTTCGTGGTCTATGATACCGGCGACCATAAACAAGGCGCTCTTATAAAGCGCGTGGGCCACAATGCCAATCACCAACGCCTTGTAACTTTCTTCATCTTCCTGCCCGATGAGCATCATCAAAATGCCTAATTGGGCGATGGTGGAGTAGGCCAGCAAGCCCTTGAGGTCTTTTTGCTTCATCCCCAGATAAGCGCCACACAACATGGTGGCCATGCCCACCACCGTCAGCAGGAAAAACCATTGGCTGGTAAAACCAAGTGCCGGGTTGAGCCGGGCCATCAGGTAGATACCGGCTTTAACCATGGTCGCCGAGTGCAGGTAGGCACTGGCGGGTGTGGGGGCGCTCATCGCCCCCGGCAGCCAGATGTGCGCCGGGAATTGGGCGCTTTTGGCAAAGGCGCCAAACGCCACCAATGCCAGCATCACCGTATAAAACTCGCTGGAACGCAGTTGGTCGCCGCTGCTGAGGATCTCTGTCCACTGCGTGCTGCCGCTGACATAGCTCACAAACAGCAGGCCGGCCAATAAAGCGATGCCGCCGCCGCCGGTGATGAACAGAGAGCGGAAGGCGCCAGAGCGGGCTTCCGGGTCTTTGTATTTGTAGGCGATCAGCAGGTAGGAGGTGATGCTGGTGCCTTCCCAAAAGATGAACAGGGTCAGCGCATCCCCGGCCATCACCAGGCCCAGCATGGAGGTCATAAAAAGCAGGGTGTAAACCTGGAATCGCCAGGCGTCTTGTTGGCCGTTGAAGTATTGCCCGGCATAAATGATAATCAGGACGCCGATGAAGGTGATAATGAGGGCAAAGAGGGCACTCCAACTGTCGTAGTATAGCCCTAGTTGCAGCCCAAAGGAGGGCAGCCATTCAATGCGCCACAAAAATATCTGCCCCTCATTCAGGTCGGAAACAGGCAGCAGCAAGATGATAAAGGCGATGAGGGGGAAAAGGGCCAGCAGCCAGGCCTGGCGAGTGATGGGCAGGCGGGTGTTGAGGGTAGGGTGGGCAAACACGAGGCCAACGGCCGTGCCAAGCAATAGTGTGATGAGTGGGGCTAACAGTAAGGTGGTCTGCGTCATGCGATATACAACAGAGACGGCCGTGTGCCAATCCGCCTTCCCAAACGATTATAGCCACATATGACCGGGTCGCCACCCGTTTCCCTCGGCAATCCCTACAAATCGGGTGGTGATCATTTTGGTTTGTTGCAACCGGTTGGCAAAGGTTATAATGGCAAAAGGTCTATAATCAGGAGTAAACTGATGGAAACAATTTCGCAGGTAGTGGCGCTGATTGCTGTTCTTGTGGGCACCTTTTTTTCAGTGGTGGGTGTGTTGGGGTACATTCGTTTTCCCGATGTGTATACCCGGCTGCACGCCACCGGTAAAGTGGGGCTGTTTGGCGTGGTGCTGCTGCTGATTGCCGCCGTCATGTGGACGCCCCTGGGCTGGGGCAAGGCGCTGCTGCTGATGGTGCTGTTGATGGTATCGGGGCCGGTGGCGGCCCATGCCATTGCTTCGGCGGCCTACCGGTTAGGCATTCCCATGAAAGAAGCCATGCAGAATGATTTGCAAGAGGGGATGGGGGAGAGCCTTGAACCCGACTAGCGAGACAGCCCTGACCGGTTTGGGGGAACCTGTCAGGGCAATGGCCTAAGGCACACAAATCACCTGCGTTTCATACAGAGAGTAATTGGCGTCTAGTCCATTGCGCGCCTGTAGCTCTTGCAAGGAGATACCGTAAGATTGGCTTAGGCCAAACGCCGTGTCCCCCCGCAGCACCACATACGGCCGCCAGGGAGTGCAGGCATTGGGGTCGCCTACCGGCAGACTCAGCACATTGCCGACTACCAGGTCGCTGGCAGAAATGCCAAAGCGGGCCATGAGGGCAATGGTCGTTACAAAGTTGGATTGCAGGCGGAACAAGGTGTCACCCGGCTGCACCTGATAGTTGATGAAGATGATACGGTTGGTGGCCGGTTGGCCGCCGCCGCCCAGGGTGGTGACATCGGCGGGCGGCGCCGCGGCTGCTTCGGGGGCAGCAACGGCCGTTTCCGGCGCGGCTGTTGGTTGTTCTATTACCTGGGGTACGGCCGTTGGCTGCACCGTAATCGGGCGCTGGTTGGGGTCTACTTGCAACGTAACCGGTTCATTCCCCACCATCACCACGTTGGCCGGAAGGCTTTCTGTTTGTGTTATACTCGCCGGGGTGTCAGGCCGATCCCAGATCACAAGGCCAATCACAAATACACCTATCGCCAGGATAATGGCGACGACGATCATCAATACCACAATGGCAAAATCTGGTCTTTGCCTCACGTCTTTCCTGCCCTGACATACCAACCGGGGAAGATGTTGGTTCTGTCACTTTCACCTTATGGTACACTTGTCATAAACTAATCGCAAGCAGCAAATGTCAGACCTGACAGGTCTTCCAAGACCTGTCAGGTCTATAGTAGAGGTTCCCGATCATGTACAAACGTCCGCAGCTAGAAGAATTGGAAGCAGTCACTTTAGCGCCCTATGCCCAAAAGAGCGCCCGCTCCAAAGGGCGCGTTTACCCGGAGGCGGAATCAGACACACGCACGGCCTACGGCCGTGATCGTGACCGTATCATCCACACCACCGCCTTTCGCCGGTTGGAATATAAAACCCAGGTCTTCGTCTATTACGAAGGCGACCATTACCGCACCCGCCTCACCCACACGCTGGAAGTGTCGCAGTTGGGCCGTTCACTGGCGCGGGGGTTGGGCGTCAACCAGGATTTAACCGAAGCCATTTGCCTGGCCCACGATTTGGGCCATCCCCCCTTTGGCCACGCCGGGGAAAACGCCTTAAACCGGCTGATGCAGGGGCACGGTGGCTTTAACCACAATACGCAAAGCTACCGCATTGTCACCAGCCTGGAGCGGCGCTACCCGGACTTTGATGGCCTGAACCTGACCTATGAAACCCGCGAGGGCATGATCAAACATGAGACGGATTACGACAAAAGCGACGCCAGCGACTATGAACCCGACCGGCGCGGCTCGCTGGAGGCGCAAATTGCCAACCTGGCCGACGAGATAGCCTACAACGCCCACGATCTGGATGATGGGCTGCGGGCGGGCATGTTTGATCTGGCGGCGCTGGATGACCTGGAATTGTGGCAGGAACTCAAGGCGGTGGTGGGCTGGCAGACCTGGGAACCGTTTACCACGCTGGTGCGGCACGAGATTATCCGGGAACTGATCGGCATGTCGGTGAATAATGTGCTGGAGCAAACGGCCGTGAACCTGCGCCACTACCAGATTGATTCCCCGGACAAAGTGCAACTACACCCCAGCAATCTGGTCTCCTATGCGCCTGATTTTGGGCTAAAAGTGCAGCATCTCAAACAATTTTTGCTGGACAATATGTACCGCCATTACCGGCTGGTGCGGATGCAAAGCAAAGCGGAACGTTTTATCACCCAACTCTTTGAAGCGTACATCAAAGAGCCAAAAATGCTGCCGACGGACACGCAGAAAAAGCTGGAACAGGCAGATTTACACCGCATTGTAGCCGACTATATTGCCGGCATGACCGACCGTTACGCGCTGGACGAGTGGCAGAAGTTGTTTGATCCCTACGGCCGTGCCTGACAAAAGACCTGACAGGTTTTCAGAAACCTGTCAGGTCTAATAAAAAAGGCCGCAGTCATTGACTGCGGCCTTTCCCTCCTTACCAGGACGCTGCCAGCTAATTAATATGCCAGCAGATCGTCATCTTGTGGTTGAACCGTATCACTCGCGGCGGCGCCGGCATCGCTGCTCTTGGCCCAGGCTGAAAGTTCAATGGTAAACGTCTCAAAGTAGCTCTGCGGCGGCAGGTTGCCCCCTTCGCCGTAGCGCAGTTCTTTAATTTCGGCGTTGATGATCAGCGCGGCCGTTTCCAGCACGATGACCTCGTTTTCGGCGGCCAAAACCGGTTCCCCTTTGGGGGCCAGTTTGGCTTTGATGGCGTCATCGTAGAAGGCGTGGTCGCTCATAATCACTTTGGTCACGGTGCGGATGTCGTTTTTATCAAAGAGCCACACCTCAAACGCCGTCACGTTTTTGGGTGAATCTGAGCCAATGGACTCGGCGATGCCCACACCACATTCACCCAGGAAATCGCCGTTGGTGTTTTCGATGCTGTGTGAATCGTCGAAGTTGTCACGGCCGTAGGTGTAGTTGCTGGGGAAGCGCGCCAACGGAATGGCATTGACCTCTTCCTGGCTGATTGGCCCGGCTTCCGGCATGTCGTAATAGGTGCTGGGGCCTTCGTCATCGCCCACCGAACTGCGCATTCGCAGCACCAGAATAATGCCCACCGCCAGCACAATGAGCACAATAATCAACAAGATGATCAGGCCATTACCGCCCCCTTCTTCGGCTGGTGGAGCAGTTGTCTGTCCGTCACCTCCGGGAACTGGCGTTGGTATTACCGCAGTCGAGCAATCTTGCCCGTTGCTGACGATCATGGCCATCTGGTTGTATGTGTTCATAGTGGCTTGATCGGGCGCAGTGGGAATAGCGGCACAGATCGCCGTGTAAGGATCACTCCAGCCATTGAAGGCATTGGTGACAACTTGCTGGTTATTTGTTTGCGCAAAGGCAATGGCGGTTGTATTGATGTATTGAGCCTGATACTGCGGCGCTAAATCGTTGGGCGTGGCATTGGCCGTCCACACATATTCCACCGGCGTCAGCCACCAGCCAAAAATGAACAGCCCAACTGCCCACCCCAACACAAACGCCACAATCACGAGCAGATTCTTTCTTATAAAATCCATGCGGCACCTACCTTGTTATTGCCCCCTTGTGGGATGCAACATATATAACATTATGTACATCCCCTCTGCTGCGAATATCTTACCATAACATAAAGTTTGGTCAAGTATTATGTTTAATTGGGATGGAAGTGCCAGGCACAGGGCATAATTTTCCGGTCAACCCAATGCCTGCTGCCCTGTGCCTGGCACTATTAAAATTCTTGACAGGGGCACGGCCGTTGTTATACTCCCCCTGTCAATCCAATTCCCGGCCTTCTGGCACAAGAACAAAATGAGGAAATGCAAATGTCAACACCTGCTGAAATTTTGAACAAAATTCCTACCACCATAGACCCAAGTAAAATTGCCGGCGTCAATGCCACCGTCGTGTTTGATCTTTCTGGCGACAATGGCGGCCAATGGACAATGAAAGTGGCCGATGGCGCCGCCAGCGTGAGCGACGGCGCCGATCCCGGCGCGGCGGCTACCATCAAAATGACCGATACTGATTATGTGGCTATGATGAGTGGCAGCCTCAACCCGATGATGGCCTTCATGTCCGGCAAAATCAAGGTCGAAGGCGACCTGAATACGGTGATGAAACTACAATCCATTATGGGATAACAAAAAGCCCGCTTGAGAGCGGGCTTTTTTTTATGCGTTCATCGCAATTTCGGCATATTCCTGCCGTTCGGCCGTGTCCAGCGGCACCCCCATTTGCGCCAACATCATGGCAATCAGGCCCGCCTTGCGTTCGGCGTCGGTGCGTGACCAGGTGCGGGATTTGATTTCCAAAAAGTAACCGGGACGATCCGGTTTGACCAGTTTATCCAGGTTAATGGCAAAATCGGTATCCTGGTAAAGGATGTGCCAGCGCAGCCGGTCTTTGCACACCTCTAATTCCTGGGCGGGGGCAAAGTATTCACGGTAAAAACGCAGGCTGCGATCCGCTTCGGCCAGGTAGCGGGAGCGGGAGAGCATGACGGCGTTGGGGAATTCCTGTCGCTCGGCCTGGCTGGTGAGGGTGAGCCGGGAGCGTGTCTGGTAGACTTGTTCGTCTTCATCTATAAATTCATCTTCGCGGTGGCGCAAACGGGCGGCGTCCGGGTCTGCGCCATCAAAGATGAAGTAATGATCATACTGTTTGTAATGGGCGTGGCGGCTGATTTTGCATTGGTCGCTGTGCAGGAAGGTCAACACGGCCGTCTTGTCCACATCCGGCACCTTCACCTGCACCTCAAAACTTTCCTGCCGCTTGACGCCAGAGAGCAGCACCAGTTTGTTGTACGGGCTGGCTTCCCGTTCCAGGACAAAAGCGTCAATCTTTTTGGCTACGGCCGTGGCCGCTGCCAGCGCCGCCGCTTCGTCTACGGTTAAGAGTTGTTGGTCGCGCAATAGCCAACGGCCGTTGCACAACACATGCTGCACATCCCCCGCCTTGGCCGCATAAATCAGCCGCGAATAAATGGCGTCCGGGTTATTGGCAAAGTGGGGCCGGTTATGCACACCCTCCATATTCACAATGACCAGGTCGGCCCGTTTGCCCACTTCCAGGCTGCCGGTGAGGTGCCCCATATGCAGCGCCCGCGCCCCACCGATGGTCGCCAGCATCAACGCCTGCCGCGCCGGTAACACCGTTGGGTCATTGCTTTTGGTCTTCGCCAGCAGCGCCGCCAACCGCATCTCCTCAAACATATCCAGGTCATTGTTGCTGGCGGGGCCGTCCGTGCCCACGCCCACATTTAGCCCCATTTCCAGCATCTCACCCACCTGGGCAATGCCTGAGGCCAACTTCAGATTACTGGTGGGGCAGTGGGCCACGCCGGCGTTGGCCTTTTTCAGGGCCACCATTTCGCTCTGATCCAGATGGACACAGTGGGCAGCCAGCAGTTTAGTTTCCAACAAACCCTGGCTGGCAATCCATTCCACCACCGACATCTGGTTTTGTTCCCGGCTGTTTTCCGCCTCCAGGGCAGTCTCGGCCACGTGGGTGTGGACGGGCACGTTGTAGGCGCGGGCCAGGTCGGCGCAGGCGCGGTCCATCTCCGGCGTGCCGGTGTACCAGGCGTGCGGGGCGACGGCCGGTTGGATGAGTGGATGGCCGTTCCACCGTTCGATGAAGCGGCGGCACAGCACCAGGGCGTCTTCATACGTGGCCGCGTCCGGGGCGGGGAAAACGAGGACTGTTTGACCTAACAATGCTCTCATGCCGATGTTAGCCGTTTCCTCGGCAATGGCATCTTCAAAATAGTACATATCGGCAAAGGCGGTCACACCGGAGCGAATCATTTCGGCGCAGGCGATTTGGGTACCCAATTTCACAAATTCGGGCGTCACAAATTCCCGTTCCAGAGGCATCAGGTAGCCCAACCACACGTCCAGGCGCAGGTCGTCATTCAGGCCACGCAGCAGGGTCATGGGGATGTGGGTGTGGGCGTTCACCAGGCCAGGAATGATGACCTGTCCGGTGCAATCTACGGTTTCCACGGCCGTATATGCCTTCTGTATCTGCTCCACCGGCCCAATCGCCACAATCGAATCGTCACGAATGGCAATACCGGCGTTGGGAATAATGTCGTAAGTGGAGTTCATGGTCACGGCCGTGCCGCCCACCAATAACACGTCAACTTTTTCAGTCATCTGGTTTTCCTTCCCGTTCATAGTAGGCGATTTATCGCTGCTAGAGGGCGATAAATCGCCTACTACGAACCTTCAACCACCAATTCCGCCTTCTGTAAATTCTCATATACCTTGATGTCTAACCGGTTAGGCCGCCAGGCGTAGACGTAGTTGTAAATGGGGTCCCAAAAGATGACCCATACGGCAATACCCACAAATCCGGCCAGCGCCCCACTGAAATCCTGCAAGGCTGGAATGGCCGCCAGGAGAAACATGGTCAGTAGAATCAAAGCGACCGCAATCACCAGGGCGCTAATGGCCTGGCGCCGGCTGCCGACGCGCAGTTCTTCAATGGCTTGTTGATTCTGGGCAATCTGGGCAGCGCCATACCGGTCGAGGGCGGCTTTGAGGGTGGCGGCGGAGTCGGCGGTTACGGCCGTTTGCGGCAGCCGAATGACCAGTCGTGTTTTCTCATCCAACTCACGCCGTTTCAGGCGCAATTGGCCGACAACGTCATCAATACCGGAAAGGTAACGGCTGTCCGGGTCAAACGGATCGGCGGCGGGTTCGGCAAACATCTCTTCCGGGCTATTTAGCTTAATTTCAATTTGCGCTGACATGGGAAAATCTCCTTTCGCCTGGATTATAGCGGAATCCTGCTATAATCGGGAAACCTGGGTAATGAGAGGATTCCCACTATGCGCATGGTAGACATTATCGAGAAAAAACGCGACGGCCGTGACCTGACCACCGACGAAATCAACTGGTTCATCCACGAACTGACGGCCGAGCGCATCCCCGATTACCAGACGGCCGCGCTGCTCATGGCCATTTTCCTGCAGGGTATGAACCGCCGCGAAACGGTTGATCTGACACTGGCCATGGCCCGCTCCGGCGACCAGCTAGACCTGCACGATGTGGCCCCTTTTGTGGTAGACAAACATTCTTCCGGCGGCGTGGGCGACAAGACAACGCTGGTCGTACAGCCGTTGGTGGCCGCCTGTGGCGTGCCGGTGGGCAAGATGAGCGGGCGCGGCCTCGGTTCCAGCGGCGGTACGCTGGACAAGATGGAATCGTTTAGCGGCTGGTCGGCGACGATGTCGCTGGCGCAGTTCAAACGGCAGTTGGCGGAAATTGGGCTGGTGTTGGCCGGGCAAACGGCCGTGCTCGCCCCCGCCGACGGCAAATTGTATGCCCTACGGGATGTCACCGGCACCGTGGCCAGCACCCCCCTCATCGCCGCCTCCATCATGTCTAAAAAGCTGGCGGCGGGTGCGGATGCCATTGTGCTGGATGTGAAAACGGGCAGCGGTGCGTTTATGCCCACGGTGGAGAGCGCCCGCGAACTGGCGCGGATTATGGTGGACATTGGTGCGGACGCCGGCCGCAAAACCGTCGCCCTCATTTCCGATATGAACCAGCCGCTCGGCCAGGCCATCGGCAATGCCCTGGAAGTGCAGGAGGCGATTGCCACGCTGCAAGGGGATGGCCCACCAGATTTTTGGGCGCACTGCCTGGAAGTGGCTGCCCACATGCTGCGGCTGGCGGGAAAGGCGGCTGACCTTAATCAGGCCAAAGAATTGATAACGGATGCCAGAGAGGACGGCCGTGCCCTACAAAAATTCCGCGAACTGGTGACGAGGCAGGGGGGCGACGGCCGTCAGGTAGACAATCCCGATTTATTACCCACAGCGCGCTTAATTGAACCAATACTCGCGCCACAAACAGGCACAATCGCGGCCATGGATACGGCCGTTATCGGTTGGGCGGCGGTGCATTTGGGCGGTGGCCGGTTGGTCAAAAGCGACGTGATTGACCACGCTGTTGGTTTCATCCTGCGCGCCAAAGTAGGCGACCGGTTTGAAGCAGGCGCTCCTCTGGGTGAAATCCATGCCAGTGACGCGGGCAAACTGACCCAGGCGCAGCAGGAATTGTTGGCGGCTATTCAATGGACAGATGAGGCGGTACGGCCGTTGCCCCATTTTTATGGCACTGTCTCTTAGCCGGTAATCGGTCATCAGTTATCGGTAATCGGTGATCAAGCCGCGACCGATAACCGGTTACCGATTACCGATTACCTCTATGAAACTCGGCTTAGTTCTCGGCGGGGGTGGGGCCAGAGGTGCAGCGCACATTGGTGTGCTGCTGGAACTAGAGCGCCTGGGGCTGCGGCCAGACCTGGTGGTGGGCACCAGCATTGGCGGCCTGTTAGGGGCGCTGCTGGCGGCAGGGCTGTCGGCCGAGGAGATGCTGGACTTTTTCCAGCAGTTCAACCTGGAGCAGCTATACCGCCCGGCCGATCTGCGTGTCCCGGCGCTGGTGAGCAACCGGCGCGTGGAGAAGCGGCTGGAAAAAGCTATCGGGCGGCCAACGTTTGCCGACCTCAAATTGCCGCTGGCGGTAATCGCCACCGACCTGGTATCGCGCCAGGAGGTGGTGTTGCAGGAGGGGGATGTGGTCACGGCCGTACTCGCCACCATTGCTATCCCCGTGGCTCTGCCGCCGGTAGAAATGGGCGATATGATCCTGGTGGATGGCGGCGTGAAAAATAATACCCCGTTTAACGTGGCCCGGCAGTTGGGGGCGGCGTATGTGCTGGCGGTAGACCTGACCAATACGGATCCCTATGCACCGATGTGGCGGTACGGCCGTACCGGCCCGCTCACCAAAGCGGCCGAATTGGTGCAGCGCAATGAGCTATGGTGGGTGCTGGCGGCCACGCTGGATGTGATTACCACCCAAAACATGGAAAAAAACCTGGCCGAAACCCCCCCTGACTTATTATTGCAACCGGAGATTGGGACAATTGGCCTGTTTGATTTTCATCGCTGGCAGGAAGGGGTCTCGGCGGGAAGGACGGCCGTGTGGCAGGCGGAGCATGTGTTACAAGAGGTAATCGGTAAACGGTAATTGGTGAGTCCACTGAAAGAAGTTCAACTTTTTGTCATCAACTGGAAATTTCTGTCGAGAAGAAAAGTTGAACTTCTGGTCTTGAAGGGCTTTTTTCAGCCCACTCATTGGTGATCAGTAATTGCGGTTTAGAGAGAGACAGTCTGCAATCAAGGTGGGCAAATTGGGGGCAGTAAAGGTGATGCCACGAGCAGGTAGACGATTGTGTTTAATGTCTGGAGGCGCATGATAATGGTGTGGAAATGTTGGGGCTAACAAAGGATTTTCTGGATGGGGTTGCGCGTCATACCAACGGATTTTTTCCCCTTCGGCGTACACAGCATAACTGTAATCCAGAATTTCTCCATCGCTTAAGTCGAGATACTCAAATATCCGTAGCTCAAGCCCATTAAGAAAATAAATACTGCCTCGAATGAATGCTGTTTTGGCGCTGTTACTATACAAATGAACAGTCGAGTGAGATATTTCAGGATATTGCTCGACTAACGAATAGAGTAGCTTTTCGTAGTCAGCAGCAGAAAAGGTGGTCATGAGCGTACAGTTAGGAACGGTTCGGCTGGACGTAAACGCAAGAGCGGCGTGTTTTGTTGCTTTAGGGCAGTTACCCGTTCATCGGAAATCTGTTTTAAGGCGGATTGTCGCTTGGCCCACAGTTTATAATGGCCGGCCCACTCAGCAAATTCTTCTCCATGTTCGCCATCGTCTAACAAGCCATGGCTATATAGTTCATAGAAATGCTCTGAACTGAGCCAGTAACGTCGTTCAAATTTATGCAGGCCGTGTTCAGCAACCTGTAAATCTTCCAAAATATCGCTTAAAGTTAGAGTCGTCATGTGTACACCTTACTTAAATGATCAGGCAAATCCATCTTACAGGCAGACGGATTGCAAGTCAATTTACTCACAAAGGCATGATCAAGATGTAGGCAACAGGAGGCCAAAATGATTGCAATGGGCATAGACATCGGCGGGTCGGGGATTAAGGGGGCGTTGGTAAATACGGAGACGGGGGAACTGGTGAGCGAGCGCATCCGCATAGATACACCCAATCCGGCCACGCCAGAGGCTTGTATTCAAGTTATTCGCCAGATTACGAAAACGCTGAATTACGAAGGGCCAATGGGAGTGGGCATTCCGGGCATCGCTATTCAGGGCGTGTTGTACAGCGCGGCCAACATTGACAAGGGGTGGATTGGCTTTAATGCGCAGGAAGCAATTGCACGGGAGACGGGGTGTAAGGCCGTTGTCCATAACGATGCCGACGTAGCCGCTCTGGCCGAGCATCATTTTGGCGCGGGACACAACCAGAAAGGGGTGGTGATGATGTTCACCCTGGGTACAGGCATTGGGTCGGCGCTGTTTCTGGACGGCCGTCTCGTCCCCAACATGGAACTGGGCCACCTCTACCTGCGCAGCATGAAGGTAGACGCCGAGGGGTACACATCTGACCGCATCCGCACAGAGAAAAAATTGAAATGGCAACAGTGGGGCGAACGGCTCAACGTCTACTTTCAGCACATCGAGTTTCTTTTTTCGCCGGAATTGATCATTATCGGCGGCGGGGTGAGCAAAAAACATGACAAGTTCTTCCCCTACATCCAGACGCGGGCCAGACTTGTGCCGGCCGAACTGCGTAATGAGGCAGGGATTGTGGGGGCGGCGGTCACGGCCGTAGCGGAATGAGCAGGCAAACAGGTGATGGGGTGATGGGGTGATGAGGTGATATAATCGGGATTGTGAGGTAATACCTATGAGTACAATACCTGTTTCACCAGTTGAAGAAGCGGCCATCCAGTCGCCGCTCAAGATGAGCTACGAAGAGTTCCTGGCCTGGGCCAACGAGGACACCCATGCCGAATGGGTAGATGGGGAGGTTGTTTTACATATGCCGGCTAAAAATCCACACCAGACATTGGTTGAATTTCTGCACCAGCTTTTGAACCTTTATGCCATTGTTCACCTGTTAGGGCGGGTGCGCATCGCCCCTTTTGAACTGAAATTGGCGCCGGATGGCCCCTCTCGTGAGCCAGACCTGATGTTTATAGCCGCTGCCAACCTGGAACGGTTGACAAACGAACGGGTTGAAGGGGCGCCCGATTTGATTATCGAGGTTGTTTCCAGTGACAGCGTGCATCGGGATCGGGTGGATAAGTTTGATGAGTATGAAGCTGGCGGGGTGTTGGAGTATTGGATATTGGATAATCGCCCCCGACGGCAGCGGGCGCAATTTTACCGGCTAAATGAAGATGGGCTGTACCAAGCGATGATGGTAGGGTCAGATGGGGTCTTCCATTCGGAGGTGCTGCCTGGTTTCTGGCTGCGGGTGGAATGGTTGTGGGCGGAGCAGCCAGATTTGCTGCGGGCGCTGGCGGAGCTGATCGGCCCGGACGAAATGAGCCGCGCTCTGCGCCTGGCTTTGCAGGATTAAGGCGTCAAACGCCAAGACGTCCGATTTCTCCAGGAAATCGGATGTCTGAGCCACGCAAAATAGACCATGTTACGACGCACGTTCCGTGCGTTTTTTTGTCTCAGTGACACATAGTGCCAGGCAAGGCGCTGTACGACATTGGTCAGGCAAAATGGTTTTGCCCCTTGCCTGGCACTGCCCGCACAAAAACCCACACACCGATTAGCCTGTTTTCCATTGACACATGGTATATTGCCTGTTACACTTCTTAGTAAGTTTAGTTGACTTACAAAGATGGATGACCTGGGGCACACATGCAAAAAGCCACCCACCAACTGACCAAACAACATAACTCCCGCCTCATTTTGAAGATGATTTATGAGCAACAGGAGATCAGCCGGGCTGATATTGCCCGCGAGACGAATCTGACGCGCACCACCGTTTCCAGCATTGTGGCCGACCTGATGGATGAGGGGCTGGTGCGGGAAACGGGCCTTGGCCCCTCCATTGGCGGCAAACCGCCGCGCCTGCTGCGGCTGGCGGAGGATGCCCGGCAGTTGCTCTGCCTGGATTTGAGCGCCAGTTATTTCCGGGGGGCGCTGGTCAATTTGCGCGGGGAGATGTCGCAGCGAGTGGATGTGGCTGTAGACGGCCGTACCGCCGCCGCCGCCCTCGCCCTTGTCCATGATTTAATCAGCCAGCTACAGTCTCGCACCAATGCCCCCCTGTTGGGCATTGGCATTGGCACGCCTGGCCTGGTGGACGCTGCCTGTGGCATTGTGCTGAATGCGGTCAACCTGGGCTGGCATGATCTTCCCTTGCGCGCACTGCTGGAAGAGCGGTATGGCCTGCCGGTGTACGTGGGCAATGACAGCCACGTGGCGGCGCTGGCCTCTTACTCCTTTGATCCGCACGACACGGATAACCTGGTGCTAATTAAAGCCGGGCGGGGTATTGGCGCGGGCATTGTCCTGAACGGGCAGCTTTTTGTGGGGGATGGCTTTGGCGCGGGTGAAATTGGGCACGTGACGGTGGTGGAAGAGGGCGAATTGTGCAGTTGTGGCCATCGCGGCTGCCTGGAAACGGTTGCCAGTATTCGCGGCATTTTGCGGCAGGTCACGGCCGTGACCGGGCAACCCGACCCCACCTGGGAAGAAGTGATACAGGCGGCGCAGGCCGGCGACGGCCGTATCCACACCATTATGTACCAGGCCGGGGCGCACCTGGGCACGGCCGTCGCCCATCTCATTGGCATCCTGAACACGCGGCACATTGTCATTGCCGGGCAGTTAACCAGAGCGGGTGAACCATTTTTAGCAGGGGTACAGACGGCCGTCAGCCAGCGGGTATTGCCTGCGATGGCCGCCGGCACCCACATCAGTTACACCACATTAGGCGATGACGTGGTACTGATGGGCGCTTCGGCGCTGGTGCTGAAGCAGCAGTTAGGGGTCATTTGAGCGGAGATTGAAACAATTTTCAATCTCCGCTCAAATCATTAGCCAAGACACAATGTTTGTTGGCAAGGGGGTAAATGGTCATTATGATAAGTTTTTACCCGGAAACAGTGATTAGGAATGATGTGGTGGAGAAGAGATTTCCGTTTGAAAAAGAAGAACCGCCGGAAAAGCTAACCTGGACGCCGACCAATGACCCTGCCCAGGTGGGCTATCAACTGCTGGTGGCCTTTGCGGGTACGGCAGCGCCGCCGCGCCTGCTGGACTGGTTGAGAACACGGCCGTTAGGCGGCATCACCCTTTTCCGTTATCGTAATATAGAAAATCCCTGCCAGGTGCGGCAGCTGACAGCCGCTTTACAGCAGGCCGCCCGCGCCGCCGGGCAGCCGCCGCTGCTCATCTGCGCCGACCAGGAAGGGGGGCAGCTTAACGCCCTGGGGCCGGCCATGACCCCTTTCCCCGGTAATATGGCCCTGGGCGCGGTGGGCGACGCCGACCTGGCCTTCCGTGTTGGCCTGGCGCTGGGGCGTGAATGTGCCGCGTTGGGCGTGAATGTCAATTACGCCCCCAGTTGTGACGTGAACAGCAATCCGCAAAACCCGGTCATCGGCGCCCGCTCCTTTGGCGAAAATCCGGCGCTGGTCGGCGAACTGGCGGCGGCGATGGCCCAGGGCATTCAAGCGGCGGGTGTGGTCAGCGTCGCCAAACATTTTCCGGGGCACGGCGACACCGTTTCCGACTCGCATCATGGCATTCCGGTGGTGGCGCATGATGAAAAACGGTTGTGGGAAGTGGAGCTACGGCCGTTCCGTACCGTCATTGAATCCGGGACCAAAATGGTGATGACGGCTCACGTGGGGCTGCCAGCGCTGCACGACGGCCGTGTCCTGCCCGCCACCCTCTCTCCCACCGTCTTACAAGGGTTGCTGCGCCAAAAGCTGGCCTTCCAGGGCGTCATTGTCAGCGACGCCATGGATATGGCCGCCATCACCCAGGGGGCAGGGTTGGCCGACGACGTGCGGCGGGCGGCGCAGGCCGGAGTGGACATGCTGTTGATGACCGACGATCCCACCACGCAAGAGACCGCTTATCACGCCCTGCTCAATGGCCTGGAAACAGGCGTCATCAACCAGGCTGCCACGAACGCTTCGGTGCAGCGCATCCTGGCCTTGAAGCAGTGGGTAGCGGTGCAAAGGCAGCCGGACCTGGCGGTAATTGGCTGTGAAGAACACCGCCGGCTGGCGCAGGAAGTGGGCAACCGCTCGGTGACGTTGGTGCGTGACGAGGCTGGTCTGCTGCCGCTGCGGGTGCCGGTGGACGGCCGTATCGCCGTTATTCTGCCCACCTTCCAAAACCTGACCCCCGCCGACACTTCCGCTTCGGAAAAGATGACGTTGGGGCGGGCGCTGCGCCGCTACCACCCCTATGTGGATGAATATGTGATCCCCCAACAGCCGGACGAATCGCACATCAGCGCCTTCCGCGCACGGGCTGGGCAGTATGATCTGGTCATCGTGGGCACCATGGAAGCAAGCCGCCAACCGGCGCAGGCGGAAATGGTGAATGTGCTGTTAGATGCGGGCGCGCCGCTGATTACCGTCGCCCTGCGCACGCCGTATGACCTGGCGGCCTATCCCCGCGCCCACACCCACATTTGCACCTACAGCATCCAGGAACCGGCCATGCGCGCCCTGGCCGCGGCATTGTGGGGGAAAATATCGTTTCAAGGTAAACTGCCGGTGCGGATAGCAGAGTGAATGAAGAGATTGGAGATTGACGATTGACCAATCTCTAATCTCCAATCTCCAATCTCCCCATGTTAACCATTCAAGCTGATGTTTTCACTCCTGATGGGCTAATGAGAGATGGTGTGGTGGTGGTGGATGACGGCCGTATCACGGCCGTAGCCCCCTCCTCCCACCACCCGGCGACTGTTCATGCGCCCGGTCATTTCCTGGTGCCTGGTTTTATAGATTTGCAGTTGAACGGCGCCTTTGGGCTGGATTTTACGCAGCAGCCGGAGACGATCTGGGAGGTGGCGACCCGGCTGCCGCAGTACGGCGTCACCGGCTTTTTGCCGACGGTGATTACTTCGCCGTTGGCGACGGTGCAAAAGGTGCAAGAGGTTATGGGGTCACGGCCGTCTGCTTTTGTCGGCGCGGAACCGTTGGGATTGCACCTGGAAGGGCCGTTCCTGAATCCACAGAAAAAGGGGGCGCACAATCCCCGCCACCTGCAACTGCCCACCTTAAAAGCCGTCGCCGATTGGTCGCCGGAAACGCAGGTGCGGCTGGTGACATTGGCCCCAGAACTGCCGGGCGCGCTGCCCGTCATCACGGCGTTGGCGGAACGGGGCGTCATCGTCAGCGCCGGACACAGTATGGCCTCCTTTGCCGAAGCGAAAGCGGGTTTTGCCGCCGGGGTGCGGTATGGCACGCACCTGTTTAACGCCATGCCCGGCCTGCACCACCGCGAGCCGGGATTGATTGGCGCGCTGCTGGATGATGAACGGGTGGTAGTGGGCATTATCCCTGATGGGGTGCATGTACATCCGGCGCTGCTGAAAATGGCCTGGCAGGCAGCCGGGACGCGGTTGAACGTGGTGACGGATGCGATGGCCGCATTGGGGATGCCGCCCGGCAATTATGACCTGGGCGATTTTCAGGTGACGGTGAACGAGACGACCTGCCGCCTGCCAGATGGCACA
This sequence comes from Anaerolineae bacterium, assembly GCA_019637635.1. Lineage (GTDB taxonomy): Bacteria > Chloroflexota > Anaerolineae > Promineifilales > Promineifilaceae > CAADGU01. The sequence continues at coordinate 22,810 of JAHBVI010000074.1, forward strand.
TTAGCGGGCAGTATTTTGGGCATGGACACGGCCGTGCGCAATCTCATCACCTACACTGGCTGCTCTCTGGCGGAAGCGGTGGGTGCGGTTACGGCCGTGCCCGCCGACCTGCTGGGTCTGGGCCGGCAAAAAGGTCGCATCGCCCCAGGCTGCGACGCCGACCTGGTATTATTGACGCCTGATTTACAAGTTGCCATGACGATGGTGCATGGCAACGTGGTCTATAATGTGACGAGTGATGCGTGATGCGCGACCGGGAAGTCCTCACGCATCACGCATCACACATCAAAAAAATCTATGTCCCTATACGACGAAATCCATTCTCAACCTGAGATCTTGAAACTGAGCTATGAAAAAAACCTGGAAACCGTGCGCGCCATTGCTCAGGAATTGCGGCAGCGCCAGATTCAGTACGCCTTTATGGCCGCGCGGGGCACATCCGACAATGCTGCCCGTTATGCCAATTATCTGTGGGGGGCGACGAACCATTTGCCGGTCGCCTTAGCCACGCCGTCCCTGTTCAGCCTGTATGACAGCCCGCCCCGGCTGGATGGGGCGCTGGTGATGGGCGTCTCCCAATCCGGCCAATCACCGGACATTGTGAACGTGGTCGCCGAAGGCAAACGGCAGGGCCGCCCCACGCTGGCGATTACCAATGACCCTGATTCGCCGCTGGCGCAGACGGCCGATTACGTGATTGATATTCAGGCGGGGCCGGAAAAAGCGGTGGCGGCGACCAAAACGTACACCACGCAACTGCTGGCCATGGCCATGCTCTCGGCGGCGTTAGCGGAGGATGAGGCCCGGCTGGCGCAGTTGGCGCAACTGCCGGAATGGGTGCGCGATGTGCTGCGCCAGGATGAACACATTGCCCGGTGCGCGCCGCGTTACCGCTATATGCAGCAATGTGTGGTCTTGGGGCGGGGATACAATTATGCGACGGCGTTTGAATGGTCGTTGAAGTTGAAGGAATTGACTTACGTGGTGGCCGAGCCGTACTCGTCGGCCGATTTCCGGCATGGGCCGATTGCGGTGGTGGCGGACGGGTTTCCGGTGCTGGCAGTGGCCCCTGGCGGGGCGGTGTATGCCGATATGTTGGCGCTGCTGCAAAAGTTGGCGCAGGAGCGGCGGGCGGAACTGTTGGTTATTTCTGATCAGCCGGAGGCGCTGGATTTGGCGACCAGCCCCATCCCTCTGCCCACCAGCGTCCCGGAGTGGCTGACGCCGCTGGTGAGCATTGTGCCGGGCCAGTTGTTTAGCTATTGGCTGACGGCCGTGAAAGGGTACAACACGGAAGCGCCACGGGGGCTGAACAAAGTGACCAAAACGACGTGATGCGTGACGTGTGATGCGTGCGGTCGGTCACGCATCACGTATCACGCATCACCCCTCTTAACGTCTTTCAAACTTCACCGCATCAAAAGCAATCAGCCGGGACAAATACGGTTCAAAGGTGACATCGGCCAGGGAGACGTAGTCGCTGCCGGTACCGCGGAAGGTGTAGGTACCAAGCGAGACCCACTGGTCGCTGTAGGCAGATTGGTTGACCACGCGCAAGGTAAACCCGTCGCGGTGGGAAATCCAGTAGCGGGCCTGGGCGGTGGTGGTGAAGCGGTCGGGAATGTAGACGAAAACTTCATACCGCTGCCCGGCGGCCAACTGTGGATACCAACGCGCCCAGTTGTAGTTGGCGCGGGTGGTGTCGTTGTTATGTGTCCAGAGCAGACGGCCGTTGTACCCTTCGGCTTCTGCGCGCCAACCACTGGCCGCGCCCCCTTTCACAAAACCGGCATCCAGGTCATCCACGATCACCGTCCCGGCGGGGGGCGGCGGGCTGCCGACCAGTTCCCAACTGAGGTGGGCTTCGGCCAGGCCGGTATTTTCGTAATACTCCATGCGCATCACGGCCGTGCCGCCCACGTAGATAACGCCGCTGTATGAACTGGCGGCCATATCGTGCCACTGGTCAATCAACAGATGGTCGTTCACCCACAACCGTACCCCATCATCGGTACGGGTGGTGAAGCGGTAGTTACCCGCCGGGAGCGTGAGGGTATGCGTCCAGCGCACCGAAAAATGATCGGCGGGAATGGTGGGGGCGGGTGAACCGGTACTCCAGTTGTAATCAATGAAGGCGTCGTTGCGGGTCAACACCGGCGCGCCGGAAAGGGTCTGGTTGTTAAAATAATCACCGCGCCAGACGCTGGTATTGATCGGCGTCAGCCCCCAGGAAACTTTGGCCACGGCAAAACCGGCGTTTTCATAATACTCTACCCGGACGGTGTGATGTCCGGCTGAAAGTGGCACGTCTTCAAAGTAGGTCTGCGCCGGGTGGTCGTACCACTGGTTGATAATGGGCTGGTCATCCACCCAGAGGCGAATGCCATCGTCGGTGGTGGCCGTGAAGCGGTAACTACCGGCAGGCACATCAATTACCTTTGTCCAGCGCGCCGAGAAGTTGTCGGGGGTGATGGCCGGGTCGGGTGAACCGGTTCCCCAATCCCAGTTAATATCGGCTTCGGTGCGTTGCAGGGCGGGCGGGCCGGCGAGCGTCTGGTTGTTCCAATAGCTGGCCTGCCAGGCGGGATCGGTGTGTTGTGGCTCCGGCTGTCCCTGGGCGTAGACGGCCGTAGCAAACAGCAAACTAAAGGATAGGATCAGCAGAAAAGATGTTTTGCGTAACATGATGGACCTCCTTCCATCGCAACTACACAGTCTAATTTGAGGCCATCATAGAACAAGGGGGAGGGGGATACTGCACGGCCGTGTGCCTGCCGCTATACCTTTTCTCTACTAACCCGTGAAGGAAACGGGAATACGCCCAATAAAAAAGCGGGCTACTTGTAGCCCGCTTTTCACACATTACACGTCACACGTCATCAACCAATTTTCCCCCGTAACTTCGGGTCCAAAATATCTCGCAGCGCGTCCCCCAATAAATTCCAACCCAGTCCATACAGCAGCAAGGCGATGGCCGGGAACACAATGACGTACCAGAAAGTGTCCAACGACACGATATAGTTCCGGGCAAAACTCACAATCTGGCCCCAGTCCGCATAACCCGGTTCCACGCCCACGCCCAGGAAACTTAGCGCCGCAAAGCTTAGCACGATAGACCCCATATCCAGTGACAGGAATACCAGTGTGGGGAAAATGGCATTGGGCAGTACGTGTTTGAGAATAATATGGGTATCTCTTGCGCCGCTGGCCCTGGCGGCCATCACGTAATCTCGTTCCTTATTTGACAAAATATCGCCGCGCAACAAACGGGCGTAACCCATCCAGCCAAAGACAATCAAGGCAATCATCGCCGGCCACAAACTGCGGCCAAAGATAGGAACCAGAATAGAGGACAGCACCAGCACGGCCACCAGACTGGGAAAAACGACAAAAATTTCCAGTATGCGCATCAGCATTTCATCCACCAGGCCGCCAAAATAACCGGCCACCGAGCCAACTAAAATACCGACGATGGCTGATACGGCGACAACGGCCGTGCCCGCCAGCAGCGCCGTCCGTGTGCCCCATACCAGGGCGTACCAGATGTCATACTGCCCCCCGGTGGTGCCCAACAAATGCACCCACTCCTCATTACCGGTCAGACTATACCACCTGGGCACATAATAAGGCGCATTTTTATTCCAAGGCGTCCCCGGCGGTTTGGGTTCCGGCAAGAAACCATCACGCGGAATTTGATAGGGGTTTGCGCCAGGTTTCGGCGGCGGCGCTAACACAGGCGCAAACAGGGCAACCAAAATAAAACCGGTTACGATGATCAGCCCCAATACGGAAAGCGGGTTGGTGAATATACCTTTTATCAGGCGCGCCCACTCTGGCCCCACCGCTTTTTCCAGCCGACTGGGTGGCCGCAGAAAGCCCTCGTCCAGAGGAATACCGGCGGGTCTGCCCGCCGGGGTTACTGCCTCGCTGGTATTGATTGTCATATCTACACCTCTGCTTTGCTGATAGTGCCGGTTTCCGACCGGCATTTCATCATTATGCTGTTAGAAGTTCAACTTCTTTGGAGAAGTTGAACTTCTTATCCTAAGAAAGACGTATACGCGGATCAATCACCACGTAGAGAATATCTACAATCAAATACGCCCCAATAAACAAGATGCCATTAAACAGAGCAAACCCCAACATAGTAATGACATCCAGGGTGACGGCCGCTTCCGCTGCCATTTGCCCCAGACCAGGGTAATTAAAAATCGTTTCGGTCACCACCGCGCCATTCATCAAACCGGCCAGCGTGGCCCCGGCAATCGTCACCACGGGGATGAGCGCATTGCGGCGAATATGGCGGTTAACCACCGTCCGCTCCTTCAACCCTTTTGACCGGGCCGTGCGCACATAATCTTGCCGCATCTCTTCCAGCATAGATGAGCGCGTAACGCGCAGCAAAAGCGCCCACTGAATGACGGCCAGCGTAATGACCGGCATTACCAGATGTGCCAGCGCATCCATAAAAATATCAAACCGTAAATTCAACAGCGCATCCACCGTCATCATCTTAGTGTACTGGGTAAAACCAGGCCGGGTAACTTCCAACGCAAATTGGGTTGATAAGCGTCCTGGGGCAAACCAGCCAAGCCGGGCATAAAAAATCAGGAGTAACAGCAATCCCAACACAAAGGTGGGGATTGACCAGCCCAGCGTGGCAAAAATACGGGACACCTGATCCACCGGTTTGTTGTGGTTTAGCGCCGCTTTCATACCCATCCAGATGCCGCCGGCAATAATGGGTATCATGGCCCACAAGGCCAGTTCCAGCGTGGCCGGGAATCGCCGCTGCAGCATATCAATAACCGGTTCGCGGCCGGTCCGGGAAAAACCCAGGTCGCCACGCAAAATGCCCCCCACAACATCACCGGTTTGGGGGTCCTGGCGCCCTACCAGCCAATACCAGTATTGCAAATGAATCGGAGCGTCCAGACCGTATCGTTGGATGATGGCATTAATCTGATTTTCGGTTTTGGGCACATCACGCACATACAGAGCCGAGCGCTCAACCGGTCCCAGGATTTGCATCATGGCAAAAATCAGAAAGGTGACACCCATCAGGGTAATGGGCATGATCAACAAGCGGCGAATGATATAAGTGGTCATACGTACCTCACATACTCAAAAAATGGTGATGGTGTGTTTTTCATACAGTCATTATACGTTGTTTATTCCACGTCTTATGGCTGCCTTTCAAGAAAATCCACTACATATTCTGTTACAAGCGTTCACAATCTGCACTGGATTTGCTTGAAATGATGGATGGAACAAGGAAAGAAGGCGGTATTCGCCACAGAATACCGCCCTTTTGCCTAAAAAGGACTGGCGGCAGCCAGTTAATGGCTGCCGCCAGTGCCAGAAACCAGGTTTATTTCAGGGACAAGGGATAGTAGTAGGTGTCGAAGTAGATGGGGTTGAAGTACCAGCCGTCTACCCACCGCTGTTCATAGCGGGCGCCCAAAGCCTGGGCCAGCGTCACCTGAATGGCCAGATCGTGATGCAGCTGCTGCAATTCAAAGTAGATTTGTTCACGTTCGGCCGGATCGGCGGTGGCCACACCGGCATCCACTAACGCCTTGAACTGGTCAACGATCTCAGTTGGCAGCTTCTGACGGCCGGCATAGGTGCCAATGGTGAACGGCTGCACCCAGTTGTGCGGGTCGTGGATGTCCTCAACCCAACCGCTGGCGATGACCGGAATCTGGGAGGCGCGGAAGGTGCGCAGGAAGGTGGGCCAGGGCAGGCCAATGCACTCTACCTGGTACTTATCATTGATTGCGCCCAGTTCGGCCTGCAAAATTTCGCAGATTGTCTGGCGGGTGGTGTTACCGGTGTTATAGCCAACCTGGAAGCGGAAGCCAACTTCTGGTAATTGCCCGTCCCAGGCCTGAGCCAATTCGGCTGCGCATTGTTCGGGATCATAGGGATAGTAAGCGCCATCCTCGTTATAACCCAGCATACCCAGAATGATGGGGCCATTGTTGCGCACGCCTTCGCCGTTGAGTGCTTCGGCAATGTAGGTGTCATAGTCAAAGCAGTAGTTCATCGCTTTGCGCACATGGATGTCCGAGAAGAAGTTTGACGGAATACCATTGCCATCCAACTGGCCGCTGCCGATGTACGGTGAGGACTCACCAACATCAAAGGTCATAAACATGTCGGTGCGGGAGGCGTTGGGCAGGTTGCCCCATTTGCGCAGGGGCCCATTGGGATTGTTGGGGTTTGGCGTACATTCACCGGTGGCGTAATCGCAGAATTCACCAACGTAGGCATCCACCTCTGGCCGGTTAGCCACAGGCACGGCCACGGACTCGGCGTCACCAACTTGCAGGGAGGTGAAGCGGGTACCCCATTCGTTCACCAGGGAGACAACGATGGTTTTAATGGCGGCGGGGCCGGCCGGGCCACCTTCCCACATGGGGTCATCGGCGGCGCGCCAGTAGTTGTCATTGGCTACCATAACGTAACCCTGGCCAGGCGTCCAGCTTTCCAACATGAAGGGGCCGGTGCCGTTGATCACGGTAGAGAGTTCGTCGTTTTCAGAGCCGGGAGCATAGTAATTTTGCCAGGTATCGCAACTGCCATCCCAGGCGCCTTGTTCCATGGCCCATTCCATGTCCAGGACGGACCCCCAGGTTTGGGCGATGGTGGCCAGGAAGGGCCCCCAGGGCACGGCCAGATTGAAAGTAACGGTGCCGGCGGCGTCGTCAGCGACGACAGCGGCTTGTACAGCTTCACAGGCGGCTACCAGCGCGGCGGGATCTGCACCTTTCAGCGCATCGGGGTCGCCTTCATAGGTTCCTTCGGCATCAACCAGGTAGGTGATGTCGTGGTATCCACCACCCATAAGTGGCTCAATCAACAGCCATTGCGGGCCATTGGGGTCTGATTGCAGCAGGCCGCGCTGGAAGGTGTAGGCCACGTCGTGAGGTTCCAGGGTGCCACCTTCGTGGAAGGTGACGCCTTCGCGGATGTTGAAGGTGTAGGTGAGGCCATCTTCGGAGATGAGGCCGTTGTCCACACTGGGTACTTCTTTGGCCAGGACGGGAACGAAGGTGTTGGCGTCCTCACGGTTGAAGAAGATGAGCGGCTCCATGGTGTTAAAGATGAGGCCGCCGCTGGCGGTGTCATAGGCCAGGTTGGGGTCCATGGTGTCAATGTCGCCAAACGTCTGGGTGCGATAGGTGGTGTTATCTGCAGCCGTGAAATCAGCGGGGGCTGTTTCTTCGCCGGGCGCCGGCACTTCCACGGTGACGGTCTCGACGACGGTTTCCACGATGGTTTCGGTGACAACACGGGTGACTTCGACTTCCTGGCCTTCTACCGTCACGGTTTCCACGACGGTGGTTTCCACGACGCGGGTGACTTCAACGGTTTGCACCTCGGGCTGGCAGGCGGCAATCGCCAGGGCAAGGATGGCAAAAGCCGCTAACCAAAATAGTGATTTTTTTTGCGTAAACATTGAATCTCCTCCACATTTGAGATTATCGGGGTTTTAGATAAGGTGTACTCCTCGCTCTATGGATGAAACGGTTCTTGCTTCTTGTGTGGGCATCACCTCCTTAATGAGATAGTTAGTATCAAGGGATTTATCGCCGGTTACAGGCGATAAATTGCCTGCTACGAACGTTACATAAATTTTTCGGCATGATGGCAGGCGACCATGTGAGATTGCACGGCCGTGCCCAAATTCCGAAACTCAGGCTCTTGTTGGCTGCATATTTCCGTCGCATATTGGCAGCGGGTGTGAAAACGGCAGCCCGTTGGTGGGTTGGACGGACTCGGCACCTCGCCTTTTAAGATTATACGCTCGCGCCGGGCTTCTTTATCAGGGTCAGGGATGGGGATGGCGGATAACAATGCCTGGGTATAGGGGTGGTACGGCCGATCATACACATCGTCCCGGCTGCCCATTTCCACGATCTTGCCCAGGTACATCACGGCCACCCGGTCGCTGATATAACGCACCATGGACAGATCATGGGCAATAAACAAATAAGTTAGCCCCAGCTCCGCTTTCAGATCATCGAGCAGATTTACCACCTGCGCCTGTATGGACACGTCCAGGGCTGAAATGGGTTCGTCGGCCACGATAAAACTGGGATTGGTGGCCAATGCCCGCGCAATGCCAATTCGTTGGCGCTGTCCACCAGAGAACTCATGAGGGTAGCGGCTGACAAAGTAGGGATTTAAGCCCACGACTCGCAGTAATTCCTGCACCCGTTCTTTGCGGCTTTGACTATCGCCTACGTTATGAATCTCTAGCGGCTCGCTGATGATGCTGCCGACAGTTAACCGGGGGTTAAGCGAAGCCTGTGGGTCTTGAAAGATCATCTGCATGTGGCGGCGGGCGCGGCGTAAATCTCCCTTGCTCAATTTGGTCAGATCACGTTCTTCAAAATAGACTTCACCGGCCGTCGGTTTGAGCAGTTGTAAAATGGCGCGCCCGGCAGTGGATTTACCACAACCACTTTCGCCTACCAGCCCCAGGGTCTCGCCTTTGTAAATGTCAAAAGTGACCCCATCTACCGCTTTCACGGCGCCCACCTGACGCCGAATGACGCCACGCATAATGGGGAAATGTAATTTGAGGTCATTCACGCTGACCAGGACTTCTTTGCCATTCTCTTGACTCATGCAGCGACTCCAACTTTCGATTGTGAACGGACAACTTCCCATTGCCAGCAGGCAGCCGAGTGATGGGGCGCCACGTCTTTTAGTGGCGGATTTTCTTCCCAACAGCGATCCACTGTAAATGTACAACGCGGCGCAAATGGGCAACGTTTGGGTTCAATAAGTAAATCAGGCGGCAACCCTTCGATGGAAGATAACCGGGTGCGTTCTTTAGCGTCTACCTTGGGGATTGAGTTGAGCAAGCCCAAGGTATAGGGGTGGCTGGTGCGATTGTATAAATCATGGACGTCCCCATATTCCACAATGAAACCAGCATACATAACCGCCAGTTTTTGTACCATACCGGCGACCACACCTAAATCATGGGTAATCCAGATAATGGCCATGCCTAATTCCTGCTGCAATTTTTGCACCAACTCGATGATTTGCGCTTGAATGGTGACATCTAAGGCGGTAGTGGGTTCGTCGGCGATGAGGATGGAGGGGTTACAACTGAGGGCCATGGCGATCATGAGGCGTTGGCGTTGGCCGCCGGAAAATTGATGGGGATAATCGTCTAGCCGGTCAGCGGCGTTGGGGATGCCCACTAATTGCAGCATTTCTACGGCGCGTTCTTTAGCCTGGGCACTGCTCATGTTCATGTGCAGTTCCAGGGCTTCGGTCATTTGCAGGCCAACGGTGAGGACGGGGTTGAGGGAGGTCATGGGGTCCTGGAAGATCATGGCGATTTCGCTGCCACGCAGTTGGCGCAATTCTTCCGGGGTAAATTTGAGCAGATCACGGCCGTTATACAACACTTCGCCCCCTTCTACTTTGCCGGGTGGGGAAGGGATCAACCCCATGATAGACATGACCCCTACTGATTTGCCGGAACCGCTTTCCCCGACAATGGCCATAGATTCGCCTTCGTCCAGGGTGTAGCTGATACCGTTAACGGCGTGAACCACGCCATCCTCTGTGTAAAATCGTGTTACCAGATTACGTACATCTAAAATAGTGGTCATAGTCTTTTGTTAAGTCGCATAGAGATTGATGCAACAGCCGGTTAGTGAGAGTTAGTTCACCAGGATGTCCCGTAAACGTCCCTATTTTTACTCCATTCTTTCCCTCATGGCAACAGTTTACAGGTGATTGTTTTTTTAGGCAACGGGGTATGAATAGTGCCTTACGAGGGTTGACCTGGGTGACAAACGGTATCACAATGAGGGGCAAACAATTGAGATGTTTGACAAGTGGAAAAATGACCCTACTCACCCATTTACAAATGCTTACCGGTTTACAAATGCTTACCGGCGCTGCGCCGGATGTGCAAGAGTCGCCAATTTTGGAGGACACGGCCGTAGCCGACGACCGCTGGAAGGTGATTGCCCATGATGATCCCATCACGACGATGGATTTTGTGGTCTGGGCGCTGGTGCAGTTTTTCTACAAGCCGCTGATTTTTGCCGAGGCGATTATGTGGCAGGTACATACGGAGGGGTTATCGGTGGTAGACGTGCTGCCCAAAGCGGAAGCGGAACGGCGCGTGGCCCAGGCTACCTTTGCCGCCCGCCTGCAAGGGTTTCCGTTTCGGTTTACCATTGAACCTGAGCCGTAATCCGAAGACCGTAAACCGTAAACCGTAAACCGTAATCGGATTACGGTTTACGGTTTACGGTTTACTGTCCCCTCCACACCGGCGGCCGTTTGTTGATAAAGGCGTCCATGCCTTCTTTCTGGTCGGCGGTGGCGAAGAGCATGTAAAAGAGGCGGCGTTCCAGTCCCAGCCCCGTTTGCAAATTGGTTTCAAAGGCGGCGTTGACGGCTTCTTTGGCCAGGCGAATAGCCACGGGCGCGCGTTCGGCAATAGATTGAGCCAATTTGATGGCTTCTTCCAGGTAGAGTTCCACGGGCACAACCCGGTTGACCAGGCCGTATTGTTGCGCTTCGTGGGCGGAGAGGAAACGGCCATTTAACACAATCTCCATGGCCAATGCTTTACCCACCGCGCGGGTCATGCGCTGCGTGCCGCCGGCGCCGGGCATGACGCCGATGTTGATTTCCGGCT
>JAHBVI010000075.1 GCA_019637635.1 Anaerolineae bacterium
ACCATTGATTTTGTCGGCCCCTTTGCCCAAGAAACCGACGACGCCCCCAACCCATTTTTGGATTACCGGCTGCAAGTAACCTTCACCAGCACCCAAGGGCAGGTATATCACGTGCCCGGCTTTTTTGCCGGTGATGGGCAGGGTAATGGCAGCGGCAACGTCTGGCGCGTCATTTTTGCCCCCGACCGCGCGGGCCTCTGGCAGTACACCGCCGCCTTCCATACCGGCGCCAATATCGCCGTTGATTTAGACATGAATAACGGCACGCCGCACAGCTTTCATGGGGCCAGCGGCAGCTTTCAGATACACGACCCCATATGTCCGCAGCCCGGCTTTCTGGCGCACGGCCGTTTGGAATATGTCGGTGGGCATTTCCTCAAATTTGCCGATGGCGACTATTGGATAAAAGGCGGGATTGACAGCCCTGAAAACTTCCTGGCCTATGCCGGCTTTGATAACACGGTCAGCCAGGGCGGCCCCCTGCCGGATTTTTTGCATTACTACGAGCCACATAGAGCCGACTGGCAGCCGGGTGATCCTAACTTTGTCAGTGCAGATACGGGCGACGACGCCAAAGGGATCATTGGCGCTTTGAATTATTTGTCCTCACAAGGCATCAATTCCATTTACTTTTTGCCCATGAATCTGGGCGGTGATGGGCAGGACGTTTATCCCTTTGTCGCCCCGGAAAATACCCGCTATAACAAAACCCACTACGACATCAGCAAGCTACATCAATGGGGGATTGTCCTCAATCATGCCCAAAACAAGGGGATTGCCCTACACATGGTGCTGGCGGAGAATGAATTCCCCAACCGCAACTGGCTAGATGGAGGGGCATTGGGTGTGGAGCGAAAGCTCTTTTACCGGGAATTGATTGCCCGGTTTGGGCATCTGTTGGCTATCAAATGGAATTTGAGCGAGGAAAACGAATACTCAGTTGAACAGTTGCATGAGTTTGCTGCTTATATTCGGGCGCTCGATTGGAACAAACACCAGATGGCCGTTCACACCCACCTGGATGATTTTTCCGATTACCTGCAACTGCTGGGAGACCCAAAGTTTACCACTACATCCATCCAATACACATCGGCTCTGGCAAGTGATTTTGTGGATTCCTGGCGTATTTACTCGGCGGATACAGGGCGACCCTGGGTCGTGGACATGGATGAAAATTTTGACTCGCTGACCAGCTCAAATGAGGATATTTTACGGGTGCAGTTGTTGTATCCCATTTACTTTAGTGGGGGGAATATCGAATGGTATTTGGGTTATCATCCCCTGCCCATGGGCGGAGATTTAAACCTGGAGGATTTTCGGTATCGGGAAAAAATGTGGCGGTATACTCGTTATGCCCGTCAGTTTATGAGCGGTAACCTGCCTTTTTGGCAGATGGCCCCAGACGACACGCTGCTGAGTGGGGAAAACATAAGCCGGGGCAAGGGGCAGGTATTTGCGAAGGCGGGTGAGGTATATGCCTTATATTTGCCGGTAGCGGATGGCAGCGGCCAACTCAATCTCTCCGGTGTCTCTGGCTCGTTCCGGCTGCGCTGGTTTGATCCACGAACTGGTACGTTTGTGGGTGGGGCGCGTATGGTTCCGGGCGGTGGCCTGGTGACGATAGGTTCGCCGCCGCAGGATGTGAACATGGATTGGGTGGTTTTGTTACAACACAGCCAACTGACAGGCTTGAACCAGCCGATGGAGGGCACTCATGCCGTGTTCTTGCCTGTCTTGCTCCGCTCTTGTTCGTATGCGGCCTCGCCATGACCGGATAGCAGGTATTCCGTCTCTCTGGAGACCGCACAGGTTAAAAAAACCTGTCAGGTCTGAATAGGTCAGGTGTTGGGTATGAACTATTTCTTGTTTGCTTTTCTCCTTTTGCTTTCGGTCATCGCGTCTTCAACCACGCCAATTGCGGACTTGCCAATGCGGCCTGGGGGCAAACACATGGTCTATTTGCCGGTGGTGATACGCCCGGAGGAGTTGGTTCCTTCAGAAGAATTCAGATTACAAATTACACCTAACGGATGGTTGTTGAGCAGCACCTTCGAGCCACATTCCTTTGTGTTGATAAACCCGGCGGGCAATACCCAGGGGGTTGTGCAGGTGAGCATTGATTTGAGTACGGCCGTGTTTATGGACATGGTGTACGATCCGCATGGAATTGCTGGCGACCTGGTCGCCAAAGACCTGACGGTGGACAGTAATGGCCCATTGGTTGGGTTTGCCGGGCATTCCTTTGCCGGCGCCCATCACGATGGGTATGATCAGCTGAACCTGGCCTTTCAACATTTTGATCCAGGTGAAACTTTCACATTTTCAGTGGATGTGGACCCCACCTCTATTCGTGGCGTGGCGGCGCCGGGGCCGTATGAATCGGGCAGCGTCTCTGGCCTGGAATTGGTGGGCGCGACGGTGACGGTGACGTTTGCCGATGGCACGGTGCTGAGCGGACAGACGTTTCGGCAGCCGCACAGCCTGGGTGGTTCGCAGGCGATTGTGCGCAGCCACCTGCCGCTGGCGCCACAGGTGGAGGTGGTGGGGATATCGGGGAACACGGCCGTTGTCACCGACCCGCAACAGACCTTACAAATTCACACCGCATCAGGTGGTTTGGTCAGAGCCTTAGTTATCGAAGGCGGACTGTTTACAGAAGGCGTACCCGGCGGTGGATTTGATCTTGACCCATTTGAGGCCAACACGGCGTTAACAGCCCGCGAGTATGAATACTTTAGCCAGGGGGGAACAATTTATATACCGGTTCAATTGAGCCGCTCCCACGTCAATGGCGGCCTGAACATGATTGTTGTGGTACAGGAAAACGTCTTTAATTACAAAGGGGCCGTTTTTGCACCGATTATTGTTGAGTTACAGGATTAAGATGCAAGGGTATAAAAAACTGTTTCATATTGTGTTTTTTGTTGTCTTTCTGACGGCCGTTGCTGTCGTCGCCCAGGCTGGCCTCGCTGAAGTTGATAGTGCGGAAGCAAGATCCCTCTATCTGTCAGCCGCCCCTATGGGAGAGAATACCGTCTATTTACCGGTTATATTTTTGCCCATTTTGCCGGCGCCGCCTATTCACGCCGTTCCCTTTTCCGGCGCCATTAACACCGACACCATTACCGACATCGCCTCTGCCGGGGATGAACGCCTGTTTGTGACGGCGCGCCAGGGAATCATTTATATTGTGCAGCCAGATGGTCAGGTTTTACCGACTCCGTTTTTGAACATCACAGAATTAGTGACCATACAAAACTGGGAGCAGGGAATGTTAGGGTTGGTATTCCATCCCAATTATCCGGCTACTCCCCATTTTTATGTGAGTTATACCCGTAAATTCACAAACCAGGTGGAGATCGCGCGGTATTCTGTCAGCCAGACAAATCCCAATGTCGCCGATAAATCAACCGCCAGATTGCTCATGCGCATTGACAAAACCGAGTTGCTCAGCCTGGTGCATAATGGCGGCGACCTGAATTTTGGGCCTGATGGTTATCTGTATATTGGCATTGGCGATGGCGGGCCAGACCCCCACTACGGCAGCCCCGATGTCCACGATCCGGCCAACAATGGGCACCGTTTGGATACATTGTTGGGCAAGATTTTGCGAATTGACGTGAATGGGACAGGCTTGCCGCCACAGGACAGTTGTAACCGCGATATTGTCGTTTTTCACTATACCATTCCCCCGGATAATCCTTTTGCCGATGGCAGCGGCCCTCATTGTGACGAGATTTGGGCCAGGGGCGTGCGCAATCCCTGGCGCTTTAGTTTTGATCACGCCACCGGCGATTTGTTCATCGCCGATGTGGGGGAGTGGGAACGCGAAGAGGTCAACAGAGAAGTTGCCGGTTCGCCCGGTGGCCTGAATTACGGTTGGCGCTGCTGGGAAGGCAGTTTTGACCAGCGGATTCCCCACCCGGAGATTGCCGGTGGTTGTTTGCCCCAGGCGCAGTACACATTCCCGATATATGAATATGACCAGTCTGAGGGCTGCTCCATTGTGGGTGGTTTTGTTTACAACGGCCGTGCCTATCCAGCCTTGCGCGGGCATTATGTTTTTGGGGATTTTTGCAACGGCGTTTTGAAGGTGTTGAGTCGTTCGCCTGGGAGTGAAAATGAATGGTTCAAAGCGCGCCAGATAGGCACCGGCCTGTTTATCAGCACGTTTGGCGAAGATGCGGCAGGTGAACTGTATATGGGCACTTGGAACAGCAGTAATCAGGCGCGTGTTTATCGGATTGTGGCCGGAAATTGACCCAACCAATAAGCGTCGTTGGGCTGGCGCTGCCCGTTTACATAAAGTGGTAGGCGGCTGCCGGTGGCCGGGTCATAAAAGCCAATATGCAGGGGATAACGGCCGTGTGGCCCATTTTCTGGCAGCGCCAGCGTATACGTATCGGTAAATACTTCACCTGCTGCCCACAGTGAGGTGGGATAAAAACCGTTGCGGGGAGGGCCGTCTGCCTGGGCAATGGGCGGCGCGGTTGAGCCGCCCAGGTGTACAAATGTGGTGAGCGCCTGCCCCGGCGGCTGTGTGATCTGCCACTGCAACTGCACTTCTAGCGTCTGGGTGGTGGTGAGAACCTGCGCCCCGGTGAGCAGAATGCCATCCCCCCATTGTGCCAAAACCGGCCTGTTTGTCTCCGGCCATTGCGCCGGTATAATCTTCACCCGGCCGATTTCCACTGCTGTGCCGCTGTCCAAAATGGAGACAAACAGGCGCGCTTCGGTAGGGCCGGTCATAGCTGATTCCAGGTATACGGCCGTGCTGTCCACGATGATGACGTCCTCCGGCCACAGGGTAGCCGGAAAAAGGCCATTGCCGTGATAGGTGTGGCGGCTGCCAACCAGCGCCAGGTCATGCCCTAACACGGTAATGACTTCGGTGGGCGGGTGTGGGACGTTGTCTGTTTTTCGCCAATAGAGGGTGAATTCTAAGCGTTCGCCGGGCACGGCCGTAGCCGGCAACGGCCCCACGGCAACCAGTTCCAAAGCGCCGATGGGCGCTTGCAGCAGGCGAGCCGAGGCGGGTAAATCGGCCGTGGCCAGGAGCGGCGGCGGTGCATATGCCGTTGGGATGACCACCAGGAGGACATAACACGAGGTGAGCAAAGCAACGATTCCGGCCAACCAGCCGCACCGCCACCGGCTCAGCCCATAAGCCAGCGCCAGGGAAATGGGAAGCAGCGCCGGAAAGAGCAACCGCCCCTGTTCCGCCGGGGTCCTGAGCAAAAATTGCAGCCACCCGGCTGTCAGCAGCGCCACCCAACCGGCCAGGATGCCCACTACTTCCCAGCGAATAGGGTCACGGCGGTAGACGGCCGTGCCGATTCCCCCTAATCCCACCAGGGCAATGCCCCCCCACAACCAGTAAACAAGGGAGGGCGGCTGCACCGTCATCCAGCCAAAATAGGCGACGGCGGATTGCGCCACGCTGGCTAACTCCCGCAGTAACTGCCGGAAGGTCAACGCGCGTTCACCACCGGCCAGTTCGATGAAAATGGTCGTCGCCGTAGGGTCGCCATACAGCAGCCAGTTGCGTCCAAACCACCAACCGGCAAGCAGAAAAGCGGGCAACAGGGTGAGCAAAATAAAGTCGCGGGCGGCGGGCCAACGGCCGTACTGCTGCCCATGCCGCCACCACCACCAGCCCGCCGCGCCTGTTACCCACACCAGCAGCAGCAGCCCGGCCGTTTTACTGAGCATGGCTGCCCCCAGTGTGATCCCCAACAAAAACAGCCGTTTGCGGCTGACGCCCCCTATCCACAACCGGAGAACCTGCCAGATGGTCAGGGAGCTAAAGAAAATGATTAACGTGTCGTTGCTGATGACGGCATGGAGAAAGCTAAACTGGGGCAAAAAGGCTACCAGAGCCATCGCCAACAGCGCCCGACCGGGCTGCGGCGGCCACAACAGCCGCCCCGCCTGGTAAATGAGCGCCAGCGTCAGACCGCCAAGCAAAACAGAAACGAGACGAAGACGGAACACGGCCGTTTGCCACACGGCCGTCCCCCTTACTTCCGGCACATACAAATTGGGGTTGCCCGTCGTCTGGCCCAATTGGGCGTAGGGGTTTATGTGCAAAACTGGCGCTTCACCAGACCGGCCCATCAGCGGGGCCAGCAGCAGGTAATAAAGCGGTGGCTGCGCCGCCTCCTGCCGCGCCAGATTATCGCCCGTCCCTGGTAGGGTGGTGGCAATAGGTAAACGGCCGTTGGCCGCAATGGCCTGCACCGTGTAAAAGTGGTGGTTTTCATCTGGCGCTTCAAAAACGGGCGTCACCAGTGCGTAACCGATGGTGAGCAGCCCGTAGAGCAGTAAAATGGCGGCTGCCCAATAGCCAGAACGACGAATGTGCAATATCATTTCCTCGTAATTTTCTACCAGGGAAAAGGATAATTCAACATGACCAAAAAAATCTTACTGGCGTTTTGTGTGGCGCTCCTCACATTTGGCCTGGTTCAATATGCGTTCAGTTTTTCCACCGGAATTGCCGGTTTTTCCGGCATGAATGGCGGTAACAGTTGTAATAACTGCCATCACAGTGGGGTTACGCCCGAAGTTAGCATCCGCGGGCCCCAGGTGGTTTTGCCCGGCGGCACTCAGATTTACAACCTGGTCATTTCCGGTGGGCAAGAAACCGCCGGCGGCCTCAATGTGGCCGTGACCGAAGGCAGTTTACTCTCGTTAAGTGACGAAACAAAGTTGATCAATGGCGAAATTGCCCACACCGCACCCAAAACTATTAACCAGGAGGGGGATGTGGTTTTTAGCTATGCCTGGACGGCGCCGGTGATTACCGGAACCGTCACCATGTATGGCGCCGGTAATTCCGTGAATGGCAATGGCTCAAACAGCGGCGATGCGGCCGGCCTGACGACGCTGTCCATTGTGGTGATGGAGCTTAACGAGAAGCTCTATTTGCCTATGATTCAGCGGGATTGAGGAGTAGATTGGTTCAATCTGCCCGGATTGAACCAATCTATGGCGCGGGTATACAAGGGGATTCCGGCCAATTATCCAACTGCCCCATGCCATTAGTGGAAAGCACCAGGCGGTCTAGCCGAAAACCGGCGGAACGGGCGGAGAGTTCCAGCGTGTGCAATCCCGGCTGCACATTGAAAAACTCGGCCGCCGTCAGATGTCCGCCACCGTAATCAAAGTTGAAGTCATACGTCCAGGCGTCTACCACATTGGAAAAACCTTTGATCCAGGGGCGGTCATCCAGACGCACCCAGACATCGTTAAAGTCGGTGGGGCTTAGCGGGTGGGAGTTGCGGATGTTGAGTTGGTAGGTACCGGATTTGGTCAGGCTGATGGGGTAGGTTAAAACGGCAATGCCGGGCTGCCCCAGATAGTCGGGGCCGGTCCAGACATAATAGCCGCTGCCGGTATAACCGGGGAAACCGGTCTGTAGCTGCCACTGGTCTACGGCCGTAACCGATTCAATCTCAATCACCACCGCATCGTCTGTTTCCGTATAGTAACAGATGCCTGGCGGAGAGAGGACCAGGGGGAGATAGACAGGCGGCACTTCCTGCCCGGCGGCCCCTGGCTGCGCCCGAAAGAAAAACAGAACCAGCAGGGTCACGGCCGTAATCCCCGTCCCCACGAATAATAATCGTCTTCTCCGCAGGCCTGAATGTTCCATCAGCTAACTCCTCATAATCTTAAGCCAATTTTCAGAAGCCCCCCATCATAAATATCACGTTTAGCGAAGATAAGGTTGTTGGACGTCAAGCCCTTGAATGACACGAAAATGCTTGATGTTGAAAGAAAAAAGCACTGCGGACTGATTTATAGTTTGGGCAGCGATTAAACAATCGGGAATACTCAAGCCCGTCGTGAAGCGATATTGCGTCAACAGCGAATAGGCATAAGCAAAATCAACCGCATCCGGCCAAGCGACAGTGAATACGCTTATAAAATTCTCGGTACGCTTCAATTCAGCCTTATTGCCACAGCCCATTACTAACTCCATTGCTACGACGCCAGAAACCTGAAATTGGGTGGAAGAATAAAGTAGAGAGCCAGTTTTGTGCTGCTGGAAGCCCATGCAAGCAATCTATAAGTACGTCTGTATCCAGAAAAACTGTCACTGTGATCGGCTCCAGGCTTGTTGCCGTAATTGACGCGCGTAATCAACCGCCTCGGTTATATCGGGGCGGGTTTTCCACATACCGAAGAATTCAGATCTCAGCAGGTCCCCCAGTGTGTTTAATGGCGTTTGTTCTGAGGACATCAAAAAAATCAGGAACCTGGTAGGCCCTGCCGGAACATCATCGGGTAATTTGACGTAAATCTCCCGTTCTTTTGTTATTTCAGTAGTGAAATCAATTGTTTTTATCATCACATCCTCCAGCAATCCACTATACAGGTTTCATTATATTAGTTCTACACAGAATATTGATGCCATTTGTTGCAGCCAGCACTACGTCTGTGGCCAGGCCCAGAAAGAGGCCGTGTTCGACGACGCCGGGCTGTTGGCGGATGGCCTGGGCCAGCGCCACCGGGTTGGGGATGCCGTCGAAATGGCAGTCGAGGATGTAATTGTTTTCGTCGGTGAGGTAGGGTTGGCCGTCTGGCAACAGCCGCTGTTCCACCCACGCGCCCAGGTAGACCAGGTAGTCGTAGCACGGCCGTACTGCAAACCGTACCACCTCCACCGGCACCGGGGCGCGCGTACCCAACAAGGCCACCTGCTTGCGCTCATCGGCCACAATGACCATTCGGCGGGAAGCGGTTGCCACAATTTTTTCGCGCAGCAGCGCCCCACCGAGTCCCTTGATCAGGTTAAATTCCGGGTCAATCTCGTCAGCGCCATCAATGACCACATCAATCATCGGGTACGTATCCAGCGTTCCCAACGGAATACCAAAACGGGCTGCTTCCACGGACGTTGCCTCCGATGTGGGGATGCCGACAATGTCCGGCAGCGCCCCCGCCTGCCACAGTTGGCCGATCTTGCGCGTGGCGTGTACGGCCGTGCTGCCCGTACCCAGGCCGATGATCATGCCTGGCTTCACCGCCAACATCACCGCCTTCTCCCCCGCCTGTTGTTTTAATGTTTCAATTTCCATGTGTCTCGTGATTCGTAAACCGTAATTCGTAAACCGTAATCGGATCACGGATTACGGCCTACGGGTTACGCTTCCTCCGGCGCCGACAGCGCCCCGGTGTCCTTCCGGCGGCGGCTGGCTTCGCGGCGTAGTTCATCCTGGCTGCCGGGTGATTTGTGCATCCAGGTTTTGAAGGTGTCGCGGTCAAAGCTCAGTAGTTTTACATCTGTCAGGGCAGTAACGCTGGCAATGCGCGGGCTGCCATCCAGCAGACCAATCTCGCCAAAGTAGTCGCCGGTCGTCAGGTGGGTAACGGTTTGGGTACGGCCGTCGGCCGCCTCCCGGCTCACCGTCACAAAGCCCTCAATAATCACATAAAACATATCCGACGGGTCGCCCTGGTGGATGATGACGCTGTCTTTGGGGAAGAAGAGAGAAGGGGGCACGGCCGTGTCGTCCTCCGGCGTGGTCTCTTCCAGATATGCCAGCATCCCCTGTGGCTCCGCTTCCGTAAATTGCTCCGGTCGCTCGCCGGCATTTAGCAGCCGATCTTCAATCACCGCATCCATCTCATCGGCCACTTCCGGGGCGCTGTTCATCCAGTTCATAAACGTCTGGTAATCCATGCCCATCACGTCCATATCCGTCAGCGCCCGCACCGATGCCATGCGGCGGCTGCGGCGCACCATGCCCACCTCGCCAAAATGATCGCCAGGGCCAAGCTGGTCAATCACCTCATCTAACCCATCCACCGGCTGCAAGATTACTTCGGCGCGGCCGCGGGTGATAATGTAAAACTTATCCGGCTCTTCCCCCTGCCGGATGATAAAATCCCCCGCCGCAAAATGCTCAGGGCCAAATTTAGGTTTTTGTTCTGCCATACTCTCTCTGGAATGAGATTAGGAGATGGGGATATTCCCAATCTCTCAATTGCTTAATCTCCGTTTTCCGTCTCTCGCCACGCTCTTAACAATTCGGCCACACTCCATGCCTGGGCAATGCAGCCGCGTGGCGTGAACGGTGGATTGCCATCAAAAATTTCGCTAATGCTGCCCACGCCATGTTCGGCCAGATGGAGCAGCAGGGGATACAGATAAGAGCGCGCTTCGGCCGGACGGCCGTACACACGCAAATGGGCGCTGACAAAGGGGCCAATCAGCCAGCCCCACACCGTGCCCTGGTGGTACGCCCCATCCCGCTTATACCGGTCGCCGCCATACTGTCCTTTGTAAAGGGGATCATCGGGAGAAAGCGAACGCAGGCCGTGTGGCGTCAGCAAATGGCGGGCGCAAGCGTCCACCACTGAACGCTGCTGCTCGTGGCTGAGCAGGCTGTGCGGCAGGGAAATGGCAAATAGCTGGTTGGGCCGCAAACTGCCATCGTGCCCATCGGGGCCATCCAGCACATCGTAGCAGTAGCCCATTTTGGCATACCAAAAGCGGCGGAAGCCCAGCGCCACGTTGTCGGCCAGCGTTTCGTAGGGGGCGGCGTCTTCGCCCAGCAGGTGGGCAAATTCGGCCAGGGTGCGCAAGGCGTTGTACCAGAGCGCGTTGATTTCTACCGGTTTACCCACACGCGGCGTCACCACCCAGTCGTCCACTTTGGCGTCCATCCAGGTAAGCTGTACCCCTTCTTCCCCGGCAAAAAGCAGGCTGTCTTTTTCATCCATGTAGATGCGGTGGCGGGTGCCGCGTTTGTGCCATTTGATCACGTCTTGCAGCACAGGGAAGAGGTCACGCACTAAGGCGAGATCGCCGGTGGCGGCGTGGTAGGCGCGGATGGCCTGAAAATACCAGAGGGTGGCGTCTACGGTATTGTATTCGGGGCGTTCGCCCTGGTCAGGAAAACGGTTGGGGATCATGCCCATGTCTACAAATTGGGCATAGGTGCGCAGGATGCTGGCGGCAATTTCCGGCCGACCGGTAGCCAACGTCAGACCGGGCAGGGCGATCATCGTGTCCCGGCCCCAATCGCTGAACCAGTGATACCCGGCAATGAGGGAACGGCCGTCCGCAGATGGACGGCCGTCGGGGTCATCATTGGTCGGCCGTTTCACCACAAACTGGTCGGCTGCCAGCGCCAGGTGTTGGATGGCCGCGGGCACAGGCACGCTAAACTGGCGGTTGGCGTGGGCCAATAGCTCTGCTTCATGCGCCTGCCGCCGCGCCAGCGCCGCGTCGCCATCCAGGTCGGCGTCCGCTTCTGTGCTGGCCACCAGCGTCAGCGACTCACCCGGACGCAGCGTCGCCTGAATCCGCGCCGCATAGAGATGGTCTTCTTCAATATCATTCTGGCCGCGATATTCCTCGATGGACAGGTAAAAATCTTCATACCACTGGCTGCGGCTTTCCATTTCTGCCTGTTGGCTGAGCAGGTAAAAAGGCACGGCGTCTTCATCCATTTGCAGACGCAGGCCATTTGTGGCCGGCTCTATCGCCGGTTCCAGGTCATCGGAGATGCTGGTGCTGTGATAGTCGCGGTAATTGGCAAACGCTTTGGCTTCCAGGCGCAGGGGGCCGGTGGCCCGCGCCAACCGATATTGAATGTAGGTGGTGTTGGCGCCGTGTTCCATCCAGATGCGCTTTTCCAGCAAGGCGTTGGCGATGCCGTAAGTCCAGACCGGCGTTGTGCCTTCCAAATGAAAGCTGTTGAGGTATTTCCAGCCATCAGGCTCCACCGAATCATTAGCCCAATGATTGACATAGAGCGGGTAAAAATGGCCGCTTTCGGGATAGATGCCATCGTATTCGGCCGTTTCGTCCAGTTTGGTCAGCAGCAGCGTGCGACCGACGGGCGGTTTTAATGCTGCCAGCAGCAGGCCGTGATAGCGCCGGGTGAGCATCCCGGCGAGGGTGCCGGAGGCAAACCCGCCGATGCCGTTGGTAACCAGCCATTCACGGGAACGGGCTATTTCCAGATGGCTGCAAACTTCCCTGCCAAATTTCAAGTTCAAGGTATTATTCCTCCCAAGAGATGCTGAGGGATGGGTGGACGATTTACAACCCGCCCACGCTGAGTGGTTGGAAAAGGGATGATATGCTGCAATAGTTCCACGCCTCCCATTATACACAGCCTTGCCCGACAATAGCGAGTGATACCTATGACAGTGAACAGCGAACAGATGATGACGGCCGTGACCCGCCTGCGCCAGCTATACCCGGACGCGCACTGCGAACTGAATTATGAAACGCCCATCCAGTTGTTAACGGCGACGATTTTATCGGCGCAATGTACGGATGAGCGGGTGAACCAGGTGACGCCTGTGCTTTTTGCCCGTTACCCGGACGCGCCGGCCCTGGCGGGGGCTGACCGGGCCGAATTGGAGGAAATCATCCGCCCGACCGGTTTTTTCCGGCAAAAGGCGAAGTTTATCCAGGAATCGGCGCAGATGATTGTGCATGAATATGGCGGCGACGTGCCGCAGCGGATGGAAGATCTGCTGCGGCTCAACGGGGTGGCGCGCAAAACGGCTAATGTGGTGCTGGGGGAGATTTACGGCCGTGCTGAAGGCATTACCGTAGACACCCACGTCAAGCGCATTGCCTACCGGCTGGGTTGGACGAGTACCAACGAAGACCCGGTAAAAGTAGAACAGGAGTTGATGGCGATTATCCCCCAGGAAAGCTGGATTGAAATTTCGCACCTGCTGATTTTTCACGGCCGTACCCTGTGCAAAGCGCGCCGCCCGGAGTGCCCGGCCTGTGCCTTGCGCGATATTTGTCCTGAGGGTGAGCGCCAACTTCACCCTCACCCGGGCGACTAAACCTTGCCTTTCCTCATGTCGTGGATTACTATTCAGCCATGTTACCGGTTGAATCATCCAACACAGAGCTTCAAACCATCCTGGTGGTGGACGACAGCCCCTTTATTTTGAATGCAGTGAAGCCGACGTTGGAGCATGAGGGCTTTCGGGTGATTACGGCCGTGTCTGGCGAAGAAGCGCTGCAACAAATTTCCCGGCATGGCCTGCCCCATCTGGCTATTGTAGACCTGAACATGCCGGGCATGGATGGGTTTCAACTATGTCAGGCGATACTCGACTTTTCCGACCTGCCCATCATTATGCTTACGGCGATTGATGATGAGCAAACCATTATTCAGGGATTGGAGCGGTACGCCGAGGATTACATCGTCAAGCCGTTCCGTTCCGGTGAACTGGTGGCGCGGGTGCGGCGGGTACTGCGCCGCCTGGGCGATTTTGCCTATACCTTAGAACCGATCGTCCGTGTGGACGCTCATTTGCAGGTAGATTTTCCCAACCGCCGGGCGTTTGTGGCGCAAAAGCCCGAACCGGTGCAATTGACGCCCACGGAAACGAAGCTGCTCTATATCCTCATGCGCAATGCCGGTCACACGGTGACGAATGAATTTTTGCTGCGCCGCGTCTGGCCGCAAGACGATGCCTACGAAGACCGGCTGCATACCCACATCTACCGACTGCGCCGCAAAATTGAAGCCAACCCCAAAGATCCCCATTACATTCTCTCGGCATGGGGCACCGGCTACAGCTTTTTGGCTAATCCCCATTTGCCTGCCTGAAAGACGTTGCCCGTAACCCGTCATCTGTAAACCGACCACAGCTGACGGATGACGGATGACGGATGACGAAATGAACTCCCTCACCAACAAAGTCGCCATCATCACCGGAGCCGGGCAGGGCATCGGCACGGCCGTTGCCCACACATTAGCCGCCGCCGGGATGCGGGTGGCCGTGAATGACCTGAACCCAGACCGGGCGGAACGGGTGGCGGTGGAGATTGCCCAGGCGGGTGGGCAGGCCATCGCCGTGACTGCGGATGTGGCCAACAAATTCCAATGCGTACATCTGATTGAAACCACCCGCGCCGCCTGGGGGCAGTTGGATGTTTTAGTGAACAATGCCGCCGTCATGCCCCAATCTTCCGTCTTGAAAATGGATGAGTGGGACTGGAACCGCTGTCTGGATGTGAATTTGAAGGGGGTGTTTTTGATGAGCCAGTTGTGTGGCCGGGTGATGGCTGACGAAAACGGGGAGCGGGGCGGGCTGATCGTCAATATCGCTTCCACGGCGGGGGTAGATGTCCCTTTTGCGAACCGGGCTGCTTACTGCGCCAGCAAAGCGGGCGTTGTTGGCTTCACCCGCGAATGTGCCCGTGAGTTTGCGCAGTTTGGGGTGCGGGTGTGCGCGCTGGCGCTGCCAGAAAACGAACCGGGGGATGTGGACACGGCCGTTGCCACGCAGATTCTAAATCTGGGCAATTCTCAGGTAGGGCAGCCAGCCTGGAACCCTGAAATGCCCATCATCCACCTCAATCCCCGTTTTAACAATTCCTGAACAATTCCCCAATAATTCCTAAATCTGAGTAGATTAACATGGCTAACTGGCAGGTAGCATGGGTTTGCTGCCTGCAAAATAATTCAATCTATGAGGAGTAAACAGATGAAGTTAAGACGATTTTTATTGGGTGGGGGATTGTTACTGGCAACGGCCGTGTTCTTGAGCGCCTGTGGTCTTTTGCAAGAGCCGGAAGCGGCCAGCGCGCCGATTGAAGCGGTGCCGCTGACCATTGAGACGCCAACAATGGCCGTAACCGACACCACCGGCAGCACTTCCACCAACGGCCCGGTCATCTTCCAGATTGACCCGGCGCAATCCCAGGTGCGCTTTGAACTGGACGAGGATTTGCGCGGCAGCCGCATTACGGTGGTGGGCACGACTAACCAGGTGGCCGGTGAACTGGCCGTAGACCTGGCAAATGCGGCTGCCACCCAGGTGGGTATCATCCAGATTAACGCCCGTACCCTGGCCACCGATAATAATTTCCGCAACCGGGCCATCCAGAACGAAATATTAGACACGGGGGCGCACGAATTTATCACCTTTACGCCCACGGCCGTGACCGGCCTGCCGGAAACGGTAAACATCGGTGACACCGTCACCTTCTCCATTGCCGGCGACCTGACCATCCGGGATATAAGCAATCCGGTGACGTTTGTGGTGCAGGCAACGGCCGTGTCATCCACCCAGCTATCCGGCGCCGCCACCGCTACCATTAGCCGGGGTGACTATGGCCTGCAAATTCCCAGTGTGCCCAATGTGGCCAATGTGGAAGAGGAAGTGGAACTGATTATAGAGTTTGTGGCCAACGCTTCGTAACCGGCATCCAGACCCGAAGGGTTTCAAAAACCCTTCGGGTCTATTTCTGGTGGTGGGTGGCGTAAAAGCAAGGCAAGCAGCCGCCGCGTCACGGCTTTGGTGTCCGGGCCAATCTCTCCGGGGGGGCCGACGCAGGCGGGGCAGCCGTCGCGGCAGCGGCAGTCAGCCACCAGTTCACGGGCGGCCGTCAGCAATTCGTCGTGGAGTTCAAACAGACGCTGGCTAAAACCCACCCCGGCGGCTACCCGTTCATACACCACCACTGTCGGCGCTTGTGTCAGTGGGCTGCGGCTTTCGGCGCTCACTTCAATGTCGCCGGGGTCGCACATCAGGTAGAGGGGGGCCAGGTTGCGCAGCACGTAGGCCAGCCCACCCAACGCCGAACGCGCCTGCTGCCCGGCTTCCGCCTGGCGATGGCAACTGGGGCAGAGGGTGATCAGGTTGTCCGGCTGGTTGGCGTCGCGGTAGTTTTCGTTCTGGCCGGAGATGTAGCCGAATTCGCGGAACGGCCGTATATGATGCACATGCAGCACCACAGACCTGACAGGTTTTTGAAAACCTGTCAGGTCTTGCGCCTCGCCACTCGCGCCGCACATCCGGCAGCGATGATTGTCCCGCTCCAGCACCGCCCGCCGCGCCGCCTGCCAGTTGGGGCCATAATCATTGGGGCGCAGCAAAATGCCGGCGTCGTACAACTGCTCGCTCAATTCCTCGCTGAAAACCAGCCAGTAGCCGCTGGTTTCCAGCACCAGTTCCGGCAGTTCAATGGGGCCAAAACCCAACGTCTCATGCGAATACCGCTTGATTTTGCGGTAGCCGGTGGCCTTGGTGACCACCGACACATCGCCAAAGGCGCGATACACGCCGCCTTCTGTCACCTCCACTTCCGGCCGTAGTTGGCGGATGGCGCTGCCGATGCTGGCGCGGGTGTAGTAGTCCACTTCCACGGGGCGGGCATAGGCGATACGGCCGTCCCAATCCAACCGCTCCACCAGATACGTCCGCGCCTGGTGCATGTAGATAGCATCCTCATATACCATCACCGGCGCCGTTTCCAGGTCAATCTCGCCGATCACTTCGGGTTGGCCGGGCGCGTCCACATCTTGAATGACAACGGTATCATCGCCGCTGGTGCGTAGGGAAACGGCCGTCGCTGGCGCACCATCTCCCAACCAGTGATATTGCCCCCGTGTCTCGTGCAGTATCCCTTCTGTCTGCAAAATGGGCAGCAGTTCATCCACCGGGCCATGATTGCCAAATGCTTCGCCTTGCTGCCAGGGCAGTTCATAGGCCGCGCACAGCAAATGTTTGACCAAAATGCGCACATTGTCCGGGTTGGTCAGGGCATGTTCTGGCGTTTGCCCAAAGAGGTAACGCGGGTGGCCGCAGATATATTGATCAAGTGGATTGTTACCGGCAATCAGCAGCGCCGCCGACTGCGCCGCCCGCCGTCCGGCGCGCCCCGCCTGCTGCCAGACGGAAGCAATGGAGCCAGGATAACCGGTAATCACGGCCGCATCCAGTTCGCCAATATCAATACCCAATTCCAGGGCATTGGTGGCTACCACCCCGCGCAATGCGCCGGTGCGCAGGCCATGTTCAATTTCGCGCCGTTCCAGGGGCAGATAGCCGCCGCGATAGCCGGTGACGCTGGTTTGATTTTGCCCGGCGTAGGCCAATTCATCCTGCAAATAACTCAGCAGCAGTTCCACCGTGTTGCGGGCGCGGGCAAAAACGATGGTCTGAATGTCTTGCTGCAAGAAGGTCAGGGCGGCGTCACGGGCGGCCATGACGGTGCTGGCGCGTAAGCCCAATTCTTCATCAATGATGGGCGGGTTGTAGAGGATGAACTGTTTCTCGCCGGTGGGCGCGCCATTTTGCGATTCGTCTACCAGGGCGAACGGCCGTTCAACCAGCCGTTCAGCATGTTCCTTCGGGTTGGCAATGGTGGCCGAACAGCAGATGAACTGGGGGTCGCTGCCGTAAAAGCGGCAGAGTCGCTGCAAACGGCGCAGCACGTTGGCGATGTGGCTGCCAAAAATGCCCCGGTAGGCGTGAATTTCATCCAGCACCACAAATTCCAGATTGGCGAACAGGTCACGCCAGGTGGTGTGGTAGGGCAAGATGCCCGCGTGCAGCATGTCCGGGTTGCTGATGAGGATGCCGCCGCTCTGCCTGATTTTGCCGCGCTGGCTGCGGGGCGTATCGCCGTCGTAGCTGTGGGCGGGGATGGGGAGATGGCCGGATTGGATAACGGCCGTTGTCTCCGCCAACTGGTCATGGGATAACGCCTTGGTGGGGAACAGGTATAGGGCGCGCGCAGACGGCCGGGTCAACAACCGCTGCAACACCGGCACGGTGTAACACAACGACTTGCCGGAAGCGGTGCTGGTGGCGATGACGACGTTTTGGCCTTGCGACACGGCCGTGATCGCCGCTGCCTGATGGGTGTAAAAGCTGTCCACGCCTCGCGCCGACAGGCCAGCCCGCAGCCGTTCATCCAGGGGGAAAGGAAGGGGGGCGGTGCGCGACGGCCGTGCCCGCAGCCGTTCCCAGGCGACGACATTTGACATAAAGTCGCGGTTGAGGCGTAAAGAGGCCAGTAATTCGGAGAGAACCATATTGTGGATGCGATTAGGAGATTAGGAGATTGAGAGATTGAATCTCCCAATCTCCTGATCTCCAATCTCTAATCTTTGTCAGCCAATTCTTCAGATTCATGCCGTATACGATTATAACGAATTTATGATGGGCGTTCAGGGAAACAGATGAACGGCCGTCCTTCAACCACCAGGCAGTACACAGGTGTGAGAAGAGGATTGGGTAAATTTGGCTGCGATTGACCAGAGGTTTGGGCAAGCGATATAATGATGAGTAAATTATCATTGACCTGGTGAGTTGGAAGTAATGGTCAGCCGCAGCCATCAAGTGTTCTGCAAAACGTAAGGAGGGTTGCAGTTCCTTCACCTATACAACGTGACCCCTTTAATCTAACAGAGCAGTACAGATATGTTCAAACGTAAAAAAACGCAAGAAGAAAAGCCTGCTGCTTCGCCTGAGGCATTGTTGTTGGTGCTAAGTCACCAATCTTCTAGCCCATTGGCTAAAGTGGTACTGAATGGTTACAGCGTTGAGCAAAGTCAATCGCTGGGGCGGCATGGGGCGCTGTGTAGTTTCAAAATTGTGGAAGGGGATTTGTGGCATGAGTGGCATACCCAGACACAGTTGGTCTTGCGGACACAGACGGGGGATGAGGCGCTCATCAAAATTACGGCGCTGCCGGTGGAAGCGGACAGCTACGGCCTGATAGAATTTGTGCAGTAAGTGAGAAGGTAGTGCCTGGCACTGCCTGATCTACAAAGCCCTGGTGATATGCCGGGGCTTTTTTGATCCCTGTTGGTTTTGATAAAAAGCGGAGGCCCGAAGCCCGAAGTCGGAGGCCCAAAGTCGGATGTCGGACTTCGGTTTACGGATCACGTTTTACGTTTTACGGCTCACGCCCCCCAGTGCTTTTTCCTGAAATTCAGCCCAGAGTGCCTGGTAAGATTGGGTGGCGGAGGAACGCGGGGCAAAAACGGGCAGGGGTTGGCGGTGCAGCCCCATTTGCTCAATCTGGGAGAGGGCGGGAATGGGGGTATGCAGGATATGGGGGTATTGTTGGTACACGGCCGTAGCCACTTCCCGGTGTAGCTTGCGGCGAGCGTCTACCATCGAGAGAAAGGTGTACACGTTGTTGGCGTCATGTCCCCGTTTTTTGTAGAAGGCCAGCATTTGGGCATAGGCGTTGACGGCCAGGGTGGTAGGAACGAGCGGGATGAGCAGCCGGTCGGCGGCGGTGAAAATGTTTTCGGCCAGCAAATTCAGGGTAGGCGGGCAGTCCAGAAAAATGGAGGCATATTCCTCACGCAGCGGGTCGAGGATGCGGCTTAACCGTTTGGTGGGGCGCTTTTTGTCGCTGAAGGCCAATTCCAGACTGCGGTAGCTGAGGTCGGCAGGCAGCACGTCCAGATGGTCGTAGTCGCTGCCCTTAATGCTGCGGGCAATGGCGCTGTGCGCCATGCCCAGGTTGCGGGCATCCTTGACCACTTTGGGTTTGATGCGGAAGTAAAAGGAACTGGCGCCCTGTGGGTCTAAATCGCACAGTAACGTTGGCTGCCCGGCCTGGGCAGCCAGGTAGGCCAGGTTCACGGCCGTTGTCGTTTTGCCCACGCCCCCTTTATGGCTGTAGATGGCGATGACGGCCGTCATGTGGGTTCCACCTTAAAAAGCTGTTTGAACAGGCGTCGGTTTTCCGGGGTGGCAAATTGGGTGAAGGCGGCGCTGAATTTGTCTCTGGCCTGTGCGCGCTGCTGGTGTAAATGGGCTACCAGCGCCCCCACCGCCAGCAGCGTGGCGCGTGATTCGGGCAGCGGTAGTTCCGCAGCCAGCCGCAGCAAATACGCCTCTTGCACGTGCAGGTCGTTAATATCACCCAGATTGGTCTGTAACGTCTTCAACTGACCGATCAGCAGCGCCATTTCTTCCGGGGGGAAGAGGGTGATGAAAAACTCCAGCAGGTAGCGCAGCTTTTTACACTCGATGCGCAGGGCGTGCATTTCCGGTTCGCTGCCACTGAGCAGGATTTGTTGCCCTTGTTTGATGATGCGCCGGTAGCGTTTGTGGATGCGCCGCTGGGCCAGGGGCAAAATGGGGTCAGCCGAGGCGCCGGGGGCAGTTGTGTATAGAAATGTAGACCAGTCGGCCATGATTTGCTGGTAGGTGGGGGAACGCAGGGCGGACACGGCCGTGCGCAATGCCTTTTTCCGTTTGCGCCGTAGATAGGCAAACAGGGGGGCCATGTCTGCCTGCATAAAATCCGGCAGCATCGCCTGGTAGGTGGGTTCGGCCAGCAGATATACGTCCAGGTCGCGCAGGTCGTTTGTCCATTGGGCGACTGTTTTCAGGTCGTCGCGGAAGCGGGCCACCGGTTCCGCGGGCAGCACATCCTTAAACTGGCTGAGAGCGGAACGGGTGCGGCGCAGCGCCACGCGGAAATCGTGCAAAAATTCGGTGTCAATATCCTGGGGAATGTAGGGGGCGTTGGTCTGGATGATTTCCAGTTCAGCGCGAAGTAATTGTTTCAGGGCCATGGGTGCGGGCAGGGCCGGATCGAGCGCCAGCCGGGGTTTGGCGGTGTATTGGCCGGGGTCTTTGCCGACGGCCGTTAAAATCCGTTCATACAGGTCCAGGGGGGTGACGGCCGTAGCTCCCTGTTCCACCAGCCAATCACCGACCTGTTCCGTCTCGGTTTCGTAGCCACGCAGCGGCAGCAGCCGGGCACAGGTGGTCAGAGGAGGGGCGTCGGCGGTAGACGGCTGTAGCGTTTCCACCACCAGGCGCGCCACCGTCTTCTCGTCTTCGTTCAGCACACGATAAGGGACGCGGTAGCTGGTGAGTTCGGCCTGGGGCAGCAGGGCGCGCACATCCAGGAGTGGCGACAGCCGTTCTTTGATTTCCCCGTCCGGTAAATTCCAGGCAAAGGTGGGGCGCTGACGCAAGGGGGTTTGGGCGCCGTCCTCGGCTGCCGCCAGGTCGGCCAGGTAAATGGTGCGTTTGTTGCTCACCAACGCCAACGACTGCTGATACAGCCGCCAGTCAAACGTATCATAATAAATATCATGGCGCTGCTGGCCTGTTTCCGGCAAGAGGGCAAATGATTCTGACGCGACTTCAATCTGGCCGGGTAACGGCAAATTATCGGGTAAACGATACAACCACTGCTTCATTTTTTTCCGCGAAAGGCGCGTTTAGACCTGACAGGTTTCAAAAACCTGTCAGGTCTTCTTCTTTGACTTTCCCTTTTTGTCCTTGTCCTTCTTTCCTTTCTTGTCCTTTTTGCCCTTATCCTTTTTCTTTTTCTTATTGCCCTCTTTTTTCTTGCCTTCTTTGGCCTTCTTTTCTTTCTTTTCTTTGGCTGGCGCGATTTCGGGCGGCAGTTCAACAGCGACAGGAGCAGGGTCAGGTGTGGATGTGGTCATGGCCGTTTCCGCTGCCGCCGCCAACAGTTCCTCCGGGAAAATCGCCAGACGGCCGTTGCGGAACCGTCCCTGCCAATGTTTTACCTGATTCTCCGTCAGCCCCGCTTGCGCCGCTGCTTCCGCCAGTGTGGCTCCATCGGCCAATGCCAGCACAGCCTGTGCCCGCTGGCTGTGTGGCGCTTCCCCTGCCGCCACCCGTTCACAGGCTGCCCGCTCTACGGCCGTTAATACCAATTGCTCATGCTGCTGCTCATCCATATCCTTGTCCTTCAAAATAAGTTTGTAGCAGGCGATTTATCGCCTGCTACAAACTTATCATATCCCATCTCTCAGGAGAGGGCACGTCATACAGTGGCCGCCGCCGCGCCCTTTGCCCAGTTCAAAGCCGTCAAATGTCAGCACTTCAATGCCTGCGTCGCGCAATTTTTGGTTGGTATAGGTATTTTTGGAATAGGCGATGACCACGCCCGGTTCCAGCGCCACCACATTGTTGCCGTCGTCCCACTGTTCACGTGCCGCCTGGTAATCGTCGCCGCCGGTGGTGATGATGCGCAGTTGCGGTACACGCAGCGCGTCGGTCACTGCGTCCAGGAAGTTGGCTTCGCGGCGCACGTCAAACGTGCCCGGTTTGTCGCTGGGGCGCAGGCTGTACGCCTGAATTTGGGCTACGACTTTGGGGTAGATAGTCACGGCGTCGCGGTCGAGCATGGTGAAGACGGTGTCCAGGTGCATGTGCGCCCGGTCGCGGGTGAGTTGGGCGACGATGATGCGTTCGGCCGCTTCCTTTTTGAAGAGGGCGCGGGCCAACTGCTCCACCATTTGCACGGTGCTGCGCTCGCTGACGCCAATCAGCACCGTTTTATTGCCAATGGGCATTACGTCGCCGCCTTCTAGCGAGGCGCGGCCAAAATCTTCCAGGTCAAACTGGTCATCGTCGCCGGCGGGCGGGTACCAGAAGTCAAAGCCGGCGCCGCGAAACAGGGGATGGAAGCGGTAGATGAGGCCGACGTGGATCGCTTCCTGATGGCGGGCGCGCCAATACATGGGGTTGACGGAGACGCCGTTGTAAATCCAGCAGGAGGAGTCGCGGGTGAAGAGGGTGTTGGGCAGGGGGGGCAGGATGAATTCGTTGGCAGCGGTGGACACGGCCGTCAATGACCGTTTGCTCATCTCATCCAGATTCAGCCGGTGGATTTCGGCCCGCGCCAGCCCGCCGATGAGGTGCTGCGCCAGCCGATCAACCGGCATTTCCATCAGGTAATCACGGAACTCGTGAACCAGGGAGACCCCCACGGTCAGTTCCGTCACCTCGCGGTGGATGACGCGCCGCCGTACTGCTTCGCTGAGGGCCAGTGTTTCGGCCAGCAGTTGTTCCAGGTAATACACTTCAACGCCCCGGCTGCGCATGATCTCCACAAAGGTATCATGCTCTTGCTGGGCGCGTTCCACCCAGAGGACATCATCAAAGAGTAGTTCGTCGTGGTTGGAGGGCGTGAGGCGGCACAGGCTCAGGTCGGGCCGGTGTACCATTACTTTGCGCAAGACGCCCACTTCGGAATGAACGCCAAATTGTGTCATGGTTGCAAAATTAACTTCAGGCTGGCTCATATAGAGGTAGAGGGATGCCGGTTGCTTCACTATATAAAACATCAGGGTCCAAATCCACTTCGTTGGGCCAGACTAATGTGCCGGATTCGGGGTCTACCTGAACACGAGCAAAAAATGCCACATCTTCAAGGGGTTTGAAGACGCCACCCCGGCCTATGATTTTAGGCGCGAAGTCCATCTCAGCTATACGGCCGTCGGCAAACGTAATGGTCAAGATATAATCTTTCACATGCCTGACTTTAGTAATTCGGGGAAACATCATTTGCCTCCATGTTGCTATTTATTCTAGCGGTTCAATTTTTTCAGCCGGTTGATTGGCCTGTAAACGAACCCAATTCTGCATCAATTCTCGCTGATGTTGCGCTGACCATTCAAAGATCATAGAAACCGTGCGCCGGGGTAAGTGCCCATTGAGAACAACGATGGGATCAATACCTACCTGTGCTTCCTGTTGCCCGTAGATGGCATGGAAGTGTGGTGGTGGGTGATCGTCGTAATACATGCGAATGGTGATGCCATAGAATCGGCTTAGTTCAGGCATAATCATATTATACTGCGAAAGGCCATTAACTGACATTTTGCCTTTTGGTGGCAAGGTGTAGAGCCTGCCCATAGCATGCCGAAAGGTTGTGGGTGATTTTTGCCAGAGTAACTTGCCACCTGCTACCTGCAACTTGCCACCAGATGAAATACAAATCGCCGGATTTTGTCATGTTTCGGATTGCCGTGCTTGCCTGGCACTGCCCGATTAGTACAATGGAGCGCATGATTGTGATTAGCCATTTGCAGAAGGTGGATGGGGCGACGACGCTGTTGGAGATGGAATCATTGACAGTGGCGGCGGGGGAGATCACGGCCGTGACCGGACTCACCGGCATCCACAAAACCACCTTCCTGGACCTGCTGACCGGCAAGACACAGCCCACAGCGGGCACGGTGCGGCTGGCGGGCATTGATCCCTGGCAAGATCGGGCCGCCTTTGCCCGGCTGGTGGGGGCGCTGTCGGCTGAAAATGGCCTCTATCCCCGGTTGTCGGCGCGGCAAAACCTGACCTTTTTTTGTGATTTGTATGGGCTGCCACACGGCCGTGCCGACGCCATCTTGCAACTGGTGGGGCTGCAAGACCAGGCGAGGGTGCAGGCAGAAAATCTGGACCCTGGCCTGGCGCGGCGGCTGGCCATGGGGCGGGCGCTGTTGCACCAACCGCAGGTGTTGCTGCTGGTAGAGCCTTTTGCCGAATGTGATCTGGCTTCCACCGGCCTATTGGAGCGGTTGATTCGGGTGACGGCGGCAGAGGGCACGGCCGTCCTGCTCATCAGCCGTGATCTGGCGGGCTTACGGCCGTTGTGCCAGACGGTGCTGGAGATGGAAAACGGCCGTGTGGCCCAACAGTATCGCCCGGCGGAACGGGAGAGCCAGGCCAACCTGCCCTTCAAAATCCCGGCGCGGCTGGAAGACAAGGTGGTGCTGGTGAACCCGGCCGATATTGTGTACGTAGCCGCCGAGGAAGGGCGCACGGTGTTGTGTACGCCGGACGGCCGTATTCCCACTCACCTGACGCTGAATGAGGTGGAGCAGCGATTGGCCCGCAGCGGCTTTTTCCGCGCCCATCGCAGCTACCTGGTTAATGTGCAGCACATCAGCGAAGTGATTGCCTACACTCGCAACAGCTACACCCTCATTTTGCACAATGGCGGCGGCGGCGACGATGGTCGCGGCCGTATCGAAATCCCCCTTAGCAAAACGGCGGCGCGGGATTTGCGGGAGATGTTGGGATACTGAAGTAATTGAGTAATTGGGTAATTGGGTAATTACCCAATTACCCAATTACCCAATTACCTCCATTCACCCCCATTTTTGCGCCATTCACCCCCATTTTCCGCCTTTCAGCCCAAATTTGCTGCGCCGCTCTCCTGAAACTGCTACCGTTCGTAGTAGGCACTTGAGTGCCGTCAGAAGGCGATGAATCGCCTACTACAAACGTATTTACATAAGGAAAGATAACATGAGCGAATACAAGTTGAAAAAAGGCGAGAACAAAAACCGCATTATCGCGGCGGCCCTGGTGGTGGCTGCCGCGATTTTGGGTGGGGCATTCATGTCAACGGATAGCGTCACGGCCGTGTGGCTGCTGGCAGCATTGTACATGATGGGGCCACTGGCAGCGGCGATGTTGGTACGGCCGTTACAAGATGATTGGTGGTTATTCGTAACGGCCACTATTTTGTCATTGGGCATTGTCTTGCCCTGGTCATTCATTCACCCGGCGCAGTGGGCGGCCGTTTATTTACCGGAATTGGGCTTCTGGGCCAATCTGCTATTTCTGGTTTTGCTGATAACATCGGTGGGCGCAGGCCAGCCGCCGCGCAAACTGTGTTGGGCCTTGACCGGCTTTTACCTGCTCATCCTGCTGGCGCTGCCGCTGGTTTTATAAAAGGTAGGGGCGTATGGCCATACGCCCCTACTTTTGCATCTTTGTCTCGAAACAATCGTAAGGAGACTTCACGGGCGGCTGCCCACCCCCATGAATGAAAACAGGACGCCTGTTAACAACATTTTATCCGCGTCATCCGCGTGAATCTGCGTCCTATTTACACAGGAGTTTCCATGGGCAGTAGCGCACCACGATAAATGAAAATTGGACGCGGACGAACGCGGATGACGCGGATTAAATCTGTGAAATCTGCGTAATCTGTGGATTATTTTCGAAGGAGTGACTATGAGCGAAACAGTTGCAGCCAGACAACCGGGCCGGTGGCCGCTGCGTTGGGCGGTGGCGCGGCAGGAGATGGTTAACATTGCCCGCCATCCCTATTACCTGGTCTCGTTTGGCATCCCCATTTTTATGTCGCTGGCGTTTGCCCTGTTTGTGGCCGCGCTGGGCGACACAGACGAGCTGATTGTGGCCGTGTATGACGCGGGCGGCTCCGATTGGGCGGCGACGCTGACCGAATGGGAGGATGTAACGGTGCGGATGGTGGAATCGGAAACGGCCGTACAAGTTGCCCTCACCGACAATGCCACCGCCGGTATCCTTATTCCCGCCGGGTTTGACACGGCCGTTGCCGCCGGACAATCGCCCGAACTGGTTGTTTATGTCAACCAGGAGGCGCGGAATGACCACATCGCCATCTTCACGCGGCGACTGAGCGATGCCCTGTGGACGATGGGCGAAACGCCGCCGCCGGCCATGATTAGCTGGCAGGAAACCAATGTCCGCGCTGGTGGTCTTGCCTTTTCGGTGGAGGAGTACATCGTCGTCATCTTTGTCATCCTGGGCATTTGTATGACCACGATGGGCATATTGGCGCAAATCATCGTGGAAAAGCGGGAGACGGGGTCGCTGCCGGCGCTGCTGGCTTCGCCGCTGACGTTTGGCGATTTGTTGTGGGGGCAGAATACGGCCGTGTTCCTTTACACCATGCTGCTCAGCGTCGTCTTACTGGCGATCAATGGCGGGCTGGTGGGGAATGTGGCGGTCACGGCCGTGTCCATCATCCTGACTACCTTTGCCCTGTTGGGGTTGGGGCTGCTGTTTGGCCTGTGGTCTCAATCCAAAAATCAGTGCAACGCCTACACCGGTGTGTTGGGCATTGTGCTGGTCATCCCCAGTTGGTTTGCCTTAGTGCCGCCGGATAATCTGTCGCTGCCTTTGACGGCCGTGCTGCGGCTGCTGCCCACCACCTACCTAGTGGAACTGCTCAACCAATCGTTGAACGGTACGGCTACCTGGGCGACGGTCTGGGTAAACCTGCTAGTGTTGTGTCTGTTTACGGCCGTGTTATTTGGTCTGGTGCGCTGGCGGCTGCAACGCCAGCCAGTATGGTAACGCGATTTGCCAAATCGCGTTACGGAGATACACATGATCGAAATCAAAAACCTGAAGAAGTATTACGGCGAAAATGATGCCATTAAAGCGGTAGATGACGTCAGCTTTCTCTGCCCGGATGGGCAGATCACGGGGCTGCTTGGCCCCAATGGGGCGGGCAAAACAACCACCCTGCGCATGATCACCGGGCTGATCAAACCGGGGGCGGGTACGGTGATTGTAGACGGCCGCGACGTGACCCGTGAACCGGGCAAAGTGCGCCAGCTATTGGGCGTGCAGGCCGATGCTACCGGCGTCTACCCCAGGCTGACGCCGCGAGAGCAGTTTCGCTTTTACGGCCGTTTCTATGGCCTACGCGGCAAAAAACTGGAAGAGCGAGTACAGGCCGTCATAGACGAACTGCACATGCAGGACATCGCCGACCGCCAGGCGGAAGGATTCAGCCGCGGGCAGCGGCAGAAGATCGTCCTGGGCCGGGCGCTGGTGCATAACCCACCCAACATCCTCATGGACGAACCGACCAACGGCCTGGATGTGATGGCCGTGCGCCAGACCCGCGACACCATCCACGCCATGAAAAAACAGGGGCGCTGTGTCCTCTTCAGCACCCATTACATGGACGAGGCCGAACGGCTGTGTGACAACATCGCCATCATCGTCGGCGGCCAGATTGTAGCCGTCGGCTCGCCGGAACAGTTGATGCAACAAACCGGGCAGCCGCGCCTGGAAGACGCCTTCGTCACCCTGGCCGGCCGGGAGCATCTGACCTATTCGGACTACGGCAGCCAACCGGCTGACGGCCGGGCATTACCTGTGGCGGGAGATTAGAGATTAGAGATTGGGTAATGTCTTTAGTTTTTCGCCATGACTACAGCGGATAAAGGATTGAACGGATTCTCCTCTGGAAACATATCCGCTTATTCCCCAATCCGTTGTAGTCTTAAAGAAGTGGCAAAAACTTCGTGGCACTAACGAGATTGCAAAATCTCCAATCTCCTGATCTCCAATCTCCTCTTGGAGTAACCATGAACTACTTAAACATCTGGTACAAAGAAATTTTGGAAATGTTGCGCAACCGCAAAGCCCTGCGCGACACGCTGCTTGTCCCGCTGATTTTGGGCGTGTTTTATGCGGTGCTGAACCCCATGTTGGGCGAAATGATCAGCCGACGCAGCGAGGGTGTCATTGTCTTGCCGGTGCAGGGGTTGGAATATGCCGACCCGGCCTTTATCGAGACGTTTGCCGCGTATGACATTGAGTTGGAACCATTTGCCGGGGATATGGAAACGGCCGTGCGCGAAGCCAGAGAAACGGCGGGCATCATCTTCACCGAAGGATTCAGCGAAAACGTGGCCAGCGAAAGCGATGCCAACCTCATCCTCTATATGAACCCGACGGCGGGCGGCCCCTTCGGAGGCAACATTTCCCTCAGCCGCATTGAACTGGCGCTGAGCGCGTACAATCAACAACTTACGGTGCAACGGCTGGCTGTGCGCGGTGTGGATGCCACCATTCTGACGCCGGTGCAGTTAACGGCCGAAGACCTGTCTACGGCCGCCCAACGCGCCGGGGCGACGGCCGCTCTTTTTTTGCCCATGCTGGTGGCGATTGGGGCCATCAATGGTGGCTCGTTCATCGCCATTGACGTGACGGCCGGGGAAAAGGAGCGGGGCACGTTGGAGGCTTTGCTGATGACCCCGGCGACGGATGTGCAAATTTTTGTGGGGAAGTTGTTGGCCGTGTTTGTGGTCACGGCCGTGCCCATTGCCCTGACCTTGCTCGGATTTTGGGCGGGTACGGCCTTCCTGCCCGCTTCGATGACGGGTGGTGTTGGCCCGCTGCCGCTGGATGTGATCCTCAAAGCGATTCTCATCACCCTGCCGCTGGCGCTCTTTGCCAATGTGCTGCTGATGGTTTTGAGTATTCGCACGAAGGGGTTCAAAGAAGCGCAGTCGGCGATGACGCCGGTGACGTTTGGCGTGATTTTTGTGGCCATGGCGGCTGCTTTTGTGCCGCCGACGCAAAGTGTCTTGTTTTTGATTCCCATTTACGGCACGTCGGCGGTGGTGGGGGTGTTGGCGCAAAGTGGCGTTGTGCCGCCTAATGCCGTGCTGTACAGCGTGGTGGGCAGTTTGGTGGCTACGGCCGTTGTCACCGTCATTGCCCTGCGCCTGTTTAACCGGGAACGGCTGCTGTATAGCATGTAAAGGGCAGGTGGCAAGTGGCAGGTGACTTGTCACCTGCCATATTTTCTCCTTTGCCAGACCTGGGGCAAGGTTGTTATAATTCCCCTTGTTCATCCAGTATTGGTAGCGTGGGGGCGTCAACCATGACCCGTCACAAAAAACAATTTGTTCATGTTCGTAGTAGGCGATTCATCGCCGTCTGAAGGCAATAAATTGCCTACTACGAACAAACGAGTAGGGAGGAAAACGCATGCGTCAACGAATTGTGTGGTTACGCAATGGCGGGGTGACCCTTGTCACCCTCATGCTTGTTTCGGCCCATTTTGCCCGGCCACCACAGATTCAGAATTTGCCCGGATCGGCTGCGCCGTAGGCGCAGCCGATAACGGCATTGGCATTTTTGACTTATCCTGGGGAGGGACAGCGCGTGAATGCCAGCTTGAACAGTGTGCCTGTTACCCTGGCCGCCTACCCCACAGACCAAAACCGGCAGTTGAACAGCACCGCCCCGCAAACGATGGGCAGCCAGCCCGCCCGCGCCATGTGTGAAGCGGATGAACAGACGGCTTCGCCAAACGGAAAGTACCTGCTCATCCAATACAACTGTGAAGCCGCCCTCTTTGCCATGCTGCAAGATGTTCAGACCGGCCAGGAAACGACGCTGGTGCGGGGCTACTTCCTGGACTGGTCGCCGGACGGCGACTGGCTGCTTTTCCGCCAGACCGACAATGACGAAATCTGGCTCATCCATGCCGTGACCGGCAATGCCCAATCGCTGCCCCAGCTGCCGCCGGGCGTGTACAACGCCACCTTTCGCCCCTCCGGTCAGCAGGTGATCACCGCCGCCAGCCGGGGGCTTGGTTTTGGCAGCGAATTGGGCGTGTATGACCTGACCAGACAGAGTTATGCCCTCTGGCAAAGCTTCCCCGGCCAGATAGCCGCCTTCCCGCGCTGGTCGCCGGACGGGGCGCGGCTGGCCTACATCCTGATGCCGGACAGTAACCAGCCGTTCACGGTGGGGGAATTGTGGCTGGCCGACCCGGCTACCAGTGCACCCACCCAACTGCTGGATGCCGTAGACGCGGGGCATGGCTACCCACCCGTCTGGTCGCCGGACGGCCGTAGCCTGGTCTACATCCGCCGCGAAACCCCGGACAGCATCCGCGCCGACCACCTGGCCCCGGCGCTGCGCAGCAACCTGATGCTGGCCGACGCCGCTACCGGGCAGACCACGCCGCTGACCACGTTCCCGGACAGTCTGGTGTATGATGCCGTCTGGTCGCCGGACGGCGCGCAACTGGCTTTCACCGCTGACGACGCCATCTGGCTCGTCAGCCCCGGCCAGCCACCCACCCAACTGACGCAAACAACAATCACCGCCCGCCATCCGGCGTGGCTGACAGAAAATTAGGAATGATGAATTAGGAATTAGGAAGGGGAGGAAGCGCCGACGCTTCATAATTCATCCTTCATAATTCATAATTCCCCTCTGGAGGTTGCCATGAAGACGATGCGATTGCTGTTTATTTTGGCGTCAGCTTTGCTGCTGGCGGGGTGCAGCGTGGAGAGCGAAGTGGCGACTGTGCCGCCGACCCGTGTGGCTGTGGTAGAGACGAACACGGCCGTGCCGCCCACCCCCACCCAACCGCCTGCTACGGATACGCCGGTGGTGATGGATACGGCCGTGGCTACTGTAACCATTCCCCCCACCCACACCGCCACTCCCCAACCCACAGAAGTAGCTACTGCACAACCAACATTCGTATCCCCAGACATTGAAGGAGATTTGTTTTTCTTTTGGGATAAAGAAGTTCCTCTCGAAGCACCATCTTACTATTCCATCCCTCTATATGATCCCCAACAGGATTTATATGTGGCAATACCGGACAATGGCTCGCCAGAAAATTGGCTGATTTCGCCTATCTTACGTAATCAACTAAATTGGCCTGACGAAACGACAAGTTGGCCCAAGGTTGCGTTGTCACCAGACAAAACCAAAATTGCTTTCACCGTTATCAAGAAAATCAGTGACTCTTTGGATGTCACAAGTATTTATGTTGCTGACCTTTTGGAAGGCACAGTAGTGCAAGTCACCGAGGATGATAATCCTAGGATATACAATATCAGTTGGCTGCCAGATAATCAGACGATACTTTATTCAAAGGGCAAACAAGGCTTCCTAACCCGCATCGGCAGCAATGTCTCGGAACAATTCACCCCTAATTTTCCCTCCGATATTCTAAAATTGAAAGCGTCTCCTGATGGACAATTGGTGGCAGTCACTTTACAGCAATCGGGCGAACTGATGCTTATCAATTTAGAAACCGGCGATTTAGTGCCAAACTCAATAAAGTCATTAATCACGCCAAACGATGTCATATGGTCACCTGATAGTAATTGGCTTGTCCTAAATCAACTGAGCGGTGAGGGGCTTTCACTTATTAACCTGCAAACGAACGAGCAGGTTCTACTGGGTACAGATTTCGTCGGGAACCCGGCTTGGTCATCTACCTGGACACCTGATGGTTCGCAACTGGCGTATATGCAGGGAAGTAGAGATAGTGTGGATTTGTACCTTTGGGACGCTAATAGCCAAACTTCTCGTTTGGTCGCCCATCAAGGGCATCATATAAATTTACCTGTTTGGTCTTTACAGGGTAAT
Organism: Anaerolineae bacterium; assembly: GCA_019637635.1. GTDB lineage: Bacteria > Chloroflexota > Anaerolineae > Promineifilales > Promineifilaceae > CAADGU01. The sequence continues at coordinate 31,504 of JAHBVI010000075.1, forward strand.
TATTTAGCAATTGGCTCTGAAGAGGCGGGAACAGCCAAATTGCTTGTTTACGAGGTTGAAACAGGAGAATTAAGGACTCTAACCGATTTAGACAATGTCCAAGAGTTTGAGATTTTATCCTGGTCGCCGGATGAGAGATGGTTACTCTTCTTTGGGGCCAGTGAAAAGCAATCTTGTCTATACCTCGTGGATACTGAGAATGGTAATACCTATTGTGCTGTTGATTCTACAGGCACACTTAATCCATTTGAAGCGCATTGGGTTCCGTGAATCGTGAATTCGCACTGATAATCTATTTGGAGAAATACAATGAGTAAACGCAATATTGGGAGAACAGTTGGTATACATGCTCTTTTTTGGGGAGTTATTGTAATTATACAATTGCAATTAATTACTTATAACAGTGCATTAGCTCAAACAACTCCAACGCCAGCCCCGTTTTTAGGGCCAATTTATTATAATCGCCAAAATATCTATAATATAATTGACCATAATAAACCACTAGCTAGCACTGGTGACGATGGCAATGACATTATTTTACATTACAATGGTGTTTCATATGCCGCTACTCCAATGCCTGATAACGGGTATGGCTATGATGAACATGGTGGTATTGATTACAGTCTTAAATACGTTCCTGTATTAGCTGCCGCAAATGGAACAGTGATTGCTGCAGGTTGGGAAGACCCATCAAATCATCGAGGGAGTTATGGCCTTCGTATTAGGATAGATCATGGGCAATATGACACTATATATGGACATTTAAGCGTCTTAACCGTGGCGACAGGCGACCCTGTTGAAGCCGACCCGGAAGACAGAAATAGCATTATAGGTATTAGCGGTAATACGGGGGCAGTTTTTGGAGGCTGTGGGGATGTTGGAGATGACCCAACTTGTGGTGCTCATCTACATTTTGAAGTGCGTGACACTGGCGGTTATAGGCCTGTAAACCCTTATGGCTGGATAGGGCTTACACCAATGCCAAGTGCGACCCCTGTTATTGACCCATGGGCTACCGATCCAGCAGGTGCAACAAGCTATGATCTGTGGCAAAATGAACCAGCTATTTTCTCATCCTCCCACCAATACCCTGGCGGTACACCTGTGATTGAACCGGCCGTAAACAATGCGCGGATGATCATTGATGACGGTTCGGCCGATTTTTCTATTGAGCAGGGGGATTGTTGGCTGCCAGACACAGGCAACGAAAGCTACAACTTCGGTTATCATGTGGCATTTAGCAACGACACAGACACCTGTATTGTGCGATGGAATATCAAACGTGATGCCTTTACCCCACCCGGCGATTACGACATCTTTGTACACATTCCCCAAGATGTGGCGCCCTCGTTGGGCGCCAGATATACCATTCATCACAACCAGGCAGTCAGCGTAGCGATTGTGGTTCAGGCGGCTTACGTGGGCAACGAAGAACACAATGCCTGGGCTTACCTGGGGCGATACGATTTTGCCATGAACGACATTATCGCCGAGTACATCACCCTCAATGACAACACCCTCGATGACGACGATGATCATTTTGTGCTGGCCGATGCGATTATGCTGGCCCCGGCGAATGCGGCGATGCCGCTGCCCCAGCGCTACCTCTATGTCTCTTTTGCCAGCAGCGGCTACGCCGGCAACGTGCCCTACGAAAATGAGGACATCTTACTCTTTGACGCCGCCACCGGCGAATGGCACATGTTTTTTGACGGCTCGGACGTGGGACTGGCGGCAGTGGGCATTGACGCCTTTGATTTCCGCAATGGTCACCTCTTCTTCAGCCTGGACGCCCCC